>CAYREZ010000014.1:8956-18573 GCA_964423565.1 uncultured Gammaproteobacteria bacterium | reverse complement strand
CATCCATTCCCGTAGTTGCCATATCGGAAACGTCTTTCATAACTCCTGTGACTTGATTCTTGACCGCGCCTCGAAGCGCTGATAATACGTCATCCGTGCCTTTTATTGCGGATGCAACCCCGCTACTTACCTCCTCAGCTATTTTTGATAAAACCATATATATTCACCTCCTCTCGTGAAATAATCCGTTAGTTAATAATATTAACCTATTTTAGTTTAGCAAAATTTAAACCCTTGGGAAACTTCAATTTATCTAAGCTTTCCTGATTTAGTAACAGCACTGATATCGTCAATAGTATTATCGGAACTAGTAATGCGGATGTTCTGTTGCCGATATAATATATAAGCGATAGTAAAATAAAAATTAAGTACAGTAACAATTTTGAATTCTTTGTATCGGGAGATTCAATCCTACTAATAACATATAAGTACGCTGGTAAAATCATTGTAAGATTTTGGTACCAGCAGTGGGGTAAGAACGCTGCTGAGGCTAAAACTGATGAAGAAACTAAAGGCTCTAATTTTTTATTTTTGCTTTTTGAGTAAAAATATATCATATAAATTCCCAGTAAGACAAAATTAATGAAATAAATAGTTAATACACTAAACTTTGTTTTGAATAGATGATACAAAACCGACGAAAGTGAAATCATTTTTGCAATATCCGCCCCATACGACGGGTTTTCGCTATTCAAAATAAAGTCGGGGTATTTTAATAATCCTTTTAATCCTACCAAGCTAATTGAAAACAAAAACACCGCGAGCAAACCCGAAAAGATACCCAGAAGAAATTCTTTTTTCTTCCTTGAAACGAGGAGTATAAATATAACGAAGATTACAAAATGTGGTTTATTAAAAAAAAATGATGAAAACAATCCTGCACAAAAAAACTTTTCTTTTTTCAGTAAAAACAAAACACAAAGATACAAAATTAATAAAAATATGTCTATCTGGGCAAAAATAATAGTTAAAACCATGGGCAAAAATATAAACGACGAATAAATAGCTTTAGTTTTTTTTACTTTAAAAAGCTTGCCCAATAAAATTGCGCAGATAAAAGCGGCAATAACATTAATTATGAAAAATACTTTATATCCTAAATCCACTGACAGTAAGGTGAAAGGAGAAAATAAGATAGCTATTATCGGCATGACCTTAAAGGGAAGTATTATTTGAGTATCTTTAAATACCTCCACCTGATATTTGGTTTGGGTTTCAATATCATATAAATCGCGCCTGTCGCCGCTTAAAATAATTTTTGCTCCGATTACATAGGCTTTATAATCGCTTCCCCCAATCTGTTTTAAGTTAAAAAAATAGAATGTAAACATTAAATATGCTAAAGAAATCGAAAATAAGAAGGGTGTAAATATCATGTAAAAAACTCTAAATTTAGTCACATACAAAGATAACACAGAAGTCATAGCCGTCTAAATACTTATTGTTCGAAGTAGTCACCAAATTTTTCTTAAGGTCGGAGAAGTTTATTCCAAGTAGTCTTGAAGTTTTCCCGCAGACCGGGACTGCGCCGAGTTTGACTCGGCTTGTTTCCTTACTCGAGGTAGTCCTGTAATTTCTTACGTCGTGAGGGGTGTTTAAGTTTTCTGAGTGCTTTAGCTTCAATCTGGCGAATTCGCTCACGGGTCACTCCAAAAACTTTACCAACCTCTTCCAAAGTCATTTGCTTATTGCCCTCAAGTCCGAATCTCAATTTCAAAACCTTTGCCTCGCGGTCCGACAGGGTTGCCAACACCTCATCCAGATGGTCTTTAAGAAGCTGTTTTGACGCCTGATCAACGGGCGAAAGCTGACTTTCATCAGGAATAAAATCTCCGAGAAAACTTTCCTGGTCTTCGCCGACCGGTGCTTCTAAAGACGTTACCTCCTGGGCAATTTTGAAAATTTCCCGCACGCGTTCGGCGTCTATATCCGCCTCTTCTGCAATTTCTTCTGAAGTGGGTTCACGACCTAACTCCTGCATCAAACGGCGACTAATTCTATAGAGCTTGTTTATGGTTTCAACCATATGTACCGGAATCCGTATAGTTCTTGCCTGATCTGCAATTGCCCGTGTAATAGCCTGTCTTATCCACCATGTTGCATAGGTTGAAAATTTGTATCCCCTTCGCCAATCATATTTCTCGACTGCCCTGATTAGTCCCTGATTACCTTCCTGAATAAGGTCCAATAGCGAAAGTCCCCTGCCTATATATTTTTTGGCAATTGAGACCACGAGTCTCAAGTTGGATTCAGTCAGTTTATCCTTGGAGCTTTTTTCACCTTTCTCATAACCCTTTGCAAGTTCCACTTCTTCCTCGGCAACAAGAAGCGGTACTTTTCCAATCTCCCTGAGATATTGCCTGACGGGATCGGTAGACTCTGCTCCTCCTAGTTTTGACAATATCTCAATTTCCCGCTCAAGTTTTTCTTTAGCTTTTTCGTCGCCGTCTAACTCCTCAGTCGCAACAGACTCAAATACATCAATTCCCTCTGCGATAAGCTTATCGTACAACTCGTCAAGTTCGGTTAACTTGTCTTCGGCGTCAGGGAAGATTTCCAAAATATCATCCTGGGTCAAGAAACCCTGATCCCTGCCTTTTTTGATTAATTCAACAATGCTTTTTTTAACCATAGTTTTAAAGTTATTTCTCAAGAATTATACCCTTATACTCCTTTTCTTCAAGATCATATAATTTAGTATTCAATTTCTTGAACTTTTCGTTTGCCTGAATTAGCATTCTTTCCCTGCCTGATGCATCATATTCCCGGATATTTTGCGAAATTACACCTAACTTCCTTTTAATTCTTAATATTTTTATTTCTTTTATTAAAACGGTGAGTTCTTTTTCCAAATCATCCTTTTTTTCCTCAATCCCGTCGATTTCCTTAAGCACTATGTCGGTAAATTTGGATAGTAACTCCCTCGGCAATTTCTCGGCAAACTCCGATGGATCAAACTCCTTGGTTTTTATGAATCGTAAATACTCAACCGTCAATCTTTTCGCAAAAGGCGTGTCAAATAGTTTCGATAACTCCCGCTTTTTAAGCAATGTATGATCATACCTATATATTACAGCAAGTAGCCTCTCTTCCAAAACATCTTTTCTGTCTTTTGGCTCATCTTTGGTTTCAGGCTCATAATTTTTACTTTCATTTTCCCTAAATGTTTTTGCCGATAGCTGCTGTGCTACAGCATTTTCAGGTACTTCCAACTTCCTTGCGACATAAGATATGTAATGAGCTTGGGTAATTTTATCTTTAATCGATGCGAGAACGGGCACAACCTCTTTACTGATCTTTGATTTCTCGGTACCGCTTACGCCTTTATATTTAGAAAAAATTGTATCGATGATGAAGTCCCATATGCCGATAGCCTTATTTATCGAAGACTTAAGCATCTCGGGAGCATTTCTTGCCATTTCATCGGGGTCTTTATATTTACCCAATCTGGCTACTTTTATTTCAAACCCCTCTTTTTCCGCAATTTCTATCCCGCGTCTTGCTGCAATATCACCCGCCATATCCGCATCAAGCGCTAAAACCATACTCTGGCAATACCTTGAAAGAAGCTTGACCTGATCTTGTGTTAAAGCAGAACCTTTAATTGCCACAACATTTTTTATTCCTGCCTGCCAACTTGACATCATATCAAGCTCGCCTTCAACGATTATTGCAAACCCTTGTGTTTTAATTTCTTTTCTTACCTCATATAGTCCGAAAAGGATTTTAGATTTATGATAAATTGGCGTTTCGGGGGTGTTTATATATTTAGCAACATTTTTCTCATTACCGAATACTCTCCCGGAAAAGCCGGTGATATTACCCCGGTGGTCTGTCAGCGGAAAAATTATCCTTCCCCTAAAGCGGTCAACAATACGCCCCTCACCCCGATATACAAGTCCTGCTTTTTCAAGATCATTTATGTCAATTTTATTCTTATCAATCAAATATTTCTTGAAAGCCAAAGGTGTATCCGGAGAATATCCGAGCCTGAAATATGTTAATGTAGCAAGTTTGAGCCCTCGTGTGAAAGTCAAATATTTTAATGCGCTCTTGCCTGACGGATGATTAAAAAGAACATAATTATAAAAACGGGCTGCTTTCGCGTTAATTTCAAAAAACTTCTCCGGCTCTCCCTTGAGGGAATTGGGCTGCAGCGACAGCTTAACTCCGGCTCTCTCGGCTAAATACTTAAGCGTTTCGTAAAATTCCATACCCTCATATTTCTCCAGGAAACTAATTACATCTCCGCTCTCGCCACAGCCAAAGCATTTATAAATTTGGATTTCGGGAGATACGATGAAAGACGGGGTTTTCTCGCTGTGGAAAGGACAAGGTGCTTTGTAATTCCTTCCTGCTTTTTTAAGCTCAATTCTCTCTCCAATGATGCTTACAATGTCGGTTTTCGATTTTACTTCTTCAACCTGATCACTCATCTGATAATTTTATCATGTATTAGTGATAATACCGAATATTATATGAAAATCTTACTCCTTTGAATAAATTATCGAAATCTCATCCTCATAGACAACTTGCCAACCTTCATTTAACAGTTTGTCTTTGAAATCGACTTCCCTTTTTGCCAGATACATTCTGGTTAAAAATTCATTTAACAAATCTGAGAAGCGATCCAATATAGTTTCTTTTCGGCGCTTATCTAAAAGGATTGTATCTATATTATATTTTGTAAATAATATATCTCTTTCTACTTTGCCTTTAAATAACTGATTATATTCCTTAAATGCCCAGTCTGCCTCAGAGTCAGGAGCATTCCAGCGCCAACTAGGCATCCTACCGTCAATAAATACTTTTTTCTCCGGCAATTTCCAAATTAAATAACCTCCCCAATTATAAATCGATAAGATTTCTCCTCCCGGCAGATCGTTTTTAAGATAATTTATTGCCTTAACCGGATAGTAATTTTCTTCCCGCAGGGCAGATGCTCCCCGCACGTCAAAAAATATCTGTAAAAAAATAAGTATCACTACGAAGTAAAATCCGGATATGTATAATTTTCTAAATCTTTCGATGCCGTACTTAATTGTCCTTACCTCATCATAAAATTTTTCAAGAGCGAAAATGGTTAAAGGTAGGGAATAAATGATCCAAAAGGGCAAATGGCGTCTTGAGGAGAGGGCTTGAAAAAGCAAAAACAAATATAAAATAAGCTCCTCCAAACTATAAAATCTTCTATACCTGTATATCAAAAGGGTAGAAATCGTGAATAAAAGGATCAAGGGCAAGTGAAAAAAAAGAATCGTGGGCATCCATTCGGCTATAGACCAGCGCAGGTTTGAATCACTGATTGTAGTAAAAACCTCATTCCATAACCTAGGCCCATACGGATTTAGAAAAGTTGATATTACGCTCAATACCAAAATTGCAACTTCTTGAAAATCAACACCCTTCCTCATAAGGGAACGTATTATAAAAGTCATTGACAGTACTGCAAGACCAATTGCATAACTGCCGTGAAAATTGGACCAAAGTAAAATTATAATCGGAGCGGAAAACTTCCATTTCCTCCATAAAAGCGGGTCAAAAATTAACCTAGTTAATAATGTAAAAAAGAACCATGAGATAATTTGCGGTCTAACACCCGCAAACGAGAAAAGAACTGCGAAAGTAAGTAATATTACAACATTTAAATAATTAGTATTTTGGCCTATATGTTCGTGAAGCAAGTCATATATAATAATCGAATTCCTTCTTATTATTATCCTGCTGAAATTCCTCGAGGCAATAAATACCGTTGTAATTACAATTAAAGCTGATAGAAGATATAAGATATTGATCCCGAAATTTTCATAAATTTTATAAATAAATATATTCGTCAGCCATTCGTGGTCTATATAAGGAAACGAAGGCATAGAATAGGAAAAAGGGTCGGTTTTAGGTATTCCTGATTGTGTAATAATTTGCCCCATTCTTATATGAAAGCCGAAGTCAGGATCTAAGAATAAAAGACCTCTAACTACAAAAAGGCAAAATATTATTATTAAGACAAAAATTCCCGACATAATAAACTATCTAAACATATTACTTTCTCAAATGATACTCCACGGGTTATAACCCTTGGTATCTTCTTTCACACCTTTGACGTGAGGGCAACTATTCGTAAGAATAAAGTGTTCGGTGGTAATACAACTTTATTTCATAAATGCCAGCCAAGTACCGAACGGTATTTGACAGTGTCTGTTTGAAAATATCCGAACCGAAGCGGAAAGGACGATTGCTCAAATGTTCAAATTTTCTTGGGCTTTTTTCGTGCCATCTGCTATTGTTTTAACAATCTTAACAAATTTACAAAAATATAGTTAAGAAAAGATAAAAATTGAAAATTGAACTAAAGAGAATTAAAAACTTTGCCTTCAAAGAAAGTCTCCGCGATTTGAATGAGTGAAGTAAAAGAATAAAAATAAAGGGTAATACATCTATCATGTATCTGGGTCCGACCTGAACCCAACCCGGAGAATAATAAGCCAATAGTACTATCAAAATAGTAAAAATTGGTACAAGTGAAATACCTACAATTCTTTTTTTAAAATTAGCCCTAAAAACATTAAGGAAGAAGGGCGATACAATAAAAAAGCTAGTACCGGGTTCAACTACTTTAATATTGGGAACTATAGAAAAGATTTTAGATAACATTAAATCACGGCTACTTTCAAAATGTATTTTGAAAGTATTAACAAAATAGTAGTAGAAATTCATGGGTATATAACTAAGGCTGAACAAACTACTTATGAGCGGTAAGGTTGTAACTTTCATATAACCACTATCAAATGGGTTCATAAATCGTATCTGGTTGTAAAGCATCAGGGAAATAATTGCCAGGATATATGGAAACAGTAGCTTGAACAGACTTAAAACCCTTTTTCTAAATTCATATCTTTTGTTAGTAAGGATTTCAATAATAAAGAAGATTATAACCAAGCCTGAAATAGACCTTGTTGTTAAGGCAAAAGAGGAATATAGTCCGACAAGAAAATACCTTCTTTTGACTAAAAATTCATAAATCGCTAATAAGGTAAAAAAAACACTTACGACTTGGGACAAATAAGGGCTTATTGGGATGATGGATACAGATTGATAGACAGAAGATAGACAAAAAGCGTAAGCAAAATAGAATGAGTCTTCATCTCCATACTTAAAAAGTCTAGCAATTTTAAAACAAATAAAAAGCGTCCCCAAAAATACAAAAAAATGAAGAAAGCTTTGCTGGAACTGAATTTTAATTAGGTCAGAGACAAAAACAAAAGGGATAAGTAAAACTGCCGGAAACGGACCTTGATGCAGATAGTACTTTGAGTCGTAGGTTGCATAATCTTCTTGGATTGATATGTGAGTTAGGTCCAATCTTTTGTTAATTAAGGACCTGGCCAATTCTGTGTAGCCTGAGAAGTCTCCAAGAAGGCTCATGTATAAATTAAAAAGTAAAACCAGAACTGTAAACATGACTAAACATACTAATATTAACGCTGATGAATAACGTGTTAATTTCATTTTCAACAATCTTTAGAATATATTAACAATAAACGGGGAAACTAAAAATAAACAAGCGAAGACTAAGAGTCCTCAGTTTTCGTGAAGTTTGAATAAAGCACCACAATGTGAATGTGATAATTGGCGGAGGAGGCGGGACTCGAACCCGCGAGAGCTTGCGCTCGCACGCTTTCCAAGCGTGTGCCATAGCCGCTAGGCGACTCCTCCTTAGGGGCTGAGAAAAAATACTAAAATACAAGGGTATTATACCAAACTTTCCTGTTCGCCAGAATCTAGAAGTTGTTTTGCCTTGGCTAATATTTTTTTCTCACCCGAATTGGTCAGTTTGTTATATGCATAACGATAACTTAACCATTTAACTTCTTCTGTTTCAAAACCAAAACCCTCGGACAAATCGCTAAGCCACTCCATAAGATAGAAAGTTACGAATTTAAGCACTCTTTTACCTTTGTCAGTAAAAAAAGTATCTTTCAGTTCCGATTTTATCAACAATTCTTGCCTCAATTCCTCCCTCTCCCCTAACCTCTCTAAGGGCTGCGTTTCGGATTTCTTCCTCGCTCGCCTTCTTTTTTCCCGAGGAAACCGGACCCGGTATTTTCCCATCTTTACTTTCATCAATCCAACCTTTTGGTAATCTCCAAAAACCTCTGGGAAATTCCTTACTTGAAGTTGATTTTGTTACCAACCACATTATTTGGGATTTGGAGTTTGGGATTTGGGATTTTCGAAAGACTACTCCTCCTGCAGAGAATTGCCGTTGCATATTTGAAGTTAAACCACTACTTTATTGGGTTTTAATTTTTTAAACTTTTTCCACTTTTTATATTCATCCTTTGCTTGTTTAAGCATAGTCATTTCCCTTTTTGAAGCAAGTTTTTTAACCGCTTTCTGGTACTCTATCCACGATGAGTCCGAAAATCCGATCGGCTTTCCCGAAGAAGCCTTTGCAACCATCAAGTAAAAAATGTGCCTCTGTGGGAGTGTTTTGGAATTAATTGTAGTTACTCCTCCTGCCCTACCTGCTTCTTCTAAAACTCTTGCACTTATACTTGCTTTTTCGCCCATAAGCCGAAGCACTGTTCGTACTGAAGACTCACCTTTCCTCACTATTGTCTTCGGAAATTCCCAACCCTCGTCCTCGCCCTGTTTAACCACGAGCCATAACGGTTTATTAGAAACCTCTCTGAAAACAATTGCACCTGCAACAAGTACTGTATTTTTATCCATTGCGGTGGGAACAGGATTCGAACCTGCGCGAGAGTGTTATCCCTCAACGGTTTAGCAAACCGTCGCCTTAGACCGCTCGGCCATCCCACCATTATACCTAAAATTTTTTATAGGTTAGCAAATTATACCAGAATTTAGCCTGTTAAAAAATAACTTAAGTAGTGTATAATTTTTTTAGTATGCCCGGACAAAAGCAAGACAGTTCTGCATCGCCAAAAGATAAAGATTCTCAGACTCCAGAGGAAAAGACCTTGTTTTCCTGGAATGCCGCTTCACGACCTTACAAAAAACGGGATAGGCAGTTTTGGGTAACAATAATTGCGATCGCTGCAGTTTTTGGATTCATACTCTTTATTATAGAAGGGGCAATGCCGGTTATTCTGATTATTTCTCTGGTCTTTCTTTTTTACGTGCTTTCAACTGTCGAGCCGGAACAAATCGAATACAGGATAACCAATTACGGCGTAAGAATTGCCGAAAGTTTGAATGCTTACGATCTCTTAACAAGGTATTGGTTTACAAAAAGGCTCGGCAGCGATCTTTTGGTATTTGAGATCATGGCTATCCCCGGCAGACTTGAGCTTGTTTACCACAGCAAAGATACGGAGAAAATTCAAAATGCTTTAAAAAAATATCTTACTCAGGAAAAAACTTCACCGTCAAACATTGATAAAGCAACCAACTGGGTATCTGAAAAACTTCCGGGAAATAAATAAATCTCTTTCTTCAACTATCTCTTCAAGCTCTAAAAATGGTAAAATAGTATTTGTTTTGCTGGGAAGCGTAGCTCAATGGATAGAGCACCACGTTGCGGACGTGGGGGTTGCGAGTTCGACTCTCGCCGCTTCCACTAGAGTAATTGCTACGCAATTTTGTTTAATTCG
>CAYREZ010000014.1:8571-8946 GCA_964423565.1 uncultured Gammaproteobacteria bacterium | reverse complement strand
GGGTGGGCAGGACGGTAATGCGCTGGTTTCGAAAACCAGTTCCGGTAACGGATAACAGGTTCGACTCCTGTACCCTCCGCTTTTGTCACTACCATATTGAAAAATATAGGATAACCAACTATAATCCAGAAAAATTAATACCATGCCTTTTCTAAAAGAACAAAAGTCTTTTTTTGAAGCGATTTTAATGAATCGAGTACATGTTGTACCAAGAGGCGATATTCCGGAAGGTATACGATTAGCTGCCGAAGATATAGAGTAAGAGAGGGAGTAACTGTTCAAATATCTCGTGGATCTCAGATATCGCTGGCGTGGAATGAAGCAATAAGACGAGGGACACTGCCTGTCGAAATCAAAGATCAGCAAGATAACGTA
>CAYREZ010000014.1:0-8561 GCA_964423565.1 uncultured Gammaproteobacteria bacterium | reverse complement strand
AAGTTTTGGCAATTTGGTAGATAGATTTACACACCCCGACGAAGGAGCAAGAAAGTTACGCTCTGACCCTGAATTTCGAGCAAACGCGATAAAAATCTACATGGGGGTTATTAAACCTATCTTGGATTCATAATCCTTCGTTTTTTATCTCGCAATAGTTAATCCCCAAACACTTTTCGCACCACTCCTTTTTAGCACTTTTGTAACTTCTCTAAGGGTTGACCCAGTCGTTGCCACGTCGTCAAAAATAATGTAGTTAGTAGATAGTAGCTGGTGGTTAGGTTTTAGGGAAAAAGCGCCGAGTATATTTTTCTTGCGTTGCGATCTTTTGAGCTCTGTTTGAGGTTTTGTTGGAATTTTACGAATTACAATACCTTTTCGGAATTCCCAACCCAAATTTTGTGCAATTAACTTCCCGATTTCTTCCGCCTGATTAACCCCCCGCCATTTTTGCCGTCTTGCATGAAGCGGAACCGGAGTAAGAATTGCATCCTTAGGCAAGGCATTTATGTTTTTTTTCATAAAATCAGACGCATAACGGGACAGTTCATTTGCCAGCTCATATGCAAATTTGTATTTGAGCTTTATTAACGCCTTCCTAATAATTCCTTCGTAAACCCAAACTGATACTGCTCCGTCTAAACCCCAGGACCGAGTACATTTTGTATGAGTCAACCCGTCGATTGAAGACTTTTCGCACTCAATGCAAATCTGTCTCACTAAATTCGATTTACTAACACAACTGAGGCATAAATACTGTCCTTCCTTCCCACATCCAAGGCACGTTTTCGGAAAAATAAAGTCAATCAAATTCATTTGATGTAAAATATAAATTAGCTATGAAAATAACTAATAAAAAAGCCCAATTTGATTATATTCTATATGATCGTTATGAAGCTGGAATTTCGCTTCTGGGAGGTGAAGTCAAGTCGCTTAAAAGAAACAGTGTAAACCTGTCACAGGCGTTCGCAAAAGTTATCGGAAACGAGATCTATCTTGTAAATGCCAACATACCCATTGAGGGTAAAAAAGATTACACTCCGACCCGTTCAAGAAAGCTACTTTTGCATAAAAACGAAATAGTCTCAATAATAACTAAAATCAAGGCTAAAAAATTGACTTTGGTGCCTGTCAAGATGTATAATAAGGGACTTAAAATAAAACTCGAACTAGCTTTGGCAAAATCAAAGCGGAAGTTCGAAAAAAAAGAAGCGATTAAGAAGAAAGATATTGAACGAGAGTTGGAACGAGAATTAAAATTCTAAGCACTAAATACTAAATTCTAAATAATATAAAAATTCGAATAATTAAATTCAAAATATTTAGAGTTTAGGATTTTGGATTTGGGATTTACCGCCAAGAGCGGTTCCGGGGGCGATATAGGTTTCGACGGAAATTGTTCTTTAAAATCTGCAAGCCGAGTTTGACTAAAACTTGTAAAAATAGTCAAAACAATAATTGCTGAACGCAATGATCACGCATACGACGTGTTATACGCGTAATGCTGTCTAAAAGCTGTGCTTCTCAACCGCGCTTTTAAGGCATAAACCCAGTTGAGATGCAGAAAGTGTGAAACTGGTTTTACACATTTTCTCAAGAATTAAAACCAAGCCCCTAACTGTTTGTTAGTTTTTTAAGGTTAGGGGAAAAAATAAACTATCTAAGCTTGTAGATGATTTTAAATTATTTTTTTCGGACGCGGGTTCGATTCCCGCCGCCTCCACCACTTCGCTAAAGCTTCGCGGTGCAAGCACCACATAGCTAAATAGCGACGGGGTCTTAGCACAAGAAGTTAAGCGAACGGTGTCCAGCGTAGTTTCAACGAAGTGGGACAAATAAGATGTTCTATACTTAATATCCTGAAACTGAAAAATAATAAATATTATTCTGGTTATTCCTCAAGTCTTCAAAAGCGAATATTGGAACACAAACGGGGTGGTGTAAAAGCAACTAAAGATTTCTTGCCAATTAAACTTGAATTTTATGCTGCTTTTAAAAATCGAAAATTAGCAACTAAGTTTGAGAAATATCTAAAATCGAGCTCCGGTTTTGCCTTTCGAAACAAACATTTAATCTGACATTTTCAGCTTCATCTCCACAATTCAGAGATGTTTTAACTCGACAAACATTAATTTTCCTCCTTGCAGAAAAAAGGCTTTCCTTTCTTTTTCGGAAACTACCAGATCTTTTGCATCTTTTATCGAGCCCGGTAAATATCGGACAATATACTTTCCTTCTTTATCATAAACAACAATCTGCTCTCCCTCCGGATCGAGTATATATAAACTCTCGATTTCCTCATCGGTATATATTGCATCCGGACTGGACAGTGTTGGAAAGCGCTCTTCCAATGAAAAATAGTCTTTATTCCCCAAGCTATATTTCTCAACCACTCCGCCTTCTTCCAATACCCAAATAAATCCGTCTAAAGTCCAGTCTAAGGCATTGACTAAATTGCCAATTTGACCTGTTAGCCAAGGCTTTTTTTGGCCAAATCCACTATCACTTCCGTTATAGCGGTAAATTTGCGAAAAGCTCTTATCGAGAATGTAAATATTTCCTGCATACGCATAAATCTTCGCGCTATCCCCCCAATCCTTTTCTATAACTTTCTTTTTATTAGAAGAATCTATTTGATAAACACCATCATTTCTTTTAACAAAAATTCTCTCAGAGTACGAAGTAATATCTTCTGATTTCTCGAGAATTGAGGGACCCGCGATAACTTTTCCACCTTTTTTATCGATATTCACCTGAACAAGCTTATTGCCGCTCTCATCCAAAATGTAAAGTTCAACCCCCGACAAACTCATTACTGATCCTGTAAAATTGCTTGTTAAAAGCGTAATATCCAGAAATTCCCGTGCATCTTCCCTATATTCCCCAAGAATTTCTCCCTCTTTCGAGTCAATGGTGTTTTTCAACACTATTAATCTCTCGTCAACCACACCCTTTCCTTCAAGTTGTAAAACTACTCCCTTACCCTCATTAAATAAATCTCGGGCGCGGTTTTTATCAATCGAGTACAAATTAGATGATTCTGAAATCAAATGCTCTGCCTTCTCAATGTCCGAATCTATCATTTCCCTAAATTCTTTACCTTTCTTTTCTTTTAGTCCGAAAAGTATACTGATCAAAAGAGCAATAACCAACACTATTCCAATTCCCAAGTTAAATTTGCTTCTTTGGGGACGAATAACTCCACTAGTCCCATTTATATAAATATTTTTTTTCTCGGCCAATTTTAGTTTCTTAGAAATCAGCTTTTTTATTCCATTAAAATTAAAGCCGTATCCGGTTAATAATTGCTTACGAGTAAGAGTTTCGAAATTTGGTCTACCAGACGTGGCAAGATTGGTTGACACCACCCCTTCGCCAAATCTAATTAAATATAAAGATGCATCACTTCCTACGTCTGAATGAATAATTGGGGCAAAAACCTCAACAGCTTTCTCTAATCCTAAAATGCAGGCTTTATTAAGATCAGTCAGCGAAATTGCTTTAAAAAAAGAGCTCGTCCCCAGAATAAATACGTCGTCTTCGTGCGGAAACCCTGATGCAGAAATTGTCGCGCTTGAGCTTTCCAGCAAAGTCGCAAGAGATCCTCTCCTAATTATATAAGCTCTCATTCCGCCATAAGCTACACAGATAAGTGCGTTGCCCAAAACCAGTGCAGCGCCAAGTTCCAACCCCTCAACTCTATTCTTAAATTGGCTGCTTACTTTTTTGATAGTATCTACTAACGCACTCTGCGGGCTTTTCTTAACCGCTTCCGTGTATTCCTTCAAAACGTTGGACAGAATTTCCCTGCCAAGATACATAAAGTCTATTTCTTTCTCTAAAAACTTTGCCGAGGCGAGAATAAATAATCTTCCCTTATTGGCCAGCTCATCCGTATTCTCAGGAGTATATTCATAAGCCTGTGTCCAGGCGTGACTACCCGGGGTTGCCACAATTTTTGCTGAAGTAATCTTAAACACCATTAATTTAAATGCAAATTTAAAGGATAAAGAAAGCTAATACAAAAACTAAAAAGGACAGAATTAAGTGAAATGACGCTATTAATTTGATGGGTTTTTCAAACCCCACATCAAGAGTTTCCAGCATAATTTTAATTTGCTTGGAAACTATGAAGGCAAATATTATATATAAAAGGAGAAAAAGCAGAATACAAAGCTTCACGATAAATAACGGCTCTGCGACCAATTGTTGAATAATTTCCATATTATCTTACTCTGCCTTCAAGTTTCTCTTTTTCTTCTTCAACTCTCTGTTCTCTTAATACTTTTGCTACCCTATCGGGGTCCGGTACTGCCTCAAAAGTAATTAAAGGAATTGCTGCAGCAGTTTGAATAACTACATCTCCATAATTAAAAAACGTCCTAACCCCGCCGATTACCCTTGGTGTGACATCCTGAATCTGGTCAATATTTGCATCCGTCATTTCCCTGTATAAAAGGTGCACAAAATCGACCTCTATAATTCGTTCATCAGTAACGATATTCACATTGAAAAACCACCTTAAAAATTGCTCAATAATATAAGCCGAAACAACTAAATACCACGCTAGCATTATTACCAGAATATAATTTGCCGGCAGAAATGGTAAAAAATCAAATGCGCTGAAAAACTGGGGAAGAACAATCATAAAAAAGGACAAAACAACCCATCTTATATTGGTTATCGGATGTTTTCTAAGAAGGAGTATTACTTTTTCCTCCGCATCTTTATTGACAAAATTAACTTTGTCGGGTCTGTAGATGAATGCCGCTAAAGGATTATGGGAATGCCCTGAGAAATTATGGGCGCCTTTTACGACACCTTCGATATCTTTGTTTTGGAGTTTAAATACATCAGGCATTCCAGTTCAAATTATAGCACCCGTATTAGAAAAATTCTAAGCACGAAGCACAAAATTCTAAAATGACTTTAAAATTCAAACTCTCCAAACAACAGACGTTTCAATCATTGACGTATAGGTTATAGAATTTATTCAAACTTCGCGAAAACCGTGGAATTCTATTCCACGGATGAAGCGAAGCGGTGAACAAACTCTTCGAGTTTTTGCGAGAAAACCGAGGACGTAAGAGTCCTCGGTTGTTTATTTAGTATTTAGGATTTAATTTCTCAGAGCTTCTCTATATTAAAAAGGCTGCTTTTTAAACCCACATAACCAGGTGCTCTTAAATTAAACGCTTTTTTAAATTCCTCTCCAGGAACTGTTATACTCCCTTTGTTTGTTGAAAAAGTAACACTCTGGGTAGAGCCCGAATTGGAATAAACTACAGACACACTACTTACGCTGGTATAGCCTCCAATTGACGACAGATCTGAAAAAGTGTACGGATTTCCACTCCAACAAGATGTATCAATAGGAGAAACTCTTGAAACATCTCCGCCTCCCTTATATATTACTTGCCAGGCATTTAATACATCTGCCACCTCAGCCGTGCTAAGCCAGGGGCTTGATTTTCCACAACTTCCGCCGCCGCGTGTTTTAAACCACGCCTTATAAAACCATGGAGAAGCTGCAATTTTTTCATAGGCAGTACCCGGCCAGTCCCCTGGCGCATCTTTTATCCCCGACCATCCCCAGTTGCTTATCGTATACCCTCCCGAGGTAGAGGCATAATAAGCGGTCGCCGGCGCACCACCTTTAATTAACACCCACCCGCGGGTAGCCCGAACAGCTTCTGCCCATTTTCCGCTTTTAAGTTGAGCTTTATAAACCTGACACGATTCCGTTGGACAAATTGTTCCCGCGCCATTTGCGGTTACCGCTAACGCATACGACCTTGCAGCTACAGCTTGAGCTTTAAGTGCTTCAAATCCTCCGCTTTCACCCCAAGATTCAGGAACTTCGTAGATACCTAAAAGATAATTCTCTTCAAAAGCAATTCGCCCGTATCCGGTTACGCCGATTGTCCCCGGAATCGGATAATTTTTGTTCAACTCTGCACCTTGAAAGTAAGCCGAAAGAATAGTTTCTGCGCTTTGCCCACTTTTGCTTCTGCCGTATGCCCCGTACTGACTCATCCCGGTTCTATGGGGAGCGCCGAATGAAAATGCCGCAAATGCTGGTCTAAAGCCAGGGTCGCAAAAATTAGCACTTCCCGGAGCTCCGGAGCAAGGCTCAAGTGTCGGAGGAGTATCTCCTATTGAAGTTTGAAATCCGCCAGCTTTTAAAGCTAAAAGCTCTTCCTG
The DNA here is from genome assembly GCA_964423565.1 of uncultured Gammaproteobacteria bacterium. Classification (GTDB taxonomy): domain Bacteria; phylum Patescibacteriota; class Microgenomatia; order UBA8517; family UBA8517; genus CAYREZ01. Next base: position 2,357 of record CAYREZ010000014.1, on the reverse strand, counting down.
TTTTGCACTCAAGGTTGCAAGATATGATTCTGTCTTTTTTACCTCCCCCGCTAGAAAGTCGGCTCTGCTATTTACTTTTCCCTTTACTGAAGAAAGTCCGGATTTATTTTTTTCAAAATTCGTCTTATCTTCCTTGAGTTTCAGAAGATCTTTGGCGTAGCCTTCCATCAGCTTCACGTCCTCACTTGCAGCTTTTTGCCTAAATGCAATTTCTTTAAACGCGGTTGTCGCATTAGCACTTGCCAGAAAAGGAACAATGGGGTCATAAAGTCGTACAAATTTGTAGTGATTTTTGGTCTTTTCCTCGAAAACCTCAATTGCGTAGGCAAGATCTTCCTCGCGCAATAAAATATTATCTTCTGTTACGTCCAGCTGTTTCGAAATCCCGACAATCTGTTTCTCGAGTCGTGCGATTTGGTTTCTCAAGTCGGTTAGTTCCTTCTTGTTATATTCATGAGCTGGCTTTAGCGCGTTAATCTCGCCTTCAATTTTCTGCAGGCAATAATCAATATCTCCTGCTCCGGGATTGTTGCAATCCGGTTCAGCAAGGGTAAGAGTAAAAGAGTAAAAGAGTAAAAGAGTAGAAATAATAAACAACCAAAGTACTAAAAGAATTCGTTTTTGGGAATTTAATAATTTCATCACTTAACTATTATACCAATATTAAAAATTTGCATATACGATCTGGAAAAGTATATTCTAAATATAAATGAAACTATTTATAAAGGTAACCTCTTTTATCTTTTTGCTAGCGTTGTTTCTATTCTTATTTTTCGGAAAAATATATGCGCAGGACGTAGATTTTGATCCCTCGGTAGCAATATGCGGAACCAGCGTTGCTTTTCGCAGTTACAACCTAGACCCAAATAATTGTCATGAAATAGGAATCGATTGTTCGGGCGATACTGTAAATGGTATTGTTCCCGGAATTTTGGTTGCAAGATTATCTTCGGGACAAGAGGAAATTACCGTTAATAAAACCTTCAATATCAGTGGAATTTGTCAATCAGGAGACGTTGCGGCCCTGTCCGGTTCATACGTTGCTTGCGTCCAGGCGGTAGATTGCGTGACAAACGAAATTATACCCGACCGAGGACATTATGCAAATAGGGGTCTTTTAACACTTATCGCTCAACCGGAACCGGTTAAATGTGATAGTGGTTACTATTGTACTAATGACAACGGCAAAATCTGTGAAGACCAAGGAGGAATTGCTAAAAGCTGCCTATCTGACGACGGTAAAAGCACCGGAACTTGTTGCAAATTGGGAACTCCTACCCAACCTCCTGTCGGATCCTGCGCCTCAAATGAATACTGCACCATTGCCGGTCAAGCAGCATGTGAGGATGGATTAGGAAGATATGTTGGAGCAAATAACTGTGGCTGGTATGAAGCCGGAGGGGCCGGAAGAGGAAGCTGCTGTTATCCGAAAGTAAAACCCGGTGGATATTCAGAGTGGGGCTGTGTTTGGACGGGAGCGACAAACGCTCGATGTGTTGCCGATTTCAATGTAAATAGTGCTTGTTATATGACGGACTTGGCTAAGTTTGACGGTTTTTGCGGTAAGATAACAAACAGCAATGATTGCGATTCTTACTATAACTATCTGCGGGGAGTAACTTGGGGGTGGTGCAAGCCTCCTGATAATGTAGATTACTGCTACGAATGCGCATTTGACGGATCTTGTGGAGAGGTTCTTTCTGATAATGGATTGTGTGATAACACCCAGTATTGGAGTGCAATCGCCTGCGAATACGGCTGTACAAACTACGCCTGCAACACAAGTGCGTGGAGTTGCTATCCAAGCCCCGGTGGACCTTATGCACCGCCCGGCATTCCTGGGCGCGAACTTTGCAAAACTCAGTGTCGAAAGTGTGGGCCATTAGATAAAGATCCCGCTTGCGACGTGCCTGCTGTAAGAATGCCTGTATTTTGCGACAGCTCCGGCAAAATAACCAAAAACCCCAATTTAACCGGGAGGATATTCAGTGGGATAGGGTGTATTCCCGTAAAAACCGATTCTGATTTTGTAAAATTCCTCCTTCAATGGGGACTTGGACTTGGGGGCGGAATTGCCTTCCTTTTAATAATATATGCAGGCTTTCTGATTATTTCTTCCGGTGGAAATCCGCAAAGACTTAAGGCAGGGAAAGAGCTTCTAGCGGCGGCGATGATGGGAATAGTAATGTTAACATTTTCCATTTATGTTCTTAAGATAATCGGCATTGATATTTTTTCCATACCGGGATTAATCTAACAGTCGGACTTTCTAAATTAAACTTTTTAATACACCTCTTTCTTGTGCTAAACTTAAATTAATGAAAAGGTTTTTTTTCATCTTCTTTTTTCTTGCTTTA
>CAYREZ010000013.1:1314-18800 GCA_964423565.1 uncultured Gammaproteobacteria bacterium | reverse complement strand
ATACCTTCAGGATATTGTCGCATCCAAATTCTCCACAATAATAAGGGTATTATGCATAATACTGAGCTAATAATTAATTTTTTATTTTTAATAATTCCTTTATAACCGAATTTTTGGATTGCAAGGAAGATCATCGGTAGTATATAAAATAATGTATACGGCTTTATAAGAAGCGAAAATAACAATAAAACAGCGGATGAAAGTAGATTAATATTTTTATCTAAGTCAATATATTTTTGGAAAAACCAGAGCGATGCAAGTGCAAAAGTAACTGCCATTGGATCCGGAAGTATTACTCTCGAGAAAAAAATATTGTAAGGAATGAACAAAAAATAAATCATGGCAATTATGCCACCCCAATATGAAATTTGCCTTTTTCCGAGAAGATATATGAAATATGCCGATACCATGCTTGTAATTATCGTAACCAATCTTCCCCAAATCTCGAGTGAAAATAGGGGAAAGAATTTATACGCTATAAAATGGAATGTATTATATATCGGGAATTCTACAAAACGATAACCATTCGGGTTAAACAAACCGCTTTGGGTTGTGGAGATGTCGTAATACCTCGGATAAAATGGATTGTAGCCTTCTTCGACAAAAACCCTCGTTACGGAAGCAGTATCTGCTTGTCTAAAGGAGTGCCAATCTGCAATCGGACTCTGAATACTATATAACCTGACAATAATAGCCACAAGAAAAACGGCTAAGAATAGAAGCGTTTTACCTTTGGATTTCTCCAAAAAAATAATAATTTTTTTTGTAAAATAACTAATCTTTTTTTCAAAGCCATACCTTTTTAGGAAAAAAATAACAGCAATAAATAAAATTACTGCTAATAAAAAAAATAGATCATAATACTTCGTCAGGTAAATCTTTATCAAAAGTAAGCTCATTTTTTACTTATTAAGCATAATGTAAGTCCACTCAATAACCAAAATATTATTGCAAACTTAGAAGCCTCGAAAACGTCAATAAATAAAGCATTGATAAGTATACCCACAAACCCTCCATAATAACCAGATAATATCGATTGTTCAGTGACCGAATACCTGCTTAGTGGAAAAATAGCTTTTATTTTTACTCCAATCCTTGCAATTACAAGCAAAAATCCAAAAAATCCTAATAATCCGGTTTCTCCGAGCAAGCGTAAATAATCATTATCCGTTGCTAAAGTGATAGACGAATATCCTGTTCCCAAAAGCGGATTTTTCTTTAACGCTCTAATTGCTCTAGGCCATTCGACGTTTAATCTTATATTGGTAGATCTATCCTCAAATCTTGGGGCAACACTCGGAGTTGGAGAAGTTCCTATCCTTTTTAATAGGGAATCATTTTGGGCATAAGCAGTACTAATATAACTTGAGTCAACTTTATTGTCCATCTCTGTTTGTTTTTTAATAACGTCATAAATTCTTATATAACGCATTCGTAAATTAGAAGATAATCCACTAAAAACCAATACTAGAACAAAGAGCAGAGGAATGAACTTATACTTTTTAATAAAAATTAAAGTCAACCCGCTAGCTACAACGAAAGAGGCTAATGATATTCTGGAAGCGGTATTCACTAATAGCCACAAACCGCTTAAGCCAACAAACAAAATAATAATCTTTGACATTTTACCCTTGATCATAAACAATGCTGCAGTAATTATTGGAAGTACAAGAACAAGAAAAGTAGCCAAGTCGTAGTGGCCGGCAAAAGTAGAATTTATATGACTTCCCGGGAGCCATCTTAAGGCTACTCCTTTTGAATATTCTTCGTTTTGTGTAATTATTATTGGCCACTCAAAATATTTTTGCCCGAAGCCATAAATAAAACTGAGAACGACGACAACAAGTATCAACTTAAAATAATAATCGCTATCTTTTCGAGACTTAATTGCATAATATCCAAGAAAAAGCGGGATAAAATATTCAATTCGTCTTATCCAATGAAGTAAGCCAATTTGGATCTCAATAGTACGAGTTACAAAATAAGCACTAACTAATGATACAAACCCTATTACCAGATACAAAACTATAGATTTATATATATTATTTTTTACCGCCGTTTTCCACCATGGAACTAGATTAATAAAAACGATTAGTCCTGCAAACAATAAGATGAAATCCTCGAGTCTAATCGAAACGAAAGTTCCGGAAATCTTTATAAACGGAAATTTTGGATAAAGAGGAATTATAATTAATATTAAAGTAACAGTATATTTTATCAGCCAATTAGGCAATTTGAAATGCTTTAGCATAAATTCTAAATGCCTCCTTTCCTTCAATAATAGTAAGTACTACCATCCTCAGTACTGCTCCTAATTTAAGGAAAATTCTTAATAAAGCCATTTGATAACTTGGCATATGCTTTTTATAAAATATTTTTATTCCGTGATACTCATTTATTAATGAAAATTCCCGACGGCTGCTTTTACCTCCATAATGTGTAATAGACCATTTCGGAATATACATTATTTTCCAACCTCGTTGCTTAATTCGGTAACATAAATCTGTATCCTCCGTATACATAAAATAGTCTTCGTCGAAACCGCCAACTTGTTTTATAGCTTCATACCTGACTAGCATGAATGCTCCGGTTATCCAATCAAATTCAATTGTCTTGTTATAATATGATTCTCCTTTATAAAAAAATGATCGAGCATGAAATGGATGAAATGGTTTTATCAATCTTTCCATTAAAGGTATATCATCTAAAAAAGTCATCCAGGAAAATACCCTAATAATTGTTGGAAAAAAACCACCTGTTCCCTGAAGAGTGCCATCGGGGTTTTTTAAGGCGCAAGTCGACATGCCTACCTTCAGATTTCTATCCATCCAATAAAGCATTTCTGAGAGTAAGTTATCACTGATATTTGTATCAGAATTCAAAAACAAAACATACTTTCCTCTTGCTATTTTTATTCCTTGGTTATTAGCTTTCCCAAAACCAATATTATGTTTATTCCTAAGAATTTTTAAACTCTTTATTTTATCTTTTATTAAGGGAATTTTTTCATAAAACCCATCAGATGATGCATTATCTATAACTATTATTTCGAGATTAATTCCTCTGCTATATTTAATAATTGACAATATACATTTTGAAGTAAGCCCTGAAGTGTTGTAATTAACAATTATTACTGAGAGATCATATTGCATTTTCATTTTTCATTTCTTTAACAAATCTAATCCATGCAGACGATAGAATCAAAATAAGTAATAACGAAGAAACTCCGACTATTAACCTGTTAAATACATTACTTTTAATGTATTTAACGATTATTTTCTGATTCCATCTTTTATTATCAACGATAATTGCATCTTTGTCTTCCTTGGGTTGAAATCCATTAATATATATACTTTCTCTAAATGGATGAACTATTTCTTCTAAAAAAGTACTTCGTGTTTGATCTCGAATCAAGGTTTGCGCTTCTTCAGGCGGGTAATTAAGCCTGTAAGTAGGTAATTTTATTCGAACAATCGTATTTTTTGAAAATAAACCTTCGTAATAGTTTAAAACTTCTTTTCTACTTAGGTTAGTATAATATGCTCGTCTTAAATCGGATTCAATATCTGCTGGTTCATTAGATTGAATTGAATTGGTTTGGGCGTGAGGGAAACTAGAATTTGGTAATACCAGATAAATTATATACCCGAATGCAAAAATAACGTATAATATTTTCATAAATGTTTTCATGAGTAAATTATTGAAAAAGTCTTGATCTTCCTAATACATAGTTGAGGTCATTATTTGTTCTTACACCAATCATTACTGCAGGAATACCGCCTATTATAGTAAATTCGGGTACATCTTTTGTAACAACTGCCCCCGCAGCAACTACGGCACCTTTCCCTATATTAACACCAGGTAAAATTATTGCCCGCGGACCTATAAAAACGTAGTCGCCAATAACTACTGCCTCTTCATGGGCTTTAAAATTGGTGCTTTCTAAATCGTGTTCTGAATTATATATCATTACACTCGAGGCTAGATCAACATGATTTCCTATTTTCAGACTTGCGCGCCCGTCTAGAAAAGCGCCATCACCAACTTTAGTATCTTCCCCAATAGTTACATTTTTAGGTTCAAAAAACCTACAACCCATATGAATTGTCGAACTTTTTCCAATTTTCACTCCAGCTAGAACGAAAACAATTTTTCTTATAGACCAAAACGGTATATGAAGGCTAACCAAATGAAGTAAAAATAGTTTAAAATCCAGCCACCAATTAAATATTCTGAAACTTACTTTTTCGATAGCAGCCTTAAATCCAAGCTTTTTACCTTGTTTGTTAGTAATAATAAATCCTTTTTTTGTAATTTTGATATTTTCTGAATACATCGTTTATCTAGTTCCCTCCTTGATAACTTTTAGTGTCTCCTTCCCAGCCATTTTCCAGGAGAATTTTCGAGCCTGAATTTGAGATAATTTTGATATCTTATTATACTCTCGATCATTAATATTAAGAACTTTTTCTAAAGCCTTTACTATACTTGTTATATTATACGGATCTATATATAATCCCGCGTTACCTGCAACTTCAGGCATACTAGCAACCTTACTTACTACAACCGGCGTCCCACAAGCCATTGCATGAAGTATATCCATTCCAAAGCCTTCCCAAAAAGAGGGGAGAATAAATGCTCTTGAACCCTTTATTAAACCAGGTTTATCCTCATCCGGGACGTAACCAGTGAAAATAATCTTATCTTTAAGACCTAATTTATTAACTTTCTCAAAAATAGAGTCATAAAGCCACCCTTTTTTCCCTGCAATAACTAAATTGACTGAGTATTTTTTAGAAACTATAGAAAACGCATCTATTAACCCTTCGATATTTTTACTAGGTTTCAGTGTACTTAAGAATAATAGGTACTTTTTATCTATCCTATATTTATTTTGAATTTGTCGCACAAAGTTTCTTTCAATATCAGGATTAAATTTATCCCTGTCGTATCCGTGGTATACTACTCTACACTTTTTCGAGGCAAAATTATAACGTCGTACAACATCTGTAGCTGTAGCGTTAGAAGGACAAATGATATATTTTGATATATATATAGATATGGCACTCCAATACTTTAACTGCCAGAAATCGTATTTTTTAAATTGTTCCGAAAATTTGAGGTAACCAAGATCATGAATTGTACAAATTTTAGGTAAACCGAATACTAAAGGTAGATAGTGGGATGGAGTAAAAAAAACGTCTAACTGTTTATTACTATAAAGATAGGGTGTCAATTTTTTTATTACCCACAAACTCCCTCCATGTATTACTTTGTATTTCCAGTAGTCATTTTCTTTCGGCAGATCGCTCATTGGGGGTTTTTTTAAATAAACTATAAATTGAATACCCTCCGATTTAATATCCTGTAGTTTATAGAGTGCCCAGATAATTTCAAACGCATACTGGTGAACTCCAACTCTCTCTTTTATATTGGCTTCATTACCGTCAATACCAACTATCATAATTTTTTATTAAACTCGTTATATATTTTAACTGTCTCGCGAGCCGTTAATTCCCAACTGAAGTTTTTCGAATGAATACTACCCCTCTTTATTAAATTTACTTTTTCACTCAATGCTTTCAAAATTCCTTGACTGATTGAACCGATGTCAAACGGATTCACCAAAACCGCAGCGTTACCGGCAACCTCAGCCATACTACCAATATTACTTGTCACAACCGGTGTTTTACAGGCAAATGCCTCAAGAATCGGCAACCCGAATCCTTCGTATAAAGATGGGAAAACCAGAACTTTCGATCCTGAATAAAAAGTTGGCATTTCATCCTTATCCACATGCCCTGTAAAAATAATACCCCTGCCTGTCTCTACCCGATAATAGGGATGGCCAACAATTACCAATCTCAATTTAGTATCTGCTTTAATCTTTTCGTAAGCTTGAATAATTCTCTCAACATTTTTACGGGGATTTACCCCGACAGCAAGTATATAATCACCACTAATTCGATATTTCGATTTAAGCTTAGCTATCTTCGATTCACTTTGTTTCCTAAAGATATTGTCTGAAGCCTCGGGAATTACGCGTACCCTTTCTTTCTCAACTCCTAAATTTAAAATTTCCCGCTCAATCGTTTTAGAAGGAACGATTATTTTATCAACCTCTTTTATTACCCACCGAAGTCGAGATCGTTGAGCTAACAGTGTTTTAGGAGGCGTAAGTTTAGGATACTTTAAAAAAGTTAAATCGTGAATTGTCGTAATTTTATAAGCCTTAGTCGGAGGTTGTGTCCAATCAGATGAATGAAAAACATCGATTTTTCCGATAAGTTTTTCAATTGGCAATATATGCAAGCGGTTCCAAATAATATTCATCAACACGGGCGGCAAAGGATAAACATAGCTGCTTAATCGATTACCTTTAATTTCGGAAATAAAAGTTTTAATTTCGTTAGTTCTCCTTAGGGATCCACCGAAAATTAAATAATCATTTTCTTTATCGAACTCTAGGAGGTTACTGACTAAATTTCTTGTATAAACGGATACTCCTGTCTCGTATATAATTTGCGAAGCGTCTATTCCAATTTTCATTTGGGTATTAATATATCGATAGTGTCTACTTTATTTACAATTATATAATTTGTCTCGACGTACTGACTAATTTTAGGCATAAATTTAACTAAATTCATATCAGAAACTTCAGAGTTTTTATCTCTTACTATAACTTTTGGTGGATCTTGTAAAATTCCCTGATAAACTTTCTCTTCTGCTATTTTCATAAACCATGGGAATTGGAAAACGAATACGTTACCCGGAGGAATAGTTTTTGTTAGTTGGTATAAATGTGGTGTAGTGCCAAATGCAAAAACGCTATCTCCCGGATTAGCCAGCTTAAGTACTTCTTCTGATATTTTCTGTTCAAACTCTCCAAAAAAAAGTACTCTGCTACCCATATTCGCTCTGTAAAATGGTATGAGCAAATAAAGAGCAACAGGTAAATAAACAATAATAGTTAATATTTTTGTAGCTTTCGTTAATAATTTCAGACTATAAACTAAGATAATTACTGCAAAAACCAATGCGGGCTGCAAGTGAATATAGTCCCATCTTGCGTATACAAATGCAAAACTACCTAACATTAATAGACCTGAAAGAATTATGTTGCTTTTAAGCCTATTTATTAAAAAGTATAAAACACAAATTGTTGCTGCCCCGAAAACAGGTATTACCTTAATAAGGTCTATAAAAAGGGGTAGTTTTCTGCCCATGTCAGAAAACGTAGTTAAATTGAAAGTAAAAGTCCAATAAATAAAATCGGAGACTGCTTTGGTGCTTAATATATATATAAAAAGAAATACTAAGGAAATAGAGAAACCTATTAAAAACTTATAAAAAGTTTGTTTGCCTGACTTAAAATACAAATAAATAGATACCAAGATGAAAGTTGGTAAAACCACCTGCTTAAAAAGCATTGCAACTCCAATAAATACTCCTGAGAAGACATATCTTGTGTCATTTATTTTATTTTCCATGAGCAAATACATTGACGACAAAAGAAAAACTGGTATGAAGCTGTCAATCCATAATACATAACCTTCAAAAAAAGGTTGCCAAACTAAGTATAGAAAATTGGTCAGTAGAGAATAAATATTGGATTTAAATAACTTTTTTGAAACTAAAAAGAGAAGTATATGGGTAAGGACTACTAGAGTGAGATGCAAAATCCGCATTTCGTTAACGGTATCAATGCCTAATGTAGCAAGATTTACCGGGAAAAACATTATTCCCGGAAAATGTTGATCAAATATTTGCGAATAAGGAAGGAGTCCCTGCTTCGTAAGGTATGAATATATAAACAGTTCGGGATATGGAAAGAAGTTTAAATTACTCAATAATAATAAATGAATACTAATAATAAACATTAATAAAATGGGTATATATTTTAATCGTAGAATCGATTTGAATAACTTCTTCATAATTCCCAATGATATATTAAGCCCACTCCGGGAAAATTATATATTTTTTCAACCTTAAATCCTGAGTTAGTTAGCGTGTTTCTCACAAAATCCTTCGAGTCGGATACTTCTCTTAAGTATTCAAAATAGTAAACACCTTCTTTACCAGTTATCAAAGAGTTCACTTTCTGTGTGGTTTGCTCGGTTGCCGAGACAGAATCAGTTGCTCCGAAAGCTATTGAGTCTTTTTTACGATACCATCGGTAGGGTGCAAAAGGCTCCGGGAATTCAAAAATAATTATCTCTCCGGGACGGACAATATTTTCTACAAACTGAGAAGCTCCACGCCAATCTTCCCTTTGTTGATTTTTATCGGTTAAATAAATAATAAATCCCATCGCGTTAAAAACTAACATTATCGATAGCAAAAAATACCCAATATAATTATTTCTCATATTTACAATGCCCCATGCAACTATTATCAAAAATGCAGGAAATATATAAAGTAGCCTAAAATAATTAAATGCTGGAAAAAACAGTGATGAACATAGGCTTAAAACCGAAGGCACAAAAAGCCATAATAATACTAGTTTTAAATTCCTATTTTTCCTTTTCCAAGCATTTATTAGTGCCAAAATAAACGGTAATGAGGCTAAAACCGTTAGGCTATAGTACAGTCCCTTATTTGCTAGGCTCATGCGCCCAAAGACAAATTTCATCCAAACCAAAATTACTTGTTTTATATTGGCACCCCCAGCAATATTCCTCCACTCAGGCCAACTCGGAAGAAGATTACTCCAACCTGAAATCTGCGAGAAAAGTGTTGGAAACCACAAAAATCCAAATACGACCATCGGGAAAAACGACAGGGCCAATTTATACCACCAAGATTTATTCTTCCTCATACCTAATGGTAAAATCCAATAAGCAGGTAATAAGAATACCGGAAAATAATCCGTAAACAATAAGACCGTAATCGACAGCGAGAAGAATAGCCAGTTTTTTATATTAGATTTGCTTTTTGTTGTTTCATTAACCAGGAATATAAATTCGTATATTGCCAGTGTTGCAAAGAATGTAGCCATAGAATACATTCTTGCTTCTTGCGAATAATATATATGAAACTGCGAGGTAACTAAAAGAATGGAAGCCACCAAAGCTAATTTCTTTCCGGATATTTTTTCACAAATCAGATAAACAATATGTATCGTTAAAACTCCAAAAATAATTGAGGGCATTCTTAATGAAAGTTCAGAATATCCAAAAAAAGAAGTCCAAAGTTTTAATAACAAATAATATAACGGGGGATGGTTATCGAAGCGAATAAAATTAAGTAAAATTTCATTAAATGAATATTCCTTTACAGCGATTGCCCCGATTGCCTCGTCAAGCCAAAGTGATTGATTAATAATGAGTAGTCGCAAAATTAATCCTAAGAGTAGAAAACAAATCAAAAGCTTGTTTTTTATTAACCATTTATTAATCAAGTAATTATCTTCTCCTTTCCTTCTCCCAAACTTTAACCCAAAGTTCAAGATGGTATATTGCCATTAAATAGGATAAAACAAAACCTCTCCAACCGTCCAAAAAGCCCAAACGATATATATACCTAACACCGAAATTATAAATTGGGTTAATAATCATTCTTGCAAACGAATATTTCACTTTCCTTTTCACTTTTTCGGAAGATTCCAGTTCCGAATAACTATTGGTCATTTCTAAAAATTCAGATACGGTGTTGTATTGGTAATGTATTTTTGCATTTATCAATTTACCAACATTACCATTAACCTCAACCTCCTCATGCACATCTCCTATCCACATCCCATTATTTTTTTTCCATAACCAGATGTGTCTATCGAGTTCCGGCTGCCACCTTGTATATTTGATAAATTTTCTAAATATTATATTTTTGCGAGGTATAGTATAGGCTATAAACGAGGATTCGTGATCGGTTAATATAGAATGAATTTCATCCCCAAGTTCCGGTTCTATTTGCTCATCAGCATCTAAAGATAAAATCCATTTACCACTTGCGAGTTTAAGTGCAAAATTTTTCTGATTTGCATAATTATCAAACTTTCTATAATAGATTTTTGCACCATGCTTACGAGCAATCTCTATAGTCCTATCTGTGCTTCCCGAATCTACGATAATTATCTCATCGGCAAGCTTCCTGACAGATGCAATACAACTGGGTAAATTTTTCTCTTCGTTTAGAGTTATAATCGTGACGCTCAATTTTGCTTTTAACATTTCAAGTCATCTTTGCTTCAATGATATATATCATTGAAGCATTTTCATATACTTCAAGTCTCTACAAACTTATATTAATATTCTTAAAATAATTAAATTATTTTAAGAAGAGCGGTGGTTTTATTCATTTTGCCAATGTTTAGGAAACTAATTCATTAAATAGTTTTTCGTATTCACCAACTACAAAATCCCAAGAAAATTTTTTCGCTTGCATCACCGGTTTATCGTGCCATGCGGTTTCTAAAGCTTTTTGCAATGCCGTTGCATATGCATCCAAATCGGTTGGATTAACCAATATGCCCGCCTCACCGATTATCTCACGTCTTAATTCATCGTCCGTCGCTACAACCGGAAGTCCGCTTGCCATTGCTTCTATATAAACCATGCCGAATGCCTCATTTTCCCAAGATGGTAGAGTAAATAGACTACATGACCTGTAATATTTCGGGATTTCATTAAACTCAACTTTTTTCATTAAAAATCTTTTGCCGAGCTTAGTTTTACCCACCATCCTAATATTTTTCTCATGGTACCCGCCTCCAAGGATTAAAAGGCTGGGGTCCTTAAGTTTTGCTACCGCATTAATTGCCAGTTCCATTCTTTTACCTTTTTCTGGAGCTCCCACCATCAATATTATCGGTTTCGGCAGCCCTATCTCAACTTTTTCACCGGTTTTATTAAACATATTTAAATCTACTCCGTCCGGGATATATATGCTTTTTACAAAAGGATTAATTTTTTTAGCCCACCTTAAAGCTTTTGACGATAGCGCAACAAAAACATCCGGGAAACAATACAAATTGTTCAGATCATCCCAACCGATACCCGAATGCCCAACTATTACCATCTTTTTGCCCTTTAACCACGTTAGAATTCTAACAAAAGCAGACTCCCACCCTCCATCAGTTGAAATTATCAAGTCATAATTTTGTATCCAGAGTTTAGGAAAAATCTTTATGGTAAATTGTGCAATTTTTCTACCCTGATAATGTAAAAATGCTCTGCGGATAATATCTAACTTTCTTTCTTTTATTTCAGGATCAAAATCCACTCCGGCTGACTCAATATTGTATTTATTGCTTTTTTGGTTCTTATTATTTTGAAAAACCTTGACCTGATTACATTTTGAAAGTTTTGTTGCTAGTTCTAAAACCCATCTTTCCACTCCCCGTTCATTTAGTCCACTATAAAAGGAGAGAATAGCTATTTTCATAGATTAATTATCTCAATAAAAGCCGTTTTAGTCTATGAAGCGGTATTTAATAAGTGTCCAAAGTGCAATAAAACCATCTTTCCATGTTATTTTCTTGCCTTCGTCATATCCGCGGGGGTGGACTCTTATAGGAACTTCATAAATTTTGTATCCCTTTTTTAGTATTTTTGCAGTTATTTCAGGTTCAAAATCAAATTTATCTGCATAAATTTTAATATTTCTAATTACTTCCTTCCTAAATATCTTGTAGCATGTTTCCATATCAGTTACCTTATTACCGTAGAATATATTTGTAACAAAAGTTAAAAATTTATTTCCCAGATAATGAGTAATTAGGGGTGTGGTTTTTTTACCGTATAACCTTAAGGGGTAATTTTTTAATCGGGTTCCATAAACAACATTCGCTTTGTTTGATAAAATCGGATTAAGAAGTCGGGAGTAGTCGTTCGGGTCGTATTCCAAATCAGCATCCTGAATTAAAATTATATCTCCTCTCGCTTGCCTTAAACCCGTTCTTACCGCAGCCCCCTTGCCTTGATTTTTTTTATGCTTAAACAGTTTAAGGCTATGGGTATTGAGTTTTAATATAGCACCATTAATTATCAACGCCGACTTATCATTAGATCCATCGTCTACTACAATAATTTCTCTTAGTAATCCTTTAGGTAATTTTGACTCACAAACCTTCTTAAGGATTTCAAAAATTGTTTTTTGCTCGTTATAAACCGGGATTATTATCGAAAGTTTCATTTCTTTTGGGCAATAGCATACACAGACAAACCGAAAGGCGGAGGTAATATTTTTTCGGGTAAAAGTAAAAGCTTGCCAAATAAGTCAAAGATTGTAACTGGAGATTTCGGCATCTCTTTGCTTTTTAACAACTTCATAAAAAATAACCATCCAGCCGCAGCCCACCAATTGAGATATCTGATATGTATATTTTTAAATCCTGCCTCTTTCAATTTCATATCGATTTCGATTTTTGTGTACCTTCTAAAGTGGCCTAATTTTTTATCAAACTTGCTATATAGTAATTTATGAGCCGGAACCAATAGAATAAGTTTTCCACCCTCATTTAGAAGTGAGTATATATTCCTAAGTGCCTTTTTATCAGCCTTAATATGCTCCAAAACATTCAAACAAACCACACAATCAAATTTTTTTCCTCTAAAAAAATATGTATTGTTCTCAATATCTCCTTTCCCGACATTACTGCTACCGAGCCGTTTTTGTAATTTTTTAATATACTTTTGATCGATGTCGATTGCGGTTACTTTACCAACTTGTGACAGAAAGCCGGTAAAATTGCCGATACCAACCCCTACTTCCAATATCTCTTTGCCGATGTGCTTTTTCATCAAAGAAAAAAGCCAGCGATTGTACCATTTAGCAGACGACATTGTTTCAAGAGTTTTATTGCCAATTTCAGACATAATAGTATTTTAACTTTTTTTTCCAGTTGACTATATAGGAATTTAAATGCACCATAACTTGAAAGGTGAGATAGATATTTAATATGTGCGGAATCGCCGGCAAACTTTTTTTTAACGAAAATTCTGTCAAGATCAACGAGCTCAGGCAGATGTCTGCAAAAATAGCCCATAGGGGCCCGGATGATGAAGGATTTTTCATATCTGATGACGGTAAACTTGGACTCCTCAATAGGAGACTGGCAATAATTGACCTAACATCTTCAGGGCATCAACCGATGAACTACCTTTCCCGATACCATATTACCTATAACGGTGAAATTTACAATTTTCGACAAGAAAGAGAAAAACTTAATAAATCCGGTTACCGATTTAATTCCAATACAGATACGGAAGTAATATTGGCACTTTATGATAAATATCGGGAAAAATGCCTTGAACATTTAAGGGGTATGTTCGCATTCGCAATTTATGACGATAAAGAAAAAACGATCTTTCTGGCCAGGGATAGGCTCGGTGTTAAACCTCTGAAATACTATTATGATAAAAAAACCTTTATTTTTTCTTCCGAACTTAAGGCAATTTTAACCCAGCAGGAGGTAACAAAAAATCCGGACTTTAGAGCAATTCATTTGTATCTTACTTTTGGTTATGTTCCTGCCCCTCTTACGGGATTCGATGGCATAAAGAAATTAGCGCCGGGACATTTCATAAGCATCGACTTAAAAACAAACTCTTTAGTAATAAAAAGTTACTGGAAACCAGTTTATCGGGCTAAATTAGACTTAAGCGAAACAGAGTGGTGCAAGCAAATCTTAGAAACATTAGAAGAGTCAGTAAGATTACGAATGATTTCAGACGTTCCCATCGGGGCTTTTCTTTCAGGAGGAGTGGATTCAAGCGGAGTAGTGGCTACTCTAGCTCGAATTTCCGCTAAACCCGTGAAGACTTTTACAGTCGGTTTCGAAAATCAAAAAGAAGACGAAAGACGCTACGCCCAAAGAATTGCACATCTTTACAACACCGACCACAAAACACTAGTAGCCGAACCGGAATCAATAGAAGAATTACTGCCAAAGCTGGTAAATTACTATGAAGAACCTTTTGCAGATTCAAGTTCTATCATAACTTATATGGTCTGCAAGATGGCAAAAAAGTATGTAACCGTTGTTTTAACAGGAGACGGCGGGGACGAGAATTTTGCAGGATATGACGGGAGAATACGAAGATTGCAAAGAGACCTTTTTTTTGACAAGTATCAATGGTTAATTAGACCCATAGGCATTCCGATTTCTTCGTTCCTCTCTAACAAAACTAAAAATCCTATAGCGGAAGGAGTGAATAAATTTTTAATAAAGTCAAAATTAAGTTTAGCCGGCCGTTATATTACATATAACTGTTATTTTACTAATGATGACAAAAAGCCGCTTTATTCTGACAAATTTAGAAAAACAACCAAAAATATTGATCCGTATGAAATTGGGAACAAATTATTCGCACTTTCAAAAGCTTCCGATAAGAGGGATCAAGCACTTTTTTATGACTTGTTTAATTGGCTCCCTGATAGCCAATTAACCAAAGTCGATATTGCATCTATGGCAGCTTCATTGGAAGCAAGATCTCCTTTTTTGGATTATAAAATGGTTGAGCTTGCCTGCAAAATCCCGTTTAATTTAAAAGTAAAAAATGGAGAAACAAAATATATCCTCAAAAAAGCACTGGCGCGAATAGTTCCAAAAGAAAACCTTTACAGGAGAAAGATGGGGTTTACCATTCCGCTTGAGAGATGGTTCACGGGTAATCTTAATCAATATACTAAGTCAAAATTACTTGCAAGCAATTCCAAAACTAAAGACCTTTTCAATTTCTATGATATAAAAAGAATGCTAAACTCGCATAGTGTCGATAACGACCTCGGACCGAAGCTGTGGTCATTACTGTCCTTGGAGCTTTGGTTCAGAGAATATTTTAATTAACAGTATTATCAGGGTTTGCTCGCTTGAATAACAATTATCATTCCGAATAATCCCGGATTATACACTGTTAAGTACTTATCCGGAAAAAGGCGATTGATTCCTATAAACTTATTAACTTTGAAATTATTAATATTTAGTAGTTCTAAAATTAATGACTTATTGAAAAATCTGATGTGACTCCATGCCCAAGGAGGATTACCCGTCCATTCTGTGTCTGGAAGCCTTCCTTTAAAAAGATAATATAGTCTGTACTTCCAATATCCCATATTTGGACAAGACAATATCAGTTTTCCTCCACTTTTTAAAACTCTCGCTATTTCAACCACAACCGCGCCCGGATCAAAAAGATGCTCAATATTATCTCCCCAAAAAACTACGTCAAATGATTTATTATCGAAAGGAAGTTTTTTTTCAACGTCACCTAAAACAACCTTGATGCCTCTTTTTTTTGACTCTTTTAATGCTATCTCAGATACGTCGAATCCGACAACATCAAGTCCCAGGTTATTCTTTAGGTACTGCGCGACTGCTCCATCTCCACACGCTAAATCGAGCACTTTACCTGTTCTTGGAAAGAGTGAAGGCAGAACTCTATTGCGCTCATAACCAAAAAAACTCTCCACGCCTTTTTTTGATTTCCAGAATTTTTCGTAATGATTTTTAATCTTCATTTCTAATAACCTGATTTATTAGGAAATAAACCTTTAAAGTATCTTAAAGGTTTTACTGACCAAGATCGATAAATAAACTCTTTTGACACTTTATTCCAAGGATCAGTTATTATTGATGGTTTTGGTTTGAAAAATATTTCGGGATAATAAAAATCCAATGGAAAAGGTCTCCCTAAATAATATTTATGTTTACTTTTTCTTTTAGGAACTTGCCTATCAGAGGTAATTTCCGATGAGCGTATCATATTTGTAAAATGAAGGTATGCGGGATTTTTTAGAAAAAGTCTTTTTCTTTTATCTCGTTTCTGAATTAATACTCCCTTGTCATCAAAAATACCTTGTTGTCCATGAGGTTTATTAAATGAAAGTCCGGGAATACGTCTATTTATAAAACGGATATTAATATGACCTTTAATACCATCTATCTCGTACTTCCCAACGCTTTGCTTCTGATAATGAAAGATATCACCCACCACGTTGTAATTCTTGGTTAGTATAGAGTCCAAATTATTTCCTTGACTCGCTATGACTTTTACTATTTCCGAAATAGACCCCTTCCACCAAACTTCATCCCCGTCAAGAATCATAAACCAATCGGAATTCGTCCTGTCTAGCATCTTATTGCGGATAGTGGTAAATTGATTTATATCAACATTTCCGACTTCCCTAAAGTCTACTTTATCAGGATGTAGCTTTTTTATTTCCTCTACTATTTCAACAGTTTTATCAGTACTTCCCGTATCCCAAATTAAAATTCTATCGACATAGTCAATTACACTCATTACCGCATACCAAATATACCTTTCTTCATTTTTTACCAGAGTATGTGCCCATATTTTCATTTTATATTTTAAAAATAATTTATTAAATTCCGATTATTTCTATTCTTCACTAATTCTCTTAGATTTAATTTTCATTGTTATCCAAATAAGAGGAATAATAAAACTCACTATTTGACCCAATAGAACCGCAATAGCGCCCCCCATAGCGCCATAGGACGAAACAAATATCCAAGATGCTACGGAAACCATAATAAGATGCATGCAAGATAACCAGAAAAACAGTCTAGGATTTGAAAAATAATAAAACACCGATATATGTATTGGAGTTGAAATCAAAAAGAAAAGCATTCCAACAAGTAAAACTATAAAAATCGGGACGGAAGTAATATAAGAATTTCCATATAGGAATGGAATAAGATAAACTGCAATCGGTAGCAATAAAATGATGAGTATTGCAATACCAAGCACCATGACTTGGGTCTTTTTTAAGTAGCTCATAAACTCCTTAAAACTATCCATCGACGCCATTTTAGGCGCAATTACCGTATGAATCGCTACAACAAACTGCGGAATTACCTGTACAAGCTGATTTGACGCAGAATATATTCCGAGCTCATGGTTTGTTAGAAGTCTTCCAGAAATGAATATATCCATCCTTGCCCCAAGTGCGGCAACAAGGGAAAATAGAGCGACCCATTTATTATAATGGAAAAACTCTTTTGCTACACTATATTCGTTCTTCACCTTCATAAAATCTGGTTTAATAATCATCATGCCAACAATAAATCCCACTAAAGGAATAAAGATATAAACTAAAAGATTTAAATTGAGATTCAAGATACCAATCCAAGTTAAAGCAAAAACGAAAATCAACCTGAGTGAATTAGTTCCTATCTGAATAATGCTCCAGGACCAAAATTTCTGGAGCGATTGTAGGGTACTGGTAATAAAAGTAAACAAAAGTGCACTCGATACACCAATAAATGCAATTCTCAATGATGTTGTAAGCTCCGCTTTCGAAAACAGCATTTCCGCAATCAGAGGAGAAGAAATCCAACCTAGAATTACAACAACAATCGACACAATAATTTTCACCTTGAGTCCCAGTTTTAAAAAGCGGTAGGCTTTATATCTATCTTTTATTAAATATTCAGAAACAAAGCGAACGATTCCAGTTCCGGTGCCGAGATCGGAAATATCACTGATCATTGTTAGTGCAGTTATTGCCAATATCATCAATCCGAA
>CAYREZ010000013.1:0-1304 GCA_964423565.1 uncultured Gammaproteobacteria bacterium | reverse complement strand
CCTAAATAACGAGCGGAAAATATGTAGAATATGGCACCTAAAGCCCCGTTGATGAATGTGCCACTAAAGGTAACTGCTGATTGCTTTATGGTCGCAGAATTAATAATATCCTGAATTTGTCTAATGTTTGAATACTTTTGTAATAATTTTATTAACATAACAATTATGATCGATTTAGCTTTGCTTTTTCTTTAATAAGATTAAGCCTGAAATACTAATTACTAATGTTAATCCGCTTACCAGAAGTCCGGGATATGTATACTTTTGGGGGGGAAAATACACTTCATAAACACCATCATGATCAATATTAAATCCATTGATCAAGCTATATAATGGGTATGAATTCGAAATTACTCCATCCTCGATATTTTTAATTTCCCACAAGGGGTCATAGGTTTCCGAAAATACTAGAGTCTCTGGATTTTTTAGCCCGTTTATGTTTACTTTATAACGAGCAGGAGAAATTCTTTCGTATCCGACGTCAGGGTTGCTATCGCTTGCAAGGAAATAAGATTTTTGCCCGTCAATTAATTCATGCCGGTCAATTATGTTGTACTGATACATCGATGCATTGATAGTAGTCCAATTTTCCAGAGGAGTCACTACTAATGCGTTAATAATGTTAATTGAGCCTTCGGTTCTGATTTCCAAATCATCATCGCTTTTCAATTCGCCAACCTCAAACCACCGAATATCTGATTTGTCATAAGTAAAATACTTACCGGAGCTTTTGCTATTACCCGTCAACTTAATATTAATCTTTTCAGGATTTTCAATATTTGTAATAATCTCACCTATTTTATTCTCACTTTGGTAAAACTCAATTTTACCCCCGCGACTGCTTTGCATTACCCTTGCTAAAAGAATCTCTCCATTTTTTAATATGTTATTAGCGATTTGTATTTTTTTATTGCCCTCAGCAATCGCATAACCACCACCATAATCGAAGTCCAAACTATCTATTGAATATTTCTCCTGCAGGAAGTATCTGAATCTGGCAAAATCGGCTGTTTCCCGTTTCCACCAACCCGATTCATCGGGGTCGAAATCTAAGTAACCTGAAGGAAAAATAAATGCTGATCTATCGATTAAAGTAACAGCGAAATCTATTTTATCCTTATCATATAAAAGTACCTTGCATGTCTCCGGCTCGGAGGGTGTCTTGACTTGTTGAGAACCGTTCTTGCAAGTATTTCCTAAACCAGGGCCCTCTTCAGCAAAAATTAAGGCATTATTTTGTAAACCAAAATTTTGTATATTTAACAGTTCGTTATAAATTCCCTCTGAACCGACCACTAAAAATT
>CAYREZ010000012.1:17633-19003 GCA_964423565.1 uncultured Gammaproteobacteria bacterium | reverse complement strand
AAAGAAATCGTATCCTCGCCCCAATCGCCGGGTTTTAAATCTTGAAAATTGAAGGAAAGATGGCCGGGAAGATCATCCGGTTCCCAAGTCGCGTCAGGATAGGGAAGACCATTATAGTAGCTGGTGTTATCGATCTTCAGATCAACTTTTCCAGCTTGCAAGAGATTATCTTTCGAAGTTTCCGTATCCGAAAAGAAAGCACGAGTCACTCCGAAAGCAACTAAGCCTAGTATTCCTAACGTAAGTATGCTTTTAACTATTTTCTTCATCGATAATCGCCTCTATTCGTTGCTAATTGCTTACAAGATCCGATCTTGAAAGCACTCAAATAGATTATTTTAAATCATAACTTATGGGGCAGAATATGATTTTTAAAAGGATGTATATAACTTATGTAGTAGTTTAAATATAAAACTACCACCACATATATAGCGGTGTCAACTATATAAAAATGGATAAAACTATATTAAATCTATGAGGCTTATTAATTTACTATAAGCTTTTACGAGATTTCCCTGCGCAAGCTTGACTTCCGTAAATTGCATAGTAATTTACGGCTATAAGGGGAATTATTTTTCCTCTATTGTACTTTCGCTAAGGAAGTCTATTAATCTATACCTTCTTCCTTCACCGATATTAGCATCCAATTCAGGATTGATAAGATAATCTGCATCTCCGATGTATCTAACAACTCTTGTTTCTAATAGCTCTATGGTTGCTCGATTAAAGGGAATAATTCTAAATCCGTGCCTTTTGCCTTCGCTATTTTTCAGTAACATCAAATAATCGTAGGTTTTTAGTCGTCTGCCCATAATTAATTTCTTCGTCTGTAAATGCAAGTTTTATCGGGAACTTCGGCTTCGAATAAAGATAAGTCATTGACCCTTAAATCTGTTCTGCCTCTTATACCGTAAGTGACCGAGGTTGTATATGTATATAAAGTCGGAATGCGGACCTCGTGAGTTTGGAGTGAAAAATTAGAGCAGACTATTTTCGTACCGTTACCGCATGTAGAAAATCTCTTAAAATTGCCAAAAAGAATATGACCGCTGCCGTCATTTGACTTTGCAATAACAATAAGTTGAGGCAATTTTGCTTCCAACGCCATATTTTTCGTATAATACCACTTATAGTATGAAATACAACACTACCGAATATATCAAAGATTCTTTCGAAGGCATTGATTATATCTTTAGGTTTGCCGGCTTTACTAAAAGATTAATTACAAGAATTATATATAAACTTATAATGGCTAAATTTATTGATTACCGCAAATTAATCAGTAATGTCTGGGACAATTTACCAAGTGCTTTAATTTACTTTTATCTATTAATCGTAACTTTTATTTTTGTCTTTTTCTATAGTGAACG
>CAYREZ010000012.1:14838-17623 GCA_964423565.1 uncultured Gammaproteobacteria bacterium | reverse complement strand
AGTTTAGAATAATTGCCCTAACGACCGGATCTATGCAGCCGAGTATTCCAATCGGATCTTTAGTTGTTAGCGAAAAAACGAATGACTATAAGGAAGGCGATATCGTAACTTTTTTTGAAAAAAATCCTGCAACCGGGATCGCTTACAGGCGAACTCTTACCCATAGACTAGTTCAGAAATCGGAAAAAGAAGGTAAAGTCAGCTATATAACAAAAGGAGATGCTAATGACGTACCTGATCCTAATTTTTTGTCGGAAGATGAAATACTGGGAGAGGTAGTCCGCATATTTCCGTTTATCGGCTACTACCCTATATTGGTAAAAACTCCGCCGGGTTTTCTTGTCTTTATTGTAATCCCCGTAACATATCTTATATTAAAAGAAATTATATACTTAAGACATTCTTTTGTGGCTAAATATTGACATCTATGCCGTCCTTGCCGTTCTGACGAGAGTGTTTTCACTATCCTGCGCAATAACGAGCAGTTATTGACTCCAACCTCTTGTCTGTGATTAAATTGCATCATGGCAAAACTTGATAATGATGATCTAACTGCAATTAAGAATTTAATGGAAGTTACTTTTGACGCGAAACTAGATGAGAAGTTGGATGTAAAACTAAGTCATCTTCCGACAAAAGATGAGTTTTACGAACAAACAAGTAAAATTCTCAAGAGATTGGATGACATGGAAACTGAAAAGGATATTTTATCTCACAGAGTATCTGGTCACGAAGATAGAATTGAAAAAATTGAGACACATTTAGGTTTTCCGGCGGATTAGGCTTTACGCCTAAGAACTTGTAACCGCGCTGGTTTCTATGTTAATACTGCATGAGCCCGAGGCTGTTACCGCGCCTTCACTCCCCATATCTTCGTAGGTACAATTAATCGTATCCGCAATAACCTGATCGACTGAATAGCTTCGTAGCGGGAAGCTCTCACGTATAGCTCCGGTATAATTTTCTTCTATCCCCGTCACTACATCGTATGAAAAAACATCCGAATAGGGGTTCTCGTTTGATCTGATACCCGTATAAACGATTTTTCTGGCATCAGGCGTCCATTTGCAATCCTTTTTGGCTGCGCCTATTTTGAGAACATCACCTCCGCTGATTGTCGAAAGATAAATCGAAGGCTCGGGCGAGGGTTCGGATGATTCAAGACAAACCCTCAGATTGTCGGGTGAGATTGAGAATGTAGAAAAACCCGCAATTCCGGTTTCTTCGTAATTGTCCTTGCTTATTAAAAGTAGCCGCTCACCGTCCTGTTTAACTTGCATGACATTGCCATTTACAATCTGGAGCTGTACTTCCTCAACCTGCCTGCCGGGTGACGGATTTTGACCGCTATCGCTTGAGTCATCTTTCGAGGTGTCGGTTACGGGCGAACTCAATCCGAAGGGCAGCTTATTATTATTTTTCAGATACATATAACCTACAAATCCCCATATGCCTAGTATGGCAAGTGTTGCTAATATGAGAAATAATTTAAAAATCGAACTTCTTTTTTTAGTTGGTTTTGTAAGGACTTCATTGACGTTTTCGGGCTGCGATGGCGGAGTGTCTGAAGAACTTTCTGTTGCTACGGAGTCTAGAGATTGACCAGTCATATTATCCTGTGTTTCCGGGAAAGGAGGGGCCGGGGGAGGAGCAGCTGGTGAGCTTGAGGAAGCATTGCCAAAGCTCGATGGAGAAATAGTCGCGTCAAAATTGGGTGTAACGTCGGTAACCGGAGCGGAAGTTTCCGCAACTTGGCTGGAACCGAACATCGCCGGAGGTTGAGGAAATTGGGGAGGAGCGACAGGCACCTGAGCTTGCGGATCAACCTGAGATCCGAATGTCGGATATGGTTGGGGTGTATAATCGGGCATATTAGTACCGGGCTGAATCGGAGCTTGAGCAGGTGCTTGAAACGGAGATTGTACTCCCGGAGTAGCCGCGATTGGCGGATCCTGCAAAGCAAATCCGGGAGTTTTAATATCACCTTTATCGTCATTCATAGAACTCGTTTCAAAACTCGCCTTTCAGGCTCGTTTTGAAGCCTTACGGCAAGTTATATGAAGTGTTTTTAAACCACTTCATAAATCCATAATCTCATAATTTATATACCGGATGCAAGTGTGTAAACGTTTGCCTGATATCAAAAAAGTATATATACTAAGGATTTTAATATGCAGGATCTTTCTACTTATATTAATGTTATCGGTGCTAAAAAGCTGATGGCAATTTTCCCGCATCCGGATGATGGAAGTTTCGTTTCCGCCGGCCTTTTTCTAAATGCCGAAAAATTAGGTATTTCGACGTATTTACTGTGCCTGACTAAGGGTGGTCGAGGTATAAATTCTTACAAAAAAGGGGACTTAACGAAAATTCGGGCTATTTATTCGCACAAAAGCCAAGTGAAAAACTTTTACTTCAGGTTAAGAATTCTTGAATGCTGTTATAAGTATAAGTTTGCAGACTTCAAATTTGAATCGCCACTTGTTGGCAAAATATTTCTTTGTTATATTAAAATTTATGAACTGGTTTAGGATATTTTTTCTTCTTCTGGTCCTGACGTTCGGGGGAATATATGCCCTAACCAGAGGAGGCAAAACACCGATTACACTGCCGGGGGATTTATTAATTATTAAAGCAAATAGACGAATTTATATTCCTTTCGGAAGCACATTATTAATTACAATTATCCTTTTTTTGATCCTGAGAAGCCTTTTTGCATAATAATTAAGCTTTACAAATAATTCTTTTTTGTTATTATCAATAAGGTGGCTAATTTAGCATAAGG
>CAYREZ010000012.1:0-14828 GCA_964423565.1 uncultured Gammaproteobacteria bacterium | reverse complement strand
GGCGGCTAAAAGAAAAACAACTAAAAAATTTCCCGGAAGCGAAGTAACCTCCGCGGAGAAGAGTGAAAAAAAAGTTAGGAAAATAAAGTTTTTAGGCTCCTATAAAAAGCCATTGGTCGTAACTTTAGTACTTATAATACTTATTTCACTTGCATATGTTTCCAAAAGTGTATTTTTCGCGGCTTTCGTGAACGGAAAGCCGATATCCAGACTCGGTGTTGTTCGAGATCTTGAAAAAAGTTATGGTCAACAAATGCTTGATAATTTGGTAACTAAAGAGCTCATAAATCAAGAGGCTACGAAGAAAGGGATAACAATAAGCGAAGAGGATATAAATAAAGAGATAGGTGAAATTGAAAAAGCCGTGCAGGCTCAAGGTACAACTCTAGACGAAGCACTTGCAACGCAAGGCCAATCTAGGGAAGATCTTAACGAAAATGTTAGGATCCAAAAAACAATTGAAAAACTGCTCGCGGAAGATATAACAGTAAATGAGGATGAGTTAAAGAAATACTTTGAGGAAAACAAAGACTATTATAAAGATGCCGAATATGCCGATATTGAGCCTACTATCCGTGAACAACTGAAGCAACAAAAACTTCAGGGTTCATACCAGAAATGGATTGAAGACCTAAAAAGCACATCAAGAATTAATTATTTCGTATCTTACTGACGTGTTTAAGTATTTCAGTAATTTTCCCCAGTTTTACTCGTCAATAAATTCAGGAATTGTTATAATTCTTGTTGTCTGGTCAATATTTTGGAAAGGGCTTGCATTATGGCGGGCGGCAAGGAATAAACAGAAATACTGGTTTGTTGCAATATTAATTTTTTCGACAATCGGAATTCTTGATATAGCCTATATTGCTTTCTTCCAAAAACCTCCAAAGAAACAAAGTTAGTCAAAAGTGTTATATACTTTATAATATGCTTATATTAGGGATTGATCCGGGTACTGCAACAACAGGTTATGGCATAGTCGATTCGGGGTCGAATGGCAAGGCAGAAGTAATAAGTTGGGGACTTATCGAAACCGACAAAAACGGATTTAAAGAAAATAGACTCGAGATAATCTACAAAGAAACTTTTTCACTTATTAAAAAACACTCTCCCGATCTTTTCGTTATGGAAAAAATATTCTTTGCAACAAATGCCAAAACGGCAATATCCGTGGGCCAAGCCCAAGGTGTGATGTTACTGGCCGCCTCTAAATGCAAAGTAAAAGTAGTCGAATACGCGCCGGGCACAATAAAGAAAGTGATTACCGGCAACGGCCGAGCGAAAAAGAAAGAGATACAAATTGCAATCAGAAAGATTCTTGGCAACAAAGTTAAAAGCAAGGCCCATAAAAAAACGCATTTCGATAATGCAGCTGATGCTTTGGCTGTTGCTTTGACGCATGCGATGAAAAGCAGCACTGAATAATGAAATAGCTATTTTTCATCACAAAATTTGATACACTAATAGTGCCAGGGTTCAAAAAACCGAAGTTGGTAAATGCCTCAAAACCGGGGAACCTCTGGCTCGGAGAGAGGTGAGAATTTATGACAGATCTTAAAATAGGCAATGTCACACACTATTACGATAAAATTCAGGTCGCAATAATTGAACTTGACTCAGATTTAGGGATAGGGGATAAGATTAAGTTTGTACGAGGCGGCGAAGATCTTTTTGAGCAGGACGTTTCTTCAATCCAGGTTGAACACCAGCAAATTGACAAGGCAGGGAAAGGTGACGTGATCGGACTTAAAGTAGAAAAAGAATTAAAAGACGGAGCCGAAGTGTTTAAAGTTTCTTAAATAGTATTTTCTTGCGCAATTGCGTATTATTAGGTCGATGCGAAAGAAAAAAAGTTTAAATGTGGTTTGGCATAAAGCTCCGGATATAAAAAGAAAAGTCGTTAATCTTAAAAAAAATCTTGACTTAGATTGGGTCAATACTTCAAAAATATTTTGTTTTCGGTCCACCAACTCTCAATCACGTGCCTATGCAAGAATTTGGGGGCTTGCAAAAATTTGGCAGTTGGCATTTGATAGTTCTCCCTATTACATAATCGAGGTATTAGCCGAAAAATTTGACCATCTTAGTGATAATGAGAAGGATAAAGTACTTTTGCACGAGATAGCCCATATTCCGAAAAATTTCTCCGGGAGTTTACTACCTCATATTAGAAGGCGAGGTAAAAGAAATTTCCACTCCAGAGTGGAAGATTTGGTTTCGCAGTATCTAAGAATATCAAAAATTAAACAGTGAAATGAAAATAATTATACTGCATGGAGATAACATAGACGCAATTGATAAAAGATTAATGGTATTTATCAAGGAAGCGAACAAAAGAAATTGGGAAATAAGACGAATCGATATAAATAAAAATATAGCCGAACAATTTGCAACACAGAGTCTATTTAAAAAAGAGGTACTATTTTTGCTCGACTCCCCGCAAAAATTAACCAAGAAATCGCTTGACTGGCTAAATAAGTCATTAGCAAATATAGCTGGAACACTAATAACCTACTCCTACACAACTCTTAATAAAACCCTTATCAAGATTTTTCCCAAGCCGGATAAAATTGAAGAATTCAAGATGCCTTTCTTATTGTGGAGTTTTTTGGCATCTTTTTATCCCGGAAACCGTGTGAATTGTCTTAAGATTTTACATAAAGCAGCCGATACCATTTCTTACGAATTTATTTTTGCCATGCTGGCAAAACAGTTAAGAGACCTGTACATATTTAAAGTAGACCCGAAAAATACAGGATTTGGCGATTGGAAAAAGTCTAAACTCTCACACCAATCACTGAAATTTAGCGAGGAGCTAATAAGAGAAATAATAAACGAGATGGCAGAAATCGATATTAAAGTAAAATCATCGCAAGGCAATATTCAAGATTTGCTTGATTTTCTCATTATAAGCAAATTAGAATGAAATTATCTTTATGCAAATTAATCCATTAATTTTTAGAAATTACGACATTAGAGGAATTGCCGATAAAGACCTTGATCCCGGCAAAGTCGAAGCAATAGCTAAGGCATATGGTACTTTTCTTAGGAATAGAAAAATAAAGCAAGCGGTAATAGGTTACGATTGCCGTCTTAGTAGTCCTTCTTATCATGAAGCATTCATAAAGGGTATGGTTAGCTGTGGAATTGATCTAATTGATCTGGGTATGGTAATGACACAGATGGTTTATTATGGACAGTATAGATTCCAAACAAACGGGGGAGTTATGATCACCGCTTCACATAATCCATGGAATTATAATGGATTCAAACTTGCAATCGGGTATTCATTGACAACCGGACCAAAAGAGGTACAGGAGTTGAAGCGTCTTGTTGAAACGGAAGAGTTCTATAAATCAGATAGAATCGGAAAGGTAACTCAAGCAGATATAAAAGAGGACTATATTAATGATGTTTTAAAAAGAATAGAGCTTAAAAGACCATATAAAATTGTAATGGACACTCATAAAGGTACTACTACACTATTCAACCCTGAAATAGCAAGGAGAGCAGGATGCGAAGTTATTGAAATCAATTCAGGTTTCGACGGCTCCTTTCCAGAAGGCACGCCCGATCCTACAGATGCCAAGCTAATGTCTAATCTAGCTAAGGCTACATTAGAAAACAAAGCCGACATTGGATTAGCATACGATGGCGACGGAGACAGAATTGGTTTCGTTGATGAGAAGGGCAGAGTTCTATGGAATGATGTTGCTGTGGCAATCTTTTCAAAGGAAATTTTAGAAAGATTTCCAGGCTCAAAAATTGTTTTCAATACACTTTGCTCGCAGGTTGTAAAGGATGTAATAATAGAAAACGGAGGAACTCCTATTATGTGGTTGACTGGTCACGCCTTTATAAAAGCTAAAATTGCCGAAGTTGGTGCTGCTTTCGGAGGTGAACTATCGGGACATTTCTTTTTTGCTGATAATGCATACGGGCATGATGATGGTACATACGCCACTTTGAGAGTAGTTGAATATCTTTCAGAAAAGAATTTGACATTAAGTCAGCTATACGAATCTTTTCCTCAATTTATTTCCTCACCTGAAATAAAAGTTGGATGTCCAGACGATAAAAAGAAAGATGTTATAAAAGATCTTTCGATTAAATTTAAAAAGGAATTTTCAAGTGCCGAAATAACCGATGAAAACATTATTCATGGTGATGATGGTGTTCGTGCAGATTTTAATGACGGAATGATTGTTATCAGATATTCTCAAAATGGGCCTTACATTACTATCAAATTTGAAGCCAAATCCGAAGATATATTTGAGCAGAGAAGAAAATATGTTAGCGAATTACTTCATTCTTACAAAGAAGTAATTTGGGATGACCCATTATGCGTAAATATCGATTTTGTTAAATAAAAAACTCTCTTTTCAATATCCGATGTTGTTTGGCTTGCAATATCGGATTTATTTTATAATAATGCTATTTAATGCCAAAGAGGAAAATTCCGATAATCACTGGCCAGGTATACCATATTTTTAATAGGGGAATTAATAAGCAACCAATTTTTTTTACACCAAGAAACTACAAAAGAGCAGTAAATGTAATTAAATATTATTTGATATATAAACCCCCTCTTCCGTATTCTAAATTTCAAAAACTACCATTTAGTATTAAAGATGAACTTTTGAAGACAATGAGTCAAAAAGAAAGAGGTGTTGAAGTAATATCTTATGTTTTAATGCCAAACCATTATCACTTTTTACTAAGGCAGACAATGGATAAAGGTATAAACAATTTTATCAGGAAATTTCAAATTAGTTATACGAAATATATTAACAAAAGATTAGATCGAAGTGGAGCTCTTATACAGGGTCAATATAAAGCCGTTTTAATCGAAGATGACGAGCAGCTTATCCATGTTAATAGATATATTCACCTAAACCCATATACGTCTTATATTGTTAAAAATATTGAAGAGCTCAAAGGTTATGCTTGGTCTTCGCTACCTCAATTTTTAGGTGAGGAACGCGACAGTTTTTGCCAAAAAGGAATTGTCCTATCGCTTTTTAAGAGCGTAGATAAGTATTGGGGGTTTCTCGCTAACCAAGCAGATTATCAAAGAAATTTAGATAGAATTAAACACTTGATGATTGATTAAACCATTGATTGAACTATTAATAATCCGATATTTCTACGTATTCAATATCGGATGTTGAATAGGTTCTATTATCGGATTTGTTGAATGTTATAAAATAACTATTTAATATGTATATATGCCTCCAAAGGAAGATAGTAATAACAAAGGGTCACTTGACCAAAAATTTAGACTGATTGCAGACTCAATCCGTGCGTACCCTGCCCAACTTAAAAAGGCCTGGGGCGATATCTCGTTAATGTACTTACCAGATGATTATAAAAACGTAGATAATGTAATACTCTGCGGCATGGGCGGGTCTGCGCTCGGTGCACGGATGATAGATTCGCTGATTCAGGACCGCCTTAGAATACCATTTGAAATATATACCGAATATAATATTCCGAACTATGTTAATGCTAAATCTTTAGCCATTATCTCTTCTTATTCCGGTACAACCGAGGAAACACTTAATTGTTTTTACCAGGCCATAAATAAAGGCGCAAAAATATTCGGGTTGACTACAGGTAATAAACTCGGTGAGATTTTAATTGAAAATAAAATTCCGGGCTATTTATTTGATCCGCTAAATAATCCTTCTAATCAACCTAGAATGGCATTAGGTTACTCTTCAGGTTCGATACTTGCACTCTTAGCTAAACTTGGTTTTATAAATGTTTTACAAGAAGAATTGGATGACGCTTTGGAAACTATGTATGAACTTTTAGGAGAGATCCACGAAGATGTAAATGAAAAAAATCCTGCAAAAAACCTGGCATTAAAAATATCGGGTTACTCTCCGGTTCTTGTATCCTCAGAGCATTTACTTGGTACTTCCCATGCTATAAAAAATCAGTTCAACGAAAACGCAAAAACTTTCGCATATCTTTTTGACCTGCCTGAACTAAACCATCATCTAATGGAAGGGCTTCAGCACCCCAAAAAGCTTAAGGATTACCTTAAATTTATTTTTATACAATCTGATCTTTATTCGGCTAAAGTAAAAGTAAGGTATAAAATAACCCAGGAAGTTGTTGAAAAGAACGGCTACGAAACACTCATATATACGCCCAATTCTGATAAAAAGCTCTCTCAAATTTACGAACTTCTTATTTTCGGTTCATATGTAAACTATTTCCTGACTAAGTTATACAAAATTGATCCGATAGAAATTCCCTGGGTTGATTACTTCAAGGATAAGCTTAACAGTCACAGCCAATAATTATTTTGTTAAATTAGATAGTTGTTAATTTGATTATTATTATTTAGTATTAGAATGTTGTATTTCGAATTTAGTATATTTTAAATAATGGCTGCTCAAACAAAACCACTTGTCGTATTCTTCAAAGATATAGATAAAAATGATATCCCTATAGTTGGAGGTAAAGGTGCAAACTTGGGAGAAATGACAAAAGCCGGATTTCCTGTGCCAAATGGGTTTGCGGTAACAGTTGGGTCTTACGATATATTTCTCAAGGAAAGCGAAATTTCCAATAAAATTAACTCTATTCTAAAAGAAACTGACGTAAACAATTCGGAAGAACTTCAAAACGCTTCGATTAAAATCGGCAAATTAATAACGAGCAGTAAAATCCCTAACTCTGTAATGTTGGAAATTAGCAAAGCCTATCGAAGATTATCCGGACACTTCAGGAAAGCTTTAGTCGCCGTAAGATCATCTGCAACAGCCGAAGATCTTCCTGGTATGTCTTTCGCCGGCCAGCAGGCGACATATTTAAACATAAAAGGAGAGAATAATTTGCTTCTTGCAGTCCGAGAATGCTGGGCATCCTTATTTACCGCTCGAGCCATATTTTATAGAACCCAAAATAAAATCGATCAGGAAAAAGTAAAAATATCTGTCATCGTGCAAAAAATGGTTCAATCCGACGTTTCCGGTGTAATGTTTACAATTGACCCCGTAACTAATGATAAAGACAGAATCGTTATCGAAGCAGTGTGGGGATTGGGTGAAATGATAGTACAGGGATCAGTCGTACCTGATAATTACCAGGTACAAAAAGAAACGTTTTCGGTACTTTCCAAAGAAATCTCCGACCAATCTATTCAACTAATCAAGCGTGGACTTATAACGAAGGAGGTAGCAGTACCTGCCAAAATAAGGGCGAAACAGAAATTAACGGATGACGAAATAGTAAAACTTGCAAAAATTGCCGACCGGCTGCAAAAACATTATTATTTTCCCCAGGACATTGAATGGGCAAAAGAAGGTAGTAATCTCTTTATCGTCCAGACCCGACCAGTAACGACAATCTCGGAAAAAGGCGAGTCTTCATTAAAAGCACAAATGACAAAAGAAGGGTCTGCCGATAAAACTACGGAGATACCAATATTAAGCGGGGCAGGAGCGAGTCCGGGAATAGGAACCGGACCCGTAAAGGTTCTCGCAAGTCCTAAGGAAATCAGCAAGGTTACAAGCGGGGATGTATTGGTTGCCAAAATGACTTCTCCGGATTACGTGCCGGCAATGAAAAAAGCAGCTGCTATAGTTACCGACGAGGGCGGACATACAAGCCACGCCGCAATAGTATCGAGAGAGCTGGGTATTCCCTGCGTTGTCGGAACCAAAGCCGCAACTAAAGAGCTAAAAGACGGAACTGTTATAACCGTTGACGGAGAAAAAGGCCAGGTATATCTCGGCGGAAAGATAAAATCTTTAAAAGAGGAACTTCCTAAAGAAGAAAAAATACAGTCAAAAACTGCAACCCGGTTATATGTAAACTTAGCAGAAAAAGAGCTCGCCGCCAAAGTTGCAAAAGAAAATGTCGAGGGAGTCGGATTACTCCGCGCCGAATTCATGATCGCAAATATCGGCATCCATCCGAAAGAGGCAATTAATAACAAAAAGCAAAAAGACTTCGTAGCCAAACTCAGTCATGATTTGGGAACATTTTGCAGGGAATTTCATCCAAGACCCGTAGTATATAGAGCAACTGACTTCAAGACTAATGAATACAGAAGTTTGCCCGGCGGCGAAAAATGGGAGCCGGTTGAGGCAAATCCGATGCTCGGTTTCAGAGGTGCATACCGTTACATCAAACACCCTGACGCATTTAATCTCGAGCTTCAGGCAATCAAAAAGGTACGAGAAAAATATAACAACCTCTGGCTTATGATTCCATTCGTCCGTTCTCCCGAGGAGTTAATAAAGGTGAGAAAACTGGTTTCGGCAGAAGGCCTAATTGATTCTCCCACTTTTAAGTTTTGGATGATGGTTGAAATTCCGATCAATGTAATTTTGATCGACAAATTTATCGACGTCGGGATCGACGGTGTGTCAATCGGCTCAAATGATTTAACAATGCTGGTAACAGGCACGGATAGAGACAATGCTGAAGTATCGGAGGCATTTAACGAAAGGTCGCCCGCAGTCTTATGGAGCCTACGGCGGGTTATCAGAAAATGCGCCAAAAGAAAGGTTAGTACATCAATATGCGGCCAGGCCCCATCCGAATATCCCGAGCTGGTTAAAAAACTTGTTTCGTACGGTATAACAAGTATTTCGGTAAATCCTGACGTTATCAATAAAACCCGCAAAATGATTATCGAAGCTGAAGAGGAAGTTGCAAAGGGTAGGGATTAGGGATTAGTATTTAGTATACAGAAATTTTTAACATTTAAGATAAGTGTCTTTAATCTCTTTGCTAAATACAATATACTTAAATTATGAGTAAGATATCAAAAATATGGTCAAGGCAAATTCTGGACTCCAGAGGTCTTCCAACTGTGGAAACTGCGTGTCAACTTGACAGTGGTCAAATTGCGGTTGCCTCAGTTCCCGGCGGAACTTCAACTGGAACACACGAAGCTTTGGAATTAAGGGATAATGACCCTACAAAATTTAAAGGAAAGGGTGTTTCCCAAGCTGTCGAAAATGTAAATAAAATTCTTGGTCCCGGAGTTTGGGGAATAGACTCAACTGATCAGGACAGAATTGATAAAAGATTAACCGAACTTGACGGAACACCAAATAAATCAAAATACGGTGCCAATGCGCTCCTCTCTATATCAATCGCAGCTGCAAAGGCAGGGGCTTTAGCCTCAAATGAAAATCTATATGCGTGGATCAATACGCTTGCAAAAAGACAAGGAATTAATGCAACTTCTCACATTCCTACTCCAATATTTAACATGATCAATGGCGGTCTTCACGGTGCGGGGAATCTTGATTTTCAGGAGTTTCATGTAATTCCGGCATCTTCTAAAATATTTCACGACTCGCTTCGTGCCGGGGTAGAAATATATATTGTGCTCGGAGAAGACCTTGAAAGACGAGGTGCAATTCACTCAGTCGGTGACGAAGGCGGTTACGCACCAAATCTTTTTACAAACGCCGACGCCCTCGAGGTGCTTTATGAGTCAATAAAATCTACCGAATATCAAATTGGCAGGGATGTTTTCTTCGGCTTAGACGTAGCAGCATCTGTTTTCTATAAAAATAACGAATATACTATCCGTGATAAATCGGCACCCTTAAAAGACGAGGGGTTATTGGAATATTATAAATACATAAACGGCCAATATCATTTGGCACTAATCGAAGATCCTTTTCATGAAGATGCATGGGATAGCTGGAAGAAACTTTATGACACATTTCAAGGTCAATTGACAATCGTCGGAGACGATCTATTGGCAACTAATCTTGAAAGGTTGCAAAAAGCAATTGTGGAACATGCATGTGATGGTATATTAGTAAAACCCAATCAAGCAGGCACAATTACTGAAACATTAAAAGTTATAAAAGTCGCACGAGACGCTAATTGGAAAATAATTGCATCGCACCGATCGGGCGAGACCAACGATACCTTTATTGCCGATTTTGCAGTAGGAGTAGGTGCTGATTACGCCAAATTTGGTGCCCCGGCAAGAGGAGAGCGCGTTGTAAAATACAATAGGTTACTAAGCATCGAATCTGAACTTGCCTCAAAACAACAATGAGCTCTGAATCACTTCCTAAATTTGTTGTAATTCTTATATTGGATGGCTGGGGAATCGCGTCAGCAGGTCCGGGAAACGCAATAAGTCTGGCAAATACTGTCAATTTCGATAAATTCATGGCAAGCTATCCGCATAGTCAACTTTCCGCATCAGGTGAAGCAGTGGGACTTCCTCGCGGCGAAGACGGAAACACCGAAACAGGGCATCTGAATCTCGGTGCGGGAAGAATCGTTTATCAGGATTTAGAGCGGATTAACATGGCTATTGCCGACGGTACTTTTTTTGATAATAAAGTCCTGATTGGCGCAATCGATCATGCTGTTAAAAATAATTCAAAACTGCACATAATGGGTTTATTGGGCGCCGCTGGGGTTCACTCCAATATTGAACATCTTTATGCTTTAATCCACCTTGCACACCTAAAAAATTTTAAGTCGCTGTATCTTCACCTTTTCACAGACGGGCGTGATTCTCCTCAAACTGCATCCAAAACTTACTTAAAAAACTTGTCAAAGGTTATTGAAAACGAGGGTACTGGAACAGTTGCATCCATTATGGGTAGATATTGGTCAATGGATAGAGACCAGCGATGGGACCGTACTGAAAAAGCTTATAAAGCATTAACCGAAGGGAAAGCTAACTTAGTCAAAGATTTAAATGAAGCGATTGACGCTTCCTACTCTGAGGGTAAAACTGATGAATTTATTGAACCTTCATTAGTTATCGGCCCCGACGGCAAGCCGATTTCCTTAATCGGCGATAACGACTCCATAATATTTTTTAACTTCAGAATCGATAGACCAAGACAGCTTACAAAAGCGTTCCTGCTAAGTGATTTTTCCAAAGCTACAATTACTTTTGATTATGATCCTTTTGAGAAAAGTTCGGATAAACCGGTATCTTCCCTACAGGGTTCAAAAGAGTCTGACCATAAAACTTTTAATCGAGGTGAAAAAATTAACAATCTTTATTTTGTAACCATGACAGAATACGACAAAAATTTGCTTAACGAGGGTGCAAATGTTGCCTTTCCTCCGGAGTTAATCGACGCACCCCTTTCCTCAGTAGTATCAACCGGCGAGTTAAGACAGCTTAAAATAACCGAGTCAGAAAAGGAACGCTTCGTTACATTTTATTTTAATGGGCTACGGGAAGAACCTTTTCCTCTTGAGGAGGTAATTATCATCCCTTCTTTACATGTATCAACTTACGATCAAAAGCCTGAAATGGCAGCTAGAGTTATAACCGATACCTTGCTTAGGAAGCTTTCAACTATGGATTATCAGCTGGCGGTTGTTAATTTCCCTAACGCCGATATGGTGGGGCACACCGGCAACATCGGTCCAACCGTCAAGGCTGTTGAATTTGTAGACCTGTGCATCGGTGAAATTGCAAACTTTGTCATTGCAAACGAGGGTGCCATGCTTGTTACCTCCGACCATGGCAACGCTGAAGAAATGATAAATCTGCATAGCGGTGAAATTGATACGGAACATAGCAACAACCCTGTGCCCTTTATTGCAATTTCACCTAAACTGCTTGGCAATTCTCAAGCCTTAACTTCTGGTATACTTGCAGATATAGCTCCTACCGCAATTGCACTTCTCGGTTTGCCTTTACCGTCAAGCATGACCGGGCGAGACTTATTGAAAGATATTAAGTTCTAATTAGAATATATTTTGCCGTTTGAGTAGCGTCGAATCAATCCAATTACCCTTCCTTGTATTCTCACATTCTTAACAAATATCGGACTCATCGCGGCATTTGCAGGCTCTAATCTCACGCGGGTAGTCTCCTTGAAAAATCTTTTCAGAGTCGCCATGCCGTTATCTAAAAGCGCAACAACGATATCGCCGTTTGATGCTGTCTCTGACTGCTCAATAATTACATAGTCACCGTCTCTTATTTGCTCGTCGATCATTGATTCACCCTTAACTTTCAGCACATAAGTTCTTTTAGTTCCCGAGACAAATGCAGACGGTATGGGCATGGTGGCATTAGGGTCGGTGTACGGCTCAATTGGAGCGCCTGCAGCAATAAAACCAAGGATGGGAACTTCCAAACCATCCTGCGAATAGTCAATATCCGCTTTAGCTAACTCAATAGCTCTGGTTTTACCAGTCTTTCTTTTAATAAGACCTTTAAGCTCAAGTGACTGTAGATGTTCATGTACGGTTGCGAGAGAGGATACGCCGAGAGCATTTGCAATTTCCCTTAGAGTTGGAGCTGAACCGGTGGATTGGATCTTTTGTTTTATGTAGTCAAGTATCTGACTTTGTCTTTTGTATATTACTGGTGCCATATTCTGAAAAGGTAAATGGTGAAAGGTAAAAGGTGAATAAAACTTAATCCTTTAACTTTTACCTCTCGTCTTTTACCTCACAACTCTTGTCTTATTATTTATACAAACAAAACCCGAATGAGTCAAGGGGTAAATTATGGTAAACTATTTGAGTTATGACTAAATTTAAGCTCATCTCCGACTATAAGCCGATTCCAGACCAAGAAAATGCCATAAAAGCATTAATTAAGGGTCATATTAACGGTGTTGACCAACAGGTACTTTTAGGAGTAACCGGATCCGGTAAAACCTTTACTATAGCAAATGTTATAGAAAGACTGCAAAAGCCTGCACTAATAATCTCGCACAATAAAACACTTGCTTCCCAGCTTTATCAGGAATTTAGAGAGTTTTTTCCCGAAAATGCGGTATCTTTTTTTGTTTCATATTACGATTATTACCAACCGGAGGCATATATTCCCGCTACCGATACGTATATCGAAAAAGACGCTGATATAAATGAACTTATTGATAAATTAAGGCTGGCAGCAACTACCAACCTTCTGACACGGCGGGATACGATAGTCATTGCTTCAGTTTCCTGTATTTATAATATTGGCTCGCCGAAAGACTACGGAAGTTTCATATTCGAGTTCGCTCGCGAGCAAAAAGTTGAAAGAGAACAAATAATTGACAGGTTAATTGATTTGCAATACGAACGGGGAGAGTTTGGATTCCATCGAGGCACGTTCAGAATTCGTGGAAATATCATAGATGTCTATCCTGCATATCAGGACGATGCTATAAGACTAGAACTTGAGTCTAATTTTATTTCTTCGATCACTATTTTTAATCCTGTAACGGGCGAGGCTAAGAGTACAAATTCCAGCGTTGATAATTTTGTGCTTTACCCGTCAAAGCATTTTATTGCAGACCCTGTTAAAAATGAAAATGTTTTTGGAAAAATAAAAAATGACATGCAAGCACAGGTTGATAAGCTAGAGTCTATCGGCAAATCTCTTGAAGCTCATCGGCTAAAACAAAAAGTGACATACGATCTTGAAATGATAAAAGAAATAGGCTATGTAAAAGGCATTGAAAATTATTCGAGGTATTTTGACGGCAGAAACCCCGGAGATCCTCCCTTTTCCTTATTGGACTACTTTAATGATCCATACGCTAAGGATTGGTTAGTATTTATCGACGAAAGTCATATGACATTTCCGCAGATAAGGGGCATGTATAACGGCGATCTTTCGAGAAAGCAAACTTTAATAGACTATGGATTCAGATTACCCGCGGCTCTTGATAATCGCCCATTAAGGTTCGAGGAATTTCTAAGAAGAATACCTAATTTTATTGCAACTTCAGCTACGCCCTCTCAATGGGAGCTTAATATGGCTAAAGAAAGCGCTGGAAGAATTACGAAAAATATTAAAACAAATGATGAATATGGAATATTGAATATTGAATATAGAAATGGCAAAAAAAAGGATAAATTAAAACAATCTACAGAAATATATAGCGGAATAGTTGAGCAACTTCTTAGGCCAACTGGCATCCCTGACCCGGAGGTTAGTATAAGACCGGTTTCTACACAAGTTAAAGACGTTATTGAACAAATAAAAAAGCATGTTATTAAAAAACAAAGAACTCTTGTTACTACACTAACCAAAAAAACTGCCGAAGACTTGGCAACATACATGAATGAAAAAGGTATTAAAGTACATTACCTTCATTCCGATATCCAAACATTGGAGAGGAGTAATATTTTGGATGATCTAAGAAAAGGAAATTTTGACTGTCTAATTGGGGTTAACCTCTTAAGGGAGGGGTTGGACCTCCCAGAGGTTGCATTGGTTGCAATACTTGATGCTGACAAAGAAGGCTTTTTAAGAAGTGAAGTTTCTCTAATCCAGACAATGGGAAGAGCCGCAAGGCATGTCGAGGGCAAAGTAATTTTATACGCAGATAAAATAACAGGTTCAATCGAGCGTGCATTGGAGGAGGTAAAACGGAGACGGCAATACCAAATTAAAATTAATAAAAAATACGGCATTGTTCCGCGGTCGATCGAAAAACCAATAAGAGAAAAAATTGTAGAAGCGGAGCAAGAAACCGAAATACAAAAGCTTTTTGATGATAAATATACAAGTTATAAGACTTTACCCGATATTGATATAGCCGGCTTAACTCCTCTTGATAGGCGGAAATTAGCAAAAAAGCTACGGAGTGAAATGAAAATTGCAGCGCAGGATCTTAACTTTGAGCTGGCTATTGAGATTAGAGATAAAATAAAAGATCTTGAAAATTAATATTTTTTTTTAATAATGAAATATCCCTTCACGGAAAAAACATACAATCCCGACGGTGACATGCTTGTCGCTTCATAAGGTGGCATTGTTGAAAATATTTACCCACAATTTGTTTCGAATACGAGTATTCAAGCAATCCTTATAGTAAACCTGTGGGAATTTCTTTAAATCTGTTATAATTATT
>CAYREZ010000011.1:0-19077 GCA_964423565.1 uncultured Gammaproteobacteria bacterium | reverse complement strand
ATCAGGAACAACAGAGTGGGTGTTGGCCGAAGC
Organism: uncultured Gammaproteobacteria bacterium; assembly: GCA_964423565.1. Lineage (GTDB taxonomy): Bacteria > Patescibacteriota > Microgenomatia > UBA8517 > UBA8517 > CAYREZ01. The sequence goes on along the minus strand of CAYREZ010000011.1, from coordinate 19,044 downwards.
GGGATACAGTTACATTTTATATTCAAGAAACGGGGGAAATCCTGGAGTCACCAATATGGCAGCCGGAAACTACGACTTAACGTGGCTTGATGCTATTAGCGGAAACAAAATAATGGAAGCCAAATCAGTAGGTTCCGGTACTCAATCCTTTGTAAAACCCGCTAGCTTCGGTAATGAGCTGGTTTTGTATTTGGTTAAGACCGAGGGTCCTACTCCGACTCCAGTGTTAAAGCAAGGTGATGCAAACGGTGACGGACTTGTTAATGGAATGGATTTTGTGATTTGGTTGACTCACTTCGGACAATCAACAACAAGAAAAAATTTGGACGGGGACTTTGACTGGAATGGATCTATTGGAATTTCTGATTATATTATTTGGGTAGATAATTATTAATCTGTAATCTGAGTGCAGCAAACAAAATCGAAAATTATTTTTGTAATATTTTTTCTTGCAACCACGTTGTTAGTACGTGATTATTTTATTAATAATAAAATAATCGTAAATAAATGGAATATTTCGGCACTTTCGTTCGGTGATATTTTATCTAACTTTACTCTTCGCGTTTTGGGTCAAGTTAATTTACAGGAAACAACTCTAAATAGGGTAAGCGCCGATAGCGGATTCCATTTAGGTGGGGTCCATGTCGATAGGGCACAATACTCTGACCGGATATATATTTATGACTCAGGAAATAATAGAATTTTGGGTTTCAACGAGTATCCCTTGGGGGGTTTCGATACGAACGCGGATAAGATATTTGGACAGAGTTATGCCGCTGAGCGGGGAGCATGTAATAAAGATAACACAACACTGGCGGATCCATCCTCATCTACGCTTTGTCTGAATAGGGGTGTATATTCAATAAGTCAGCACGAAGAAGCAAGGTTTGGGACGATGGATACCGACGAGAATAGTAATTTATACGTTTTAGATCAGTATAACAACAGAGTTTTAAAGTATAACAACCCATATGGTAGCGGTTCGGGAGAGGGAGATGTAATTGCTGATGCTGTATGGGGACAAGAAAATTTTACCTTGAGAGCGTGCAACGAGGGTGCTGGTTTTTTCAGACCCACGCAATCTAGTTTATGCACTGGTGAAGCTGATTGGGGTAATCCCTTCCATGCTTATGGCGGAGGTGTTGATATTGATAAAGATGGAAATTTATGGGTGGCAGATGTAATAAATCATCGTGTTTTAAGATTTCCAGACGGTTCTAAAAAAGCGGATTTAGTAATAGGACAGATGGATTTTGTATCAGCCTTATCTGACTGTGGACATTCGGCTTCAACTAGTAAATTATGTAAACCGAATACTGTTGGAGTAAAAGATACAACCGGCGAGTTATATGTAATAGACCAAGAAGAAGCCGGTTCGGCTCGGGTATTGGTTTTTACACCACCTTTTAGCAACGGGATGAGGGCGAGTAGAGTAATAGGAAAAAGCAGTAATATTACTGACGGGATCCGTTGGCCAAGAGGACTTCTGTTTGATCCTGATACTAATTACGATATTTGGGTTAATGATAACGGGCATAAAAGACTAGTACTTTTCGATAATAGCGGCAAGATTGTTCGTGTAATAGGACAGAACAAAATTGATTTAGTTACGGATTATCCGCTGGGCAACTCGGCCTTTAATGAAAGTAGAATTTATTTCTCTGAAGGGGAAATAGGCTTGGATTCTGATGATAATATATATATTTCCGAAGATAATATTCAAAAGCAAGTTCTGAGGTTTCAATTACCTGTGCCACCACCCACGGAAACTTACCTCCACCCGGTAAATGGCAGGATGATAAAGAAAGGTTGGAATGTGATTTCAGAAAATCATCTGGATAGTCCAAATGCAGTTGTGGCGCATAATAATCAACTTTTTGTGGTAGACACTTACAGAATTTTAGCCTGGAATAATTATAAAGATAGGGATAATGGCTCTCCCGCGGATTTTATAATTGGACCTTCGGATTTTCAGACGAACGATAGGAACGATGTTTTTCAGGATATTGCCACCTTTATGACCGTTGACAGCAAACGACATGTTTTATGGGTAGCAAGCGGCAAACAGATTTTGGCATTTCAATTACCTATTACCCATAATATCAGTTCTATCTCGGACGCAGCGATTGTAAAAAGGATTCACAAGGAGCTCGAAGGGATGAGGGTTTATTGGAAAGACGGTAGTGATTCAGTGGATTTAGATTTTTGGGGTTTGGCATATGATAACAAAAACGATGTCTTATGGGTGACTGATATGTTTAAAAATAAGGCTGTAAGGATATCAGATGCGTATACCTCAAGACCTGTTGCAGATTTGGTTATCGGTCAACCAGATAAAATTAATAACAGTTGTAATTTTGAAGGAAGGACATCTCGAAGTCTATGTGAGCCTTGGGATATTAAGTTGGATAGGCTTAATAATCTCTATATTACTGAAGGAGGTTATGAGGGAGGAGATAATCGCAGGATTATTGAGTTCGATGAAGCAACTTTAAATCGCGCTGTTGCTAATGGAGTTTTTTCCTTGCCCTCGGCCGACAGGATTTATACAAAGATTACTTTTAATGACAATAATTGTATTCCGGGCAGTCCGTGCAATCCGATGGCATTAAATTTTGACCCCGATAATAAAATGATTGTTGTTGTTGACAGTTACGCTAACAAACAAAATGAAAGAATTTATGTTTATACAAATCCTCTTGTAAATAATGGATACGTAGCATTTAATCCAAGTGTCGGCGACATGGTAGATAGGACTCCGATGGGTCAAGGGGGAGATGTCTTTTTTGACGAAGAAGGAAGCTTATTTATCATTGATCACACATGGAATAGGTTACTTTATTTCAAAAATACGTCGATAATACCAACAAATACTCCAATCGCGTCCCCAACACCTCCGCCGTTACCAGGGGATGCAAATGGCGACGGACTTGTAAATGGATTGGATTTTGTGATTTGGTTGGCTCACTTCGGTCAATCAACTACCAGAAAAAACCTGGACGGGGATTTTGACAGCAGCGGAACCGTTCAAATCGCTGACTATTTTGTTTGGGTAAAAAATTACTAAAACCTATAAATAAATTTGTGCCAGGGGAGGGATTCGAACCCCCGAAGCCCGTACGGGCGCCAGATTTACAGTCTGGTGCGATTGTCCACTCCGCCAACCTGACATATATTCAACGGAGTGCGACTTCCACTCCGCCACTTCAACCTATTAGATATCTTCTGAGCCTTCCCAGAGAATCGAACTCTGATCGACGGTTTACAAAACCGCTGCTCTGCCATTGAGCTAGGAAGGCAAAATATTAGCTTCAAAATTATACCAGAAAATTGACATATAGAGAAGTAAGATGAGAAAACCCCGCAGCGGGGTTTATATACCGGCGAAGTTTTTTCCCGGATATACCAGGTGGGTGAGTTCATTCCAAAGCCGGATGGCGTTGGAAAATTTACTCTCGGGCGAGTTCGTCTCGTCCGAATCCGTCTCGAGCGGACTCCCTATGTGCTTTTCGATGAGAAAAAGCTTTCCCGGAAACCCTTTTGCGGGGCTATATATATTTTAGCAAATCGGTCAACATAAGTGAAGTTACGAATAGTTGAAATATTAATATATGCCTTAAACAAGGGGATTTCCGGGAATTAATACTTTTAGAACCAGATTAATAACAGGTCCGATGACTGAAAAAAGCGGGGATGTTCCACTGAAGGTAGGAAAAATAAGGAAGATAAGAATAAGCATGCCATATCTTGTTAAAAATCGATCTGCTTCTTCTGCCTGATCGCGAGGCAGAAGTCCGATGAATATTTTTCCACCGTCAAGAGGGTGCACTGGAACTAAATTGAAAATAGCTAAAACAACATTGAGAGTTATTACCGGAGAAATTAGAGTAAAAATTAATCCAAAACTACCGTACGGAAGTAAAGACAGTCTCAAGATTAAAGATAGCAATGCCGCAAGTAGTAGGTTAGATACCGGTCCCGCTAGAGAAATCATGGCGGAGTCGCGGCGGGGATTTTTCAGATTGAAAGGGTCGAACCTTACAGGTTTTGCCCAGCCGAAAGGAATTACCGGAAGTCCGAGCGACCGCATAAAAACCAAACCCAAAAGCAGGGTCGTTCCAACAGGATCGTAGTGAACCAACGGGTTTAAGGAAAGCCTGCCCATCAAACGTGCCGTCGGATCACCCAATTTGTCTGCCATCCACGCGTGCGCAGCTTCATGGATAGTGATAGCGATTATAAATGCAAGGATCCATGCAATAAGGTTCATAAGTATTGAGATTTGTGATTGGTAATTTTTATAGTATAATTATCAGCGTTGGTATTTACAAATCCTAAATTCTAAGTGCCAAATTCTAAAACTAATCGGAAATTACGGATTATAGAACCCGTTTCAAAACTCGCCTTTCAGGCTCGTTTTGAGAGCTTACGCTAGGTTATATGAACAAGTTTTGAAACCAGTTCATAAATCCTGTGAGTTCCGATACTTAAGCTTGAATTCCGATTTTGTTTTGGATTTAGAAATTAGTAATTAGAAATTATTGTTATGTCATACGCTTGTCAAATTTGCGGTAAGAAAACAACCTATGGGCGATCACAAACGCATCGCCGGGGGGTTGCTGGAAAAAGGTGGAAATCCAGGGCTCCGGAAACCAAACGGCTGTTTAAACCAAACCTACAGAGAAAGACGCTAATAATTAATGGAGTTCGGAAGCAGATGAAAATTTGCACAAAATGCCTCAAAAGAATTAGGAAGTTCGGGTCGATAAAAAGATACTCTAATATTGCAGCTGTTTAAAAATATGGCAGAATTTAATCCGATTGTATTCAGACTTAATCCGCAAGATAAATTATATGATATGTCAGAGAAGCAAATTATTATAGGAGAATATATTTCCCAAAGAATGGCCGCAATGTATCTTTTGAAGGCAAACAATGAACTGGGAGGTACACGAGACCATGAAAGAGTAATAAAACTCCATGAGTATATTAGTGATTTTGAAAGATACATAATCAAAGGTTCACGATTAACCGATGATTTAATCGGTTAGCTTGATAATTTTCTGGATTATATTACTGCCTTTAAATGGGCACTTACAATTTTGCACGAATAAGTCATATAATCACTTCTACATAATTTATCGCTGAAACCGAGTGTCCGTATCTAATACAACATGCAACGAAAATTATCCACACTGGGGATGGATTAACTGGGACACCTCGTAATTTTACAACAGAATGCATTATATTTTTTTGTTTTCTGGTATCAAGCTTATTTGAATCTAGAAACTAATAATCTGTAATTTTTTACAGATTGTGGTTGTAGTTTTATTAGGATCGGGATAGACAGTTGAGTCAAAAATTTTGACAGAGATTCCACGTGGGATTTTGGATTCTATAGAAGTTGATCCTTATAAATTTTGGGAGAGAGAGTTTGAAGACTTGAAGAAAAAGAATGATACTTCATTCAGATTTGTATCGGATATGGGAGTACGGAGACCGATTGGTTATACTGTTGGTGCGATGGAGCAGGAAAGTACGTCGATGCTAGAATGATGGTTACAAAAAAGATCACCGGATAGTCCAATTGAGGCTAGAATTCTGACGTTAGAAAAATTAATTCCAGAGCGACCTGTAAGTATTCAAGATGGAAATTATCTGGAGCACGTCAGAAGTAAATCGGACTTAATTAAAGGATTAATGCAAGAAGACCCATTTTTTGATCAAATGAGGGTGATTGTCAAATATAACCCATCCGGAATAGCGATTTTTGACGGGGACTGTGATTATTTGTTGGTTACAGATCCTAAGTTATTTTCTGATTTTGTGGCAAATATAAATAATAATAGGTCAGAATCTAACTCGTAAATGCAGGTTGGTGCTTCAGGTGACTTGATTACTTATACAAGTCTTGCTTCGGGATAGCCTTCCATTAATTGTTTCCAGGTGACCGAATTTTTACCTTCGAGTTGAACTTCATCCATAACGAGATACGGGATACGAGAAACGGGAGACGTATTATTTGATCTTTCGTATTGCGTCTTTCGTATTGCGTCTTTCGTATCTATGTGTGCTTTTAAAATCTTAATTCTTAATTCATTATTCTTTATTCTTATAGTTGTCCATGCTCCTGGCCAAGGTTGCATAGCCCGAATAAAGCGTTCAAGGGAATAGGCACTAGGCACTAGGGAATAGTTTTTTATAAAAGGTATTTTCCACTTCTTTTTGGAATTTTTTCCTTGCATTGCAGCTTTGATAGCTTTCGGATCAATGAATCCATCCTCTTTTTTTAATTGCCGGGTAAAACTTGCCTCTTTATCATCTTGCGGAGTCGGCTTTATCTTACCCTGAAGATATGCGGGAAGGAGCGTTTTTAATACTTCGGCGCTTCTTTCGAAGAGTCTGTTTCTTAAGGACTCCGTGGTGTCAGCCATTTGAATTTCTTCTTTGAACTGCGAAATAATTGGACCGTGATCGAGTTCCTCATCAAGTTTAATAAAAGTAACTCCTGTTTGATTTTCACCTGAAATTAGCGAAGCTTGTACGGGTGATGCTCCCCGAAATTTAGGTAGTAGAGAGGGATGGATGTTAATAATACCGAAAGGGAAATGATTAAGTACTTTTTTGGGAATAATTTTTCCATAAGATGCCAGAACTCCGATATCAGCACTTATTTCTTTTTCAACTAATTCACTCGGATTATGGAATTTTGGGGTTTTGTGCTTATGAGCCCATGTATCAACCGGAGAATAGGCTAAAAATTTATCCCGGCCAGCTATTTTAGGTTCCTGGGTTACGACTGCGGCTATACCGGAGGATTTACCGATTTTATCCCTGAAGGCTTTATGCAGCATTTCAAGTATGGGTAAAACATACTCAGGCGTTCCGAAAAATATTATTCGCATATAGCCCCTATATGATACTATAGTTGAATTAAATTTACTTAATAATAATGCAGGAGTTGTATCGAATAAGATCTACAAAAGATGCCTTAAGGGTAAAGTTACCAGGTGAAACGTACGAATGTGCAGGAAAAGCTATGCCGGAATTTTGTTCAGATCCGTTCTTGAGAGATAACCGAGGGTGTTTAGATTGTGGTGCAATGGATGCAATTCAAAAAATATTGAGTGAGAATATTGAAGTAAGCGGTTTCGAGATTATAATATTAAAATCAATTTCAGGTAAATTGTAACTTAAATAAATACTCAATTACAAAATTAAATCAACCTTTTCCCATTCGCCGTCGATAAATTCGTATAAGGATTCTTTTTGCTCTAAAAGTCTGTCTATGAAAAGCCTACCGTCAAGGTGATCAATTTCATGCTGGATAATTTGTGACTCCAATCCAACGAATTCTTTTAGTATCGGTTTTCCGTTCTCGTCTAGATATTTGACTTTAACTTTTTTCGCTCTTTTAAGCGGGCCATAATAGTGGGGAAGTGAAAGACAACCTTCCATAATCTTTCTGTTTTCTTCAGCCGTGGTTTTGTTTTTGGACATACTAATGATTTGCGGATTGATAACTACTGTTATTGTCTTTTCCGGTTTCATGATGAACATTCTTAACCTTTTTCCGATTTGGGGTGCGGCAAGCCCTATACCTTCGGGATCTTTTTGCACACTAATCGTGTCTTTCAAATCTTTAATGATTTGGGCAATTTTTTTATCAAATTTAACTATCGGCTTTGATTTTAATCTTAAATTCGGATCTTGCGCGTCTAAAACATTTTTAATCATGAAGGCATTATATCAGATTTTATAAGGATTTAAGATCATTTGATCTCTTCCAGTTCTCTTTTTACAATCTCATCATTTGGGCTTATATTGCTTAATATGTATTCAAATTCCCGTATCGCATTGTCTTTTTCCCCTGCATCAATATAAACTAGCCCCAACGCATAATGGGCATTTCTGTAATTGGGTTTCATGTCGATTACTTTTAATAGCATGTTTTTTCCCTTTTCACTTTCCCCGATCCTGACGTATGTAAGAGCGAGATTGTACCATAATTTTGCATCAGAGGGTGCCTGTTTGACAGCTTCTTCAAGAGTAATACTTGCTTGATTAAGAAGTTCGGTTTGGATTGCCGACATCGTCAAAAGATTGTTGGCTTTTTCCCGTTTTAAATTAACATTTGCCGGTGATAAACGTATGGCACTATCGGATTCAATTAAGGACGAAGTAAGATATTGGTTTGAAAATTGATTATTGCCTTCTTGTGCAAATCCAACTGCGATTTTTGCATCCAGTTGCGCAAGCTCGCTCCAGTATAATGCTTCTTTAGGCGATAGCTTAACTGCTTTTTCAAGATATCTGCGCGAGTCAGTAATATTTCCTAATTCCGAATACCCTTTGCCGGTTGCATATATATAGTCTGCATACCAGTATTTTGAAATAATAAATAGGACATAGAACATAGTGCAAAGTACAAAGGCGATTAATGCTTTTTGACCGGAAGGTATTGATTCAAGTTTTATTTTACTGGGAACTTTGTTCTCTGCGCTTTGTCCTGACAACTTTGTTGCAAATGCCGGGTATAGGAAAAATAGTAATGCGACCCCTACAACCGAAAAGCCGAAAAAGTTGGTGATAAGTATTGAGATATAGCCCGAAAGTAACCCTATGCTCAAAATTTCGGGCTGTTTAGATTCTTTTGGATTTTGGATATCGTGTTTTGTTATTGATCCTTTTAATAAGATCAAAATCGTAATTAAAATTAATGCGAGATAAGAAAGTAATCCAAAACTGCCTGTAGTTGCCGCGTAGTTTAGATATTCGTTGTGAGCTTTGTTATACAAAAAATCCCACTCTGAAACAAGGTTGTGTTCAAAAGGCCTAAATTTATAATAAGCAAATGCAAACGTTTCTACTCCAGTTCCAAGAAGCGGATAGTTTTTCCAGATGTCGATTGCACCTCTCCAAACTATTTTTCTAATCTTACCGGAATCACTGCCTCCGAATTCCAATGCCGGGCCTTGAGGTTTTTCAGCATTAGTTTCCGAGTTTACTAACGACACGGATTTTTCAGGATTTATTATCTTTGCGATAGGTAAAGTGAAAGGTGAGCCGGAAATTAAAATAAGTAATATAAACATTAAGTGGTGAACGATAAAGTTTTTTAATGCTTTTTTCAGTTCGAAATATTTGCGGATGTTTAAATAAAAAACGCCTGACCAAAGTAACAAATCCGATGCAAGAAATCCCAAAAAACCTGATTTTGACTTGGTATATATGAGAGTTAGGAATAACATTTGGGAAAGTAGAATAAATAACCACCACTTAGATAGTCTTAATTTTTTAAAATTAATTTTGCCGGAATTTAGCGATAATGCCCAAGTTAACGGTAATAATGCGGAAATGTATGCAGCAAGCCAGTTAGGCTGACCTAAAGTTGAAAATACTCTGCTTTGGACGTCCTGAACCCAGACATTTTTATCTATCCCAAAATGTTCCAATATTGCATAAGAGCAAATGAATAAACTTGAAGCAAAAAGCGAGTAAATTGTGGTGACTACTTTTTTACGATCCATATTGGAAACGTATGCCCAATACAAAAGTGAATAAGAAATGCTTGAGAACAAACCTCCGTGAAATCTTGAATAAAATCCGAGGATAGAAGTCCGTGAATCAATCGAAAATACAGTCGAGAGAATTTGGGAAAAAAGAAAGATCAGGATAGGTATATCGAGGATACTCCTTACGAACACCAGCTTTTTTTCAATAATCATCCTGATGATCCAAAGCGAACATATTATTACCGTAAAAATATACACGACGATCATTTTGTTAAATTCGAAAAGCTCGGATGTCCGCCAATAAAAAGCTAGCGGCGTCAAAAAGAAAAGAAGATAGAAGGTCAATGAAAAAAGCTTGTTTAATTTTTCCGACATTTATACAAATTATATATTACAATATTCCTTTTCATTAGACGACAAAGAAGATATACTTGCCGAAAGAACTGAAATGAGAATTTTTCGAACTAAATTCAGAAAGATTACAGACGCCGGACGGAAAATATCTAAACTTCCAATGAACAGATTTTTCGGTCTTTTTTCTCACGATGTCGGCATAGACCTCGGAACAGCAAATACATTGGTTTGGGTAAAAGGAAAGGGAATAGTGATACGGGAACCGTCTGTTGTTGCCAGGCACAAAAAGTCAAAAGAAATTTTGGCGATAGGCACTGCAGCAAAAAAAATGATAGGCCGCGCACCCGCGTCTATCGAAACGGTAAGACCCTTAAGAGACGGAGTAATTGCCGACTTCGACGCTACTGCTGCGATGCTTTCCCATTATATTAAAAAGGTTCATGAGTCCGGTACTGTGATTCCGAAAATTCCCCGTCCACGAGTCGTAATCGGAATTCCGTCGGGGGTGACCGAAGTTGAACGAAGGGCAGTTGCGGATGCAGCTATAACGTCGGGCGCTCGCGAGGCACATTTAATTGAGGAGCCAATGGCTGCGGCCATTGGTGCCAACTTACCTATCGAAAATCCCGAAGGAGTTTTTATTATCGATATTGGCGGTGGAACTTCCGAGATGGCGGTAATTTCTTTGGGCGGCACGGTTGTAGGAAGATCTATAAGAGTGGCAGGCGATGAGATGAACGAGGCAATCGTTTCATACGTCAGGCTAAAATACTCACTTCTTTTAGGGGAACCGACTGCAGAAGACGTAAAAATCACAATAGGGACGAGTGTACCAGAGGAAAAGGAAAGGTACACTGTTGTACGCGGACGGGATTTGGAAAATGGTCTGCCAAAATCCATGAAGCTATCCAGTTCGGAAATAAGGGAGGCTTTGGCGCCAACCGTACAGGAAATTGTAAGAAATGTTGTAGATACACTCGAGGAGACCCCACCGGAACTTGTAGCTGATATTATGGAAAGAAGTATAGTAATGGCTGGGGGAGGATCTCTACTTCCCGGAATTGATAAGATTATTTCCGATGCAACAAAAATGCCGACGATAGTTGCAGAGGATCCACTTACATGTGTTGTAAGAGGTTGCGGTAGAGTATTGGAAGATATCGGACTTCTTACTAAAATAAAAGTGACAAGAGGATTTTAATTTAGCCGGTTACTACTTAATTTCTTATGCAAACATATTTGGAGACCAAATCGGAAAGTTGGCTTATATGGTTTTTAAGAGGCCTAGTCATTTTAGTTTTTTTAATTATAGTAGGCAGACTTACCGATCTCCAGATTATTAAAGGTGAATACTATCGTTCTTTGGCAGAAGGCAATAGGGTAAGACGCGTCCCAATACATGCTGCAAGAGGGAAGATTTTAGCAAGAGGAGGAGAAGCAATGGTCGGAAATAAGGAAGTTAAAAAAAGAATTCTATTCGATAGTCAAAGCTTTAAAAAATCAAAAGATTTAGAAGGGGCAAACGCAGACGAAATTATTTCTGAATGGGAAAGGGAATACTACCTTTCAGATAATCTTGCACACGTCAGTGGTTATCTCGGCGAGGCTAGTGAGGAAGAAGTCGGCAAAGTAAAGGCCCAATGTCCAAGCCTAGGACCGTCGAGGTTAGGAAGTTGGGTTGGCAGAAGCGGAATTGAACAGGAATATGACTGCCTGCTTCGGGGTATCGACGGCGAGGAGCTTATTGAAGTTGATACACAAGGAAATAAAGTAAGGACATTGGGAATAAAAAAACCGATTAGCGGGGGCGATATTAAAACTAATATAGATTTTGGGCTTCAGGAAAAAATATCTCAACTGATGTCTGGGAAAAATGGCGCTGTTGTAGTACAGGATTCCCGGGGAGAGGTTATTGCACTATATTCATCGCCATCTTTCAATCCGAACATATTTGTTCAGGATGTACGTGGAAAAGAAGTTGAGCTGGTACTTAACGATAAAAATCTGCCGATGTTTAATAGGGTTATTGGTGGAATTTTCCATCCAGGTTCGGTTTTTAAACCTATTGTAGCAATATCGGCTTTGGAAGAAGAAAAGATTGATAAGGATTTTATTTACACAGATACCGGTAAGATTGCTTTTGATACTGCATATGGCTCGTTCTCCTTTTCCAATTGGTACTATACGCAATACGGAGGAGTTGAAGGAGAAATAAAACTTCCGAGAGCAATAGCCCGGTCGACAGACACCTTTTTTTATAAGGTTGGAGAAATAGCTGGCGTTGAGGTAATCGATAAATGGGCATCCAAATTTGGTTTGGATAGTAAAACAGGAGTTGATTTACCTGGTGAAGTTGATGGGTTGATTCCGTCTCCCGAATGGAAACTTAAAGTCAAAGGTGAAAGATGGTTTTTGGGTAATACTTACCATATTTCAATCGGTCAGGGAGATGTTGCCATTACGCCACTGGGATTAAACAATGCAATCACCGATTGCAGCCGGCGGAAAAGTATGCACTCCGAGCGTATTCAATTCTATAATGCCAACGGAAAATGGTGTGGGAAATCTTGTTAGCGTGCAGAAAGTAGCTAAAGGTGATTGCAAAAACCTAGGGATAGCAAAAGGTAATATTGACCTTGTAAAGGAAGGCATGGTTCAAGCTTGTTCAAGTGGCGGGACAGGTTATACTTTTTTTGATTTTGAAGAAAAACACGAAGGTATCAAAGTAGCTTGTAAGACTGGAACCGCAGAAGTAGGTGACGGGACAAAAGATACTCACGCATGGTTCAGCGTATTTGCCCCATATGATGACCCGCAGATCATCGCTACAGTTTTGGTCGAAAGGGGCGGAGAAGGATCAAAAGTAGCAGGACCGATCGCAAGAGAGATTTTTGACTTCTGGTTCGGAAATAATAAATAAATACTAATTTTTATTAACTTGTAACTTTATTTAATTTCAGCAGGGCATACTACGGATACAGGTTCCCATGTAATCCGCCTTTTTCCTGACATGGAACTATCGAAATCGACAAAAGCTACCATTGACCTATTGGGTTTGAAAATTCCGAGTCGAGAACCAACACACTGAACTTTAATTGATGGCGGTTTTGTAATTAGTTCATTCTGATAGTTTATACCTTGTTCAATGAATGAGTTTATCTCTGGCGGGATTAGGTCTAACATTTGCATAACATGACAACATGATTCACACTTCGGATAAATTTGAGGTCTTTTTATTTCAATCGTTTTAGCCATAATAAGTGTTGACAATACAACCACTCAAAAGTTTTTACAATTATTAGGGTATACGAAATAAGACTTTTGATATTATTAAACAATGTACGACGCAAATATAAAGTATTTAACTGCTTTAGCTGCATTTCCTGATTTTGGGCCGAAAAGGACAGAACTTCTTATAAAGTATTTCGGTTCCCCTAAAAAAGCTTGGGAGGCGGATCCGGAAGAATTATTAAAAATCGGATTGAAGAATGATATGGTTTTGAAGTTCGGTAGATTTAGGAAAAATTTCGCCATTGTTGATTATTTTGGGAGATTGGATAAATTGGGAATTAGAGTTCTTGCGAAAGATGATAAAGAATATCCTTTGAATTTGACCGAGTTGGATGATGCGCCGCTTGTTTTATATATCAGAGGAAAGTTAAAAGTATCTGATGTTAATGCCATTGCAATAGTCGGTGCCCGAAAAATGACAAGTTACGGAAGAGAGGTGGCTTATAAATTTGCATCGGATCTTGCTGGTTTGGGCATTACAATTGTCTCAGGTTTGGCGCTAGGTATTGATGCTGTTGCGCACAAGGGCGCACTTGAAGCCGGGGGAAGATGTATTGCGGTTATCGCCTCGGCACTTGACAATATTACGCCCTCTTCGAATTACCATCTTGCGGTTGAGATTGTAAAACGTGACGGGGCAGTTATTTCCGAGGCTCCCCTCGGTACGGAAGTTTTCCGAAGTAGTTTTCCTATAAGAAATAGGATTGTATCCGGACTTTCTAAAGCCGTGATTGTTGTCGAAGGCGCAAGAAAAAGCGGAACACTTTTAACAGCATCTCATGCAGCTGATCAGGGAAGGAGCGTTTTTGCAATACCGGGCCAAATTACTTCGCCAATGTCAGAGGCACCATTATATTTAATTCAAAACGGTGCAAAGATGGCAATATCCGTAAATGATATATTGGAGGAGTTAAACCTGCAATTAAAAGTTGATCGAGCGGAAGTTGAAAGGCTGATGCCGAAAACACAAGAAGAAGCAAAACTTTTGGAAATTATATCAAATGAACCGATGCACCTTGACAATATTGGTAGAATAACAGGGTTGAATGTTTCCGATATTTCTGCAAGACTGACAGTTATGGAGTTAAAGGGTCTGGTCAAAAATATTGGGGGTGGAGTATATAAAAAAACGTAGCAGGTAGCTGGCAGCATGAAGAATGGATAGTTTGATTTTTCCAAGATACAAGCTACATTCTACCGTCTACAAATATTTATGAATTTAATAATCGTTGAATCTCCCACAAAAGCTCGTACTTTATCCCGCTTCTTAGGAAGCGGTTACTCTGTCGAGGCAACAATGGGGCATATTAAAGATTTGCCAAAATCGGAACTGGCTGTTGATGTCGAACACGACTTTAAACCCGAATATGTTGTTGTAGAGAAGAAGAAGGATGTAATAAAAAAAATAAAAGACGCATCAAACAAAGCCAAAAATATCTATATTGCAACAGACCCTGACAGGGAGGGAGAGGCTATTGCGAAGCACGTTGAGGAAGTGCTTCGCTCAAATGACAAATTTCCAATTTCCAAAGACCAATTGAAAAGAATTGTTTTTCATGAAATTACCCAAACTGCAGTAGAAGATGCGATTCAGCATCCCCGCAACGTAGATAAAAACCTTGTAGATGCACAAATTGCACGGCGTGTATTGGATAGATTGGTAGGTTATAAATTATCACCCTTATTATGGAAAAAAGTGCGTCGTGGACTTTCAGCCGGGCGAGTCCAGTCGGTAACAGTAAGGCTAATTGTTGAAAGAGAGCGAGAAATTGAAACTTTTAAAGCGGAAGAATATTGGGAAATATATTCAGAGGTCAGAGGTCAGAGATTAGAGGTTAGTAAGCAAAGCTTTTTGGTTAAACTTTTAAAAGTAAATGACAAAACGGCTGAGGTGAAAAACGAGAAGGATGCTAATGCAATCGTTTCCGATCTTGAGAAGTCTGATTATAAAGTTTTAGACGTAAGAAAGAAAGAAATAAGTAAAAGTCCGTATCCGCCATTTACAACATCAACCCTGACACAAGCGGGAGCTAGGCTTTGTGGCTGGTCAGCTAAACGAACAATGTCTATAGCCCAAAGGTTGTATGAGGAAGGTTTAATTACCTACCACAGAACAGATTCGGTAAATTTATCTTCTGAGGCCGTTTCCAAAGTCAGGGATTATATAGAAAAAAATTTTGGTAAGAATTACTTACCGCAAAGTTTTAGGTTTTTCAAAAAGACTTCGAAGTTAGTTCAAGAAGCTCATGAAGCGATTAGGCCGACTGATGTAAGCACTAAAGTAGAAATTACAAATTCTAAGTTCGCTCATGATATGGAAAGACTTTACGAGCTTATTTGGAAGCGATTTGTTGCTTGCCAGATGGCGGTGTGTATTTTTGATGAAACAGTGATTGACGTCATTGCTTCGCAAGCTAAGAACAAAGAACGAAAAACTAATAACTATTTATTACGAGCCTCTGGTCAGGTGATGAAATTTGATGGGTGGAGAAAAGCTATTCCTTTATCAAAAGATGAGGAGCCTCAACTGCCAATCTTAGAAAAAGACGAAGCACTCGATTTGGTTAAAGTAATATCAGAACAGAAGTTTACACAACCGCCGCCTCGATTTAATGAGGCGTCGTTAATTAAAACCCTGGAAAAATTAGGTATTGGGCGTCCTTCGACCTATGCTCCTATAATCACAACAATACAAACACGAGCATATGTTGAAAAGCTCGAGGGCAAGTTTCAACCCACACCAATTGGAATTGCGGTTAATGACTTTTTGGTAAAAAATTTCGATGAAGTTGTTGAATATTCATTCACTGCAGGGATGGAAAATCAGTTAGATGATATAGCAAACGGTGGACTTGATTGGCATAAGATGATGAAGACATTTTATGATCCCTTTGAAAAGGAGTTGGGTAGTGTTGAAAAAAACGCAGGAAGAGTGAAAATTGAGGTTCAGAAGCTGGGCAAAAAATGTCCGACATGCGAGAAGGAAGGTAGGGTGGGAGATAAGCAAGGGGAATTGGTCATAAGAACCGGACGTTTTGGAAAGTTTATTTCATGCTCTCTGTTTCCTGATTGTAAACACACTGATAAATATGTTGAAAAACTGAATATGAAGTGTCTAAAGTGCGGGAAGGGTGAAATAATTATCAAATCGACAAAAAGGGGTAAAAAGTTTTACGGCTGCAGTCGCTATCCTAAATGTGATTGGGCTTCCTGGCGCAAACCCGAAATTAGTAAGGAAATGAAGCAATAATTTATGACTAGATTGATATTGGCCCTTATGGTTTACTAATTTATTTTCTTCAGCATATATCCTTTTCCCTTTATGTTTTTAATTTCAAAATTATTTTTCACTTTTGGTTTAAGTCTTGAGATTACTTTATAAATTGCCCATAAGGAAAAATTATCATCTGACATTTTCATTAAATTGGCGATGTTATCCAGGCTGATAATTTTACCTTCATTTTCACTGAAGAACGACAAAACTTTCGTTTCTGTGTTACCTAATTTAGGGTATAGTCGAGTAATAATTTCTGACATGTAATTTTTTAGATAATACTTTAATAGACTTGACCTTAGATGGGATTTTTCATCGATTAATCCCAATATTTGCAGACGATTTTGGCTGAGCGTAATTAAAATATTAGTTAAAAATCTAAGTTGAAATTCGATCTGGGGGATTTGAATTAGTTTATCTTTATCGGTCAGTTTAATTCGTGATTCATATAATTCTTTTGTCAGGTATTTGATAATCCTCGGTACTCCTCCGGATAATCTATAAATTTCCCGATAAATAGATGGGTTAATTTTCCAACCGTAATAGTTTTTCAGCGAATCTATCATTTTTTCGGTTTGTATGAAGTCGAACGGATAAATAAACTTTAGTTCCGAGAAAAAAACGGTAGATATTGCTTGGTGAGAGGAAGGATTCAGGTATGCTTCTTGGTTTGTTATTACTAGGTAAATAAGATTTTTTGGATTTTTTCTTCTTATGCTGTCGAGTTTTTCCAAAACATGAGGTTTATCGTCGACTTGTTCAAAGAATCTTATGATTATAAGTTTGTTCTTGGCTGTCTTTTTCGATTCGATTTTTTTACAGAAGTCGGTAAGGTTTTCAGCTTCCAATTCGGGATCATAAACATATATTCCGTCAAAAAGCTTATCACTTCTGAAATTAAAAGTAAGGAAGTTAAAAATTGTTTTTTCTCCGAATCCGGGAATAACCGAAATGCAAACGTTTTCTCCCTTGGTTAATGAACTGGAGACTTTTTGATACAAGTCACCGAAATAATCTTTGGGTAGTGTTTCGAAATATGCCTGATTCATGTCAAAAATGGGAAGGATTTCATAAGTTTGACTGAATTTATACCAAATTAGACAGCTAATTTCAAATAATGTCAAAAATATGTCAAAAAACAAGGAATTAACAGTCAAGCTTTATTAGATTTTTAGTTTTATATTTGGCTACTAATAATTTAGACATGGAAAGAAAAAGTGAAAAAAACAGTACAGCATGAAGGATATTGAAATATTGAAAGGTTTAAGTTCCGGTAAGGATTTAGATAGTATGTTCGATCGTGCGGATTTGGAAGGTCATGCTTATCGAGTGGCTGATTTAAATCATCTGAGAAGTTTAGCTGGTGAAATAGGATTAGAAGATGTTGTTGATTTGATACCTTCTTGGGGCAATCAAGAAAAGGAAAATATTGTTAAACGTGTTAAAGATGCGCGAGAAAAATACGGAGTGGACAGGTTCTATCAGCGGATGGGGATGGAAAGGTCACATGTGTGGATGAGAGTAATTAAACTCGATGAGTTCGGTGATGCGGACATGGCTTCATCAGGAGAATTGGATTTACATTAGGAAAAAGCTTAAGAGAATTGATGTCAGATGAGAAAGAAGATTGATTTAATAAATATAAAAAATGTCTACAAATCGGGTTTTTTATAATGCGCCACTTTTCTAACAAAGAAGTTTAGAGAAAGCAATTTGAAAGAATAGACTAAAAATGAGAAGTACAACTATTATACTTTAGATGTTTAATGAAATTGAGGATTTTATTATTCCTAATAAAGATTCTAAGCTTCAAAGTGTAATTTCCCCGAGATTAATAGTACGTTTGGATCACAGAGTAGTACTTGTCCGCTTTAAAGAAACCAGTTGGTACGGTTTTCCCGGAGGTAAGTTAAAGTTCAATGAATACACAGAAAAGAGCAATTTACTGGATGTTGGTTCTTTTCCCACTCTGCAAAGGGAGGTTAAAGAGGAATGCGGGATTGATATAAGCATTTTAAAAGACAAAATAAGATTTTTTGGTCTATCAGAAGTTAAAATTGTTGATGAGTTTAAAAAAAATATAAGAAACTTTTTATCACCGTTTTTTTATATTAGCATTAAAGAAAATACTATCCATCAGGGTGGTGATCAATTGAACACTAATAGATCGTTATTGTTGAATGAATCTCGCTCTTTAGGGCGGGGAGGACTACATACATATAAAGATTCATCATTAGATAATTTGATACAAACACTTAAAGAAAATCCATCTGTTAGGTTGCATGACCTTATGGGTAATCCCGGAGAAGTACTCATGTTTCCTGATGCGAGGATAGCAACAAATATGCTTATCAGAAGAAGAGGTTCTTTGGGTGGTTTCTTGAGTGGAAGCAGTCCTATTTATTTTCAAATGTACCCTGAACCTAAACCCCTTTATGGTCCCCCCGAATGGGCTAAATAATTTTACACCTTGCAAGGAGAATCCTTTAAAGGTCTTTGATAGTTTGTATTCTTAAATTTGAGTGATGCGGAATCTTCTACTTTCAGGTCTTTGCTGAATTCGATAAATTAATCCGGGTCGGATTTCCAATTTTTTTAGAGGAACATTTG
>CAYREZ010000010.1:17186-19337 GCA_964423565.1 uncultured Gammaproteobacteria bacterium | reverse complement strand
TAAAAAATCCAGTACGGAACAAAAGTCTGCAGAAAAGGTTGAAACCGTTAAGCCAACCGAAAGTATGGAGGAAAAAGTTAATGAGAATAGCCCGGTTGTTCAGTTCGAAGTCAGTTCAACCGAAATAGTGTCAAATAAGCAATCGGAAATGAAAATTGTATTTGAAAAACTACCCGAGCCTCCGCCAACCGCGGCAACACTTCATCTGACGTACGATCCTAAAGTTATTAAAATCGACGACATAAGTGAAGGTGATTTATGGACAGGTGTAAATGTTTTGGAAAGAAAAATAGATAATGAAAAAGGTGACTTGAAGTTTTCGCTGGGGCAGGGATTTGAAGATAAAGTGACAGGTAAGACTACTCTGGCAGTACTTAAAATAACTGCAGTAGGAAATAATATTAGTTCGTCCATAAAAATAGAGGAAGATTCTGCAATTGCTTCTGTCGGAATAAATAAATTAATTTTCTTGAAAGGGATGCCCCTGAAAATCGAGATTAAATAAGCGAAGCGTTTCACTTGAATTTTATTTCACTTAGCTATGAGTAAAAAACTGATCGTTGTATTAGTAGTAATTTTAATAATGGGTTTAGGTATTGTTGCAGGGGTATACCTCGTGCAACAACAAACCGGGTTCAGGGAGAAAGCGGCACCCGCTTCAACACTGGGATTTAGCGCGGGTAATCTTTCACCGTACGTTGACGATGATGTAGTCGTCACGGCAACTATAGATACCGGAACGAATCAGGTCATAGCTTCGGAGTTGTATATTAATTTTGATGCAACAAAGCTTGAGTTAACCAGTGTTTCCCAAGGTACATTTTTGCCTAATGCCCAGGATATCGGTCCGAATATTGATAATACCGCCGGAAGTCTGTCATATACACTTTACCTTATGCCGGGGTCGACGCCGCAAACAGGACAGGGATCTCTAGCAGTATTGAATTTTAAAGCGAAAGCGGCAGGCAACGCCCAAATTTCCTATGCTTCCAACTCCATAGTTGGCGCAGTTCAGGAGGATGGGAAGAATGTATTATCGTCATCCACGCCACTCACTTTAAATATTCGTACACAGGGTGCGTTGAGTCCGACTCCGACCCAGGCGTCAAGTCCGACGCCAACAGTGGGGGGTGGTATTGGGGGAGATGGTGGTGCTTCGCCGACGCCGACGATAACCCCAACTCCGACTAAGACACCGACTCCGACACCTACCAGTAGTTCGAGCACATCCAGTGGCAGTAGTTCCGATACTGGTAGCGCAAACGATACAAACGCCCTTACTGGGGTACAACAATTACCTGATTCGGGATTGCCGGCGCCAACTTTGATATTTACAGGTGTCGGAATTCTAATATTAATTGGCGCTTTAATAATTGCTATTTGACAAGTGTGAAAATATAGTTTTATATTATTATTAGGCTAATGTTAAAGAAGAAAAAATATCTGCCCTTTTTTGGATTAGGCGTTTTATTTGCAGGACTTATCGCCGGTCTAGTACTTGTTAGAACAATCCAACTCTTCAGGCAAAAAGCAGCAACCCCGGTTCCTAACTTTACAATATCTCCCGTATCACAGAACGTTGCACCCGGAGGTAATTTTACTGCGACCGTAAGAATGGACACGGGTACCTATCAAGTTGCAGGCTTGGATCTTCTTATGGACTTTGATCCCAGTGCGATGCAAATCACAAGCGTCCAGAAAGGAGCCGGAATTGCCAATCTCGACCAGATTATTGTTAACCAAATAGATAATACCGTAGGTAGAATAGAATTTAGTGTTTTTACTTTGGATTTTAACAATACTGTAACTTCTTCAGATGCGGAAGTTTTAGTAGTTAACGGGACTGTTAATTCCGCAGTAACCAGTGGTTCTTTCAATATTACTTTTGCTAGTGGGACCAAGATGGGTGACGTAAATTTAAACAATGTTCTTGCAGGAACAGCTCCGGGAACAGTGAATGTGGCATTATCTGTAACACCAACTCCGGGTGGCGGCGGAGTAGAGACGGTCTTTGATAACTTTGAAACCTATACAGGAACAACCAACTTAAGAACAGTTTACAGACAAGACACGGCATCAAATACGGCATTAGTTTCTCTAAACAACGCCAATAAAATTGAAGGAAACTACTCAATGGCATTTAATTATACG
>CAYREZ010000010.1:3850-17086 GCA_964423565.1 uncultured Gammaproteobacteria bacterium | reverse complement strand
CTACCCCCACCCCCACAACTCCTGCCAATACGCCTACACCGACTGCAACAAGGACACCTACACCGACTCTTAACCCTGCATTCACGCCAACTCCGGTTATTCTACAGCCGGCAGATACGACGCTTTCCATTTCACCGTCTACGTCTACAAGAACAATTGGCGAGCAATTTAACATCTCGGTTAACATCAATACGGGTATTAACGAAGTCGTGGGAGTCGAGCTTTACATGTCATTTAATCCCTCAGTAATAACAGTGGTCGATATAGTCCCGGGAGGATTCTTACTTAACCCTGTAACAACCGTAAAACAGGTGAACAATACAACCGGCAAGATATCATATGTTTTGCATATTCCTCCTTCTCAAGCAGCACAAAAGGGCACAGGATCCCTTGCCGTAATAACCTTTAGAGCTCTAAACACAGGAACAGCAAATATTACCTTTGACACAACCTCAATAGTCGGAGCAATAAATACCGGTGCTAAAAATGCCCTTAAGTCCACACTGGGCGGAAGCGTAACGGTAATAAGGCCTTCCATTCCAGGAGACATCAATGACATGGGAACCTTCTGTGGGGATGGTAAAGTAGACATACTCGACTACGTAATACTATTCGAGAACTTCGGAGAGGCGCCGACTGATCATAGATGTGCAGATATTAATAAAGACGGTCGTGTAAACATACTTGACTACGTAATACTATTCGAGAACTTCGGAAAGGTACTCTAAGCTAAACTACTTGAGGTATAATATTTTAAATTAATTTTTGAGATTATAAGATATTCCCATAATATTAATGAAAAAAAGTAGTAGCAGAAAGCCGAAAATTGTAGTTATTGGAGGTGGTACTGGAACTTATACCGTTCTTACCGGATTAAAAAAATATCCCATTGATTTAACTGTAATAGTTTCGATGATGGACTCAGGTGGTAGCAATCGTGTAATAAGGGACGAATTCGGACTTCTTCCGACATCGGATATCAGGCAGTGTATTGTTGCCCTCTCGGATGAAAATCCCGGAGACTTATTAAGGAAACTTTTTACCTACCGTTTTAATGCGGGGACCGGTATTTCAGGTATGACTTTTGGTAACTTGTATATGGCGGCTCTTACCGATATTTATGGTTCGCAAGAAATTGCAATCAAAAAGACGTGTGAATTTCTGGACGTTAAAGGGAAAATAATCCCGATAACATTTGATGATACACACCTTGTTGCAAGATACTCAAATGGTAGGCAGGTATTAGGGGAACATTCGATTGATGAACCTAGCGAAGATAATGCAAAACACAAAATCGTTGAGCTTGAGGTTTTTCCTCCTGCTAACGCAAATAAAGATGCCTTAAAAGAGATCTTAGGTGCGGATATTATTGTGCTTGGTCCCGGGGATCTTTATACAAGCATAATTTGCAATGTTGTAATTGGAGGAATATCTGAAACTATAAGAAAAAGCAAAGCAAAAAAGACTTTTGTTGTCAATCTTATGACCCGCCATGGACAGACCGACGGATTTAGTGGGGTTGATCATCTTAACGAACTGGAAAAGTATTTAGGAAAAGGTACAGTTGATACGATACTCGTAAATAAGAGCGATAGCTTCTCTGGAGCGATTTTAAAACGGTATCGTGAAGAAGACGCTTATCCTGTAGAGGATGATTTTAACGGCGCTTCATACGAAGTTGTGAGAGAGGTTTTTGTATCCAACAAAGTTTACGAACGGTCGAAAAGCGATAAATTGGCAAGAGGCCTTGTTAGACACGATCCCGACAAGCTTGCTAAAGCCATTATTTCACTACTGTAAAAGATACTCGACTTCTACTTGTTAGTCTAAATATATATTGCTATATTAAATCTGCATGGAAGGATGTATTTTTTGCAAAATTGCAAAAGGAGAAGTACCCATGTACAAAGTTTATGAGGATGATGATTTTTTGGGATTTTTGGATATAGCTCCTTTAAACCGGGGACATGTTCAACTTATCCCGAAAAAGCATTATCGTTGGGTATGGGATGTACCTAACTTTGGCAAATACTGGGAAGCGGCGAGAATTGTAGGGAAAAAGTGCATGATGGGTTTAGGCGCAAGTTTAGTAGAGTTTTTGACGCATGGAAAGGATGTCGCCCACGCGCATATTTGGATCGTTCCCATATATAACGACGAGGCATTTATAAGTGATTCGAATCGTCTAAGTTTTCCGAGCGATGAAATGCGGGAGTTGGCAAATAAAATAAGTGAGGCAAAATAGTATGATTGCAAACACCATTAATCAAAAAATTGCGGAGGCACTAAAAGCAAAGGATGAAATAAGACTTTCAACATTAAGAATGCTTTCTTCGGCTTTAAATTACGAAAGAATAGCCAAACAGCACGATTTATCGGAGGAAGAAGAGTTAGTTGTGGTGCAAAAAGAAGCTAAGAAAAGAAAAGATGCGATAGAGGCTTATGAAAAAGCTGGAGCAACTGATAGGGCAGACAAGGAAAAAACAGAGCTTGATATTCTTAAGAAATATTTACCGGTTGAGATGTCGGCTGAAGAATTGGTAAAGATTATCAATGAGGTTGTCGGGGAGTTGAGAGCAGAAGGTATGAAAGATGCCGGTAAAGTTATTGGCGCTGTTATGAAAAAGGCAGCAGGCAGGGCAGAAGGCAGTAAAGTAGCGGAGATAGTCAAGAGTAAATTACTGTAGCTGAAAAGTATGATTCGGGTTTACGTTAACAAGCAATTAAATTATCCGGTTAAATCCCCAAGGATTAAAAAAAAATTAGCCGAATTCTTACAAAAAAGAGGCATTGTTTCTGATAGTCTGGTGTATATTTATTTTGTGGGTGAAAATAAAATGAAGGACTTATCTGCAAAATTTCTCAAGGAAAGGAACAAAGTTCACGATGTCTTATCTTTTCCCGGCAATGAGGTAAAAGGCAGGTTCGTTTATCCGGATAATATTATAAGGCTTGGTGAAATTTATATTTGCTATCCGGAAGTTGTAAAAGAGGCGAAGAAGGAAAATATTCTTATTGATGACAAGATAGACTTTCTAATTGAACACGGTGGAATGCATCTTTTAGGTGAACACCATGAATAGACAGAATAAGTAAAATAATTTCTAGCGGTTTTTAGTAAAAATTATGACTTTTTATCTTAAATACAGGTCACAAACTCTTGACGAACTGGATTCGAAAGCTGCGAGAGAAATTCTAATTAAAGTAGTTGCGTCTCATTCCATTCCACACGCTCTGTTATTTTACGGCCCAAAAGGTACTGGTAAAACTTCTGCAGCAAGAATTTTAGCGAAAGTGGTTAACTGCGAAAAGTTAAAAAAAGACGTGCCCTGCGGGGCGTGCGCCCAATGCACATCAATTACTAAAGGTGATAATTTGGACGTAATCGAAGTTGACGCAGCGTCCCATAGAGGTATTGATGAGATAAGAGTATTAAGGGATGCAGTTAAACTGGCGCCTGCTAAAGCAAATAAAAAAATTTATATTATTGATGAGGCACATATGCTTACTACAGAGGCTTCGAATGCGTTGTTGAAAACTTTGGAGGAGCCGCCTTCCCATGTAATTTTCATTTTAGCAACAACTAATCCCGAAAAACTTCTCCCTACGATAAGATCGAGAACTTTCGGAGTAAAGTTTGGCAAGGCAAAGAACGACGAAATTATTCGTTCCCTGCTTCGCGTATTAAAAGGCGAGAATTTAAATGCAAAGAAAGAAAATTTGGAATTGATTGCTAAAAGTTCCGATGGATCATTTCGTGATGCTGTAAAACTTTTGGAACAATTAGTAGTTGACGAAGTAAATTTGAACGGCGATATTAGTAATTATTTATCTTCAAAAGGAGGAAGAAGTACTCTGGAATTTATAGACCTTTTAATAAAGAAAGACACACGAAATGCGGTTTCTTTCATTGAATCAATAGCTTCGGAGGGAATCAATATTAAAGATTTTATCAACGAAACTCTTGATATCTTAAGAAAGGAATTACTTGCAAAAATTGATATTGGCGAGAGTGAAATAGAGAATATTGATTTGGATGCGCTTATTAAGCTTATTGAAATCCTAAATAATGCTTATCTTGCAACCTCGGGCGCTGCAATCGAGCAAGTTCCTTTGGAAATTGCCGTTATACAATGGAGCCGAAATATGGGAGATGTTAAAACTACATATGAGGGGGAAGGCGGTCAGAAAAGGGTTTCTGACAGAAAAAGTAGTGATATAAAGAGTAAATCAAAAGGCGATGAACTCAGTAAAAATAACTCATCTGATTCGATAAACCCTGCGTTCCCCGACGGAGTTAACGAGGAAGTTTGGAGGCAAATTCTAAGTGAAGTAAGACCAAAAAATGCATCAACTGAGGCGTTACTCCGTGCCGCAAAACCCCTGGAATATAAAGGTAACACACTTACCTTGGGCGTATATTATACTTTTCATAAAGAAAAACTTGAAGGGCAACCACATCGTTTGATACTGGAAGAAACATGTTCGTATATATTCGGTGTGCCCATAAGAGTGGATTGCAGATTAACTCAAGCTCCGCTTAAGGTGCAAGATAAAAACCCAAGCGCGCAAATTGCCGATACCGATTCTAATCTTACGGAATCGGACTCATTTTTGACTGAAGAGCAAGATGAAGATATAATAAAAGTTGCAAAAGAGGTATTTGGAAATAGGTAGAAGGCAAGAGGTGAAAAATTTAACCTATAAAACGTATGTTTGATAAACTGAACCAGGCAAAGGACCTTATAAAATTAAGACAGCAAGCCAAAAAGCTTCAGGATGAACTTGAGCAAATTGAGCATGTTGAGGAACGTGGTGGAGTAAAGGTGAAAGTTAATGGGGCTCAGCATATAGTTTATATAGAGTCGGATGGACAGGATATGAGCGAGTTAGCGGAGTTAATAAACCGTGCAATGAAAGAAGTACAGAAAAAATCCGCCAAAAAAATGATGGAAATGGGCGGGGGTTTAGGAGGTCTTCTTGGAGGAATGAGTTAGATTACCATATGCAGCTTCGTTCGATTAAACTTAGAAGTTATTTCTTTTATTTACTTATCAAGTAAAATATTTAAAACCTAATTCCTAATTTCTAAATCCTAAATAAGTAGTGAAGCCTCCCCAAGCATGGAAGCTTGGGGCATCTTTTCAAGATACCGCCTTCGGCGGAAGGCTCCTAGCCTAGGTTCATTCATCCCCGAGTGCGGAGACTCGGGGAATTCTGAATCCAGTCTTAAATACAAAAGTAGTAGCTTTTATCTTGTTTTTAGTTAAAGATTTGAAACTTAGAGATTATTTAGTATTTAGCGCTTAGGATTTGGAATTTGAAAAGAATACAATTCTCGTTTAAATTTCGTATACTTAAGATGTAATGAAGATACCGAAAGCACTAACAAATCTTATTGAGTCTTTTGAGAAACTACCCGGCATTGGTCCGAAGACAGCACAGAGGTTGACGTACTATCTTTTACATGTACCTCAGGTAGAATTGGATAGCTTTTCAGAGGCTTTATCGAACCTGAAAAAAAATACAGTACTTTGCTCAATTTGTAAAAATGTGAGCGAGGCAGATCCTTGTGACATCTGTACGGATATAAGAAGGGATAAATCAAAAATCCTAGTGGTTGAACAACCTCTTGATGTTTTAGCTTTCGAAAAAACCGGCAAGTACGAAGGAATATATCATGTTTTGCACGGTGCAATAAATCCTCTTGATAACATCGGACCCGACGAGATATTTATAAAGGAACTAATGGATCGGTTTAGCCAAAGCAACGGAGAGTATGAAGATAAGTTAGACCACGAAATTATAATAGCAACGAACCCGACTATGGAGGGAGACGCAACAGCGATGTATATCAGTAAGAAACTTAAGATTCATAGTCCAAATTTTAAAATTACAAGGTTGGGAATGGGAATTCCGACGGGAGCGGACTTGGAATATGCCGACTCAGTTACACTGACCCAAGCCTATGACGGAAGAAGGGAAATGTGACGCTGTATATGACTAACCTAATTTTAAAAAAAACTAAACAAGCTATTTTGGATGAAGCGAAACAAGTGGGTCGTGATGTTGGCAGGGAAATTACACGTACGATACCCGAGTCAACAGTTAATGAAGCCTCCGGGATTAATGTTGGTTCGCAAACATCTCCGATTGTCGAGGCTATGCAGCAAAAATCAGACCTGAAATCAGGGAAGGAGGAAGTCGGACCGAAAAGTCTTGATTATTTACAAAAAGAGCTGAAAGAAATTCAAGAAAAAGAAAGACTTGAAAGACTAAAACAGCAATCACCCTATCCACTTACTACCAATCCTTCTTCAAGCGGAATCCAGTCTAATTTTAAACCGCCTCCTTTTTCTAATACTAAATCTAAAAGAAGAATTGGAATACCTTTTTTTGGCCCGAAAAAAGCCAAAGGCACGGCAGAGTTGGATAGTGGTAAAAAGTGAATTTAGCCTTCGATTATTTAAGCTTCGCTTACCAAGCTAAACCATGTGGTTTTCGTTTGAGAAATGCAATAAAATAGTAATATCATGTCTGAAATGTACTTGACCAATTCGCTGTCTCGGAAAAAAGAAAACTTTACTGCAGTTAACCCCCCACATGTCGGCATGTATAGCTGCGGCCCCACAGTCTATCAGTTTGTTTCGATAGGTAACTTTAGAACCTATCTTTTAACCGATATTTTATACAGAGTACTTACTTTTAACGGCTATCAAGTTGACTTCATTATGAACATTACTGATGTGGGCCATTTAACCGGCGACAATTTAGGCAATGCAGATATTGGCGAGGATCGAATAGAAAAGGCTGCAAGAAGTGAGGGAAAAACGGCTTGGGATGTTGCGAAATATTATACGGATATATTTTTGTCTGATTATGAAAAGCTGAATTTGACCAAACCTCGACTTTTTGTCAAAGCAACCGACCACATAAAAGAGCAGATAGAGCTTATTAAGGAAATTGAAGATCGGGGTTTTGCTTATAAAATCTCGGACGGCATTTATTTCGATACGGAGTTATTCGAGAAGAAATCTGGTAAAAAATACGGGGAACTATCGACTCTGGATGTTATTGCCTCAGGGGTGCGTGTTGAGGAAAACCCGGAAAAGAAAAATCCAAGAGACTTTGCTTTATGGAAATTCAGTTATCCAAAGGGCCGTAATTTTAATGCATCTTCCGACAAGACTTCACATAAACGGCAAATGGAGTGGGAAAGCCCTTGGGGCTTAGGATTTCCGGGTTGGCATATAGAGTGCTCGGCAATGAGTATGAAGTACTTGGGGGAAAGTTTTGGTATTCATATCGGAGGTGAAGATTTGCGCTCGACCCATCATCCTAATGAGATTGCACAAGCCGAAAGCGTTACTGGAAAGCAGTTTGTAAAATATTGGATTCATGGGACTTTTTTGAAAGTTGATGGGAAGCGGATGGGCAAGAGCTTGGGCAATGTTTTTACACTTGCCGATATTGAAAATAAAGGTTACGATCCTTTAGCTTTGAGATACCTTTACTTGACATCAAACTATCGCGATACACTTAATTTCACTTGGGACTCTCTCAAATCTGCTCAAACAGCTTTAAATAAACTAAGAGAACACATGGTTTCGTTATTAAGTTTGCGGCAAAGAACAATGTTATCCATGGAAAAAGGAGATAAAGTGGATATTTATAATAAAAAGTTTTTAGAAGCGATAAATGATGATATGGATATGCCCAAGGCAATCGCAATACTTTGGGAAGTAATAAAAAGCAACATCCCTTCCGAAGATAAATACGATTTAGCCATTAATTTTGATGAAGTCTTAGGTTTTCGCTTTGCGGAAATAACAAATCCCAAATTACAAATTACAAAAGAAGTCAACAAGTTAATTGAAACGCGGGAAAAGCTCCGAAGCGAAAATAAATTCGAAGAGGCGGATAAAATTCGCAAAGATTTAGAAAAAGAGGGTTTTTATCTGATAGATAGCGCAAACGGTCCCGTGATCAGGAAAAATAATTAATATTTCTGCCCAATGAGAAAACTTGCTTTAATTTTGTTAAACATTTTTTATGTCTGTTCAATTTCAGTCTTGGGATTGTCAGTTTATAGGTTAAGCGCAGCAAAAAAAGAAACTTTGCAGAAGGAGGAAGGATTCACTTCAAATTTCAAATCTGAGCAAACAACCGTTGAAAATCCCAATACCTGCGATTTGGTATGTGAAGAAAATATCGATGAAGCAATTTCAGAAGCAATAGCAACCCTTTCCGCGACAAAGCAAGAGGTGGTTAAATACGTGCAGGATACTTCTGTCAAAACAACCTATATTCCGATGGGTTCGTCGACTATAGTAACATCAACTGACTGGGTGGACGTGCCCGACTCAGGAGTTTATATAGATTTGGAAAGGGATTATGGCAAAAGCGCCAAAGTTTCCTGGGAAGCGTCTCTTAAAGTTGCTCACGGCAACGGTAAAGCATTTGCGAGGCTATACGACGATACAAACAAAATTGCGGTTGATTATAGTGAGATAACAACTGAGAATAATGTAAATTTCAAACAGCTATCCTCAGGCAATCTTCCTTTTTGGCGGGGAAGAAATCTTTACAAAGTTCAATTAAAATCTTTGAACTCGTTCGAAATTACCTACGGGGGAGGCAAAATAAAAGTAAGTTATTAATTTGGGTTAGAAAATGTTACCGCTTTATTGCTACGGGGCATCTACTGTTGTAAATTAATAGGTAGGGGTTATTATGAAAAAGCGTGGTCTATTAATTGCTTTGATATTTATTATCTTTTCGGTCTTTGTTACTCATGCAAAAGCTCAGGAAGATACTAAAGCGTATGAGGAAGCCTACAAAAATTATTCATTGAAGCTTGAAGATTACGAAAAAGCCAGAAACGAATATATTCTGGCACGATCCCAATATTTACGCTTCCAGACCCAGAAATCTCAGTCCGACGCAAGAAGCGCAGCAATAAAATTTCTACAGATACGGGATGAGGTAGTAATTTTACACCTGACAGTTCTGAAAGAAAGATTGGCTATAGCTAAAGGGGTAAGCGAGCCCAGAAGAGAGACGCTGCTTTTGAAAATTTCAGAGGAAATAGATTGGTATGAGGACCATAAAATGATTTTATCAAGTGCGGGAACACTGGATGAAGTGGTTAGAGATTCTAATAAAGCAAAAGACAGGTTTAAAACCACCAGCAATCTGGTTTACGAAATTCTAGCCAATGTTCCTTATGGCAGGGTAGTGGAATTTCACGATAGGGTAAAAGATATAACTTCAAAAATCCAAGCTAAACTGGAGACAATCAAAACCGATACACGAGAAGGTTATTCTTTTTCGGGTCAAAAATTTCAGGTTTTCGACAGATGGCTTCTTGAAAGCCAGAATTTGGTAGTAAGAGGGGAGGAAAAATCCGGGAGCGCGGAAGATCAAATTAATTTTATTGCTGAAGGAAAGGGTGATCCGGTTAATCTTTATAATAAAACTGTAGAAGATTTGACACAATCCCAACAATATCTAAAGGATGCAACCTCGTTTTTAAAAGAATTAATAAGAGAAATAAAAATTGCTGAAAATTAGCTAAGCAACAATGAATAACATACAAGACTCAACATCATCACAAGGATTAAATTTAACAGGAGCATTTTCCAAATTGTCGAAGCTGTTTTCCAATAAAATCAAGAGGAACGCGGTAGCCCATGTCACCAGCAATGCTATTGGTGCTGAAAAATCTGATTTATCCCAGGAGGGAGCTGAAATAAAATTTGACAGTAAAGGCAAACCTGTGATTGAACCCAGTGAAGATAGTGTCAAAAAAGATATTGAAAAACTTAAGAAAGTAATATCAAAAGTAGGCGTAGGCGTATCGAAGAAAGTAACACCAAAAATCGAACAAGGTTCCGAGATAAAGTATGCAGCTTCTAACGCCTTCAAGAGAGCAAATGGCGCAGATTTCATCATAAAAATTTTGAAAGGATTTATTACCGGCGTGGTCCTTTTAATCCTAATTTATTTAGGAGTAATGCTTTTCAGAAATGTAGGAGATGGTACCTCCAACAAAAGAAATATAAGCCAAGTTACTGGTCCCACGCCCACCAATATTGAATTTCAACCATACAAGCCATCAGTTTATGCCGAAGACGCCGAAATTTTAGCCTTTGAGGAGAGTTTAAATATCTTGGAAAAAGAGATTGCCTCGACTAATATCCGAGAAACTTCTTTAAATCCACCGAAGCTGGACTTTAGCATTAACTTCCAAGGAAAGTAAAAATCTCGAGATCAGCAAGACCTACTGGCGCAAGATCAGTGAAGTTTATACAATAAAGTATGAAGCCTAAACTTTACAGTGTTATTATGCTTATAGTACTTACTTTAGGTCTTCCTTTATCTGTATTTCTTCTGGGACGGGAAACATCATTCTTTAATAAGGCATATTTCGGTCTCTTCGGATCAAAAGCAAACCTGACAGTAAATCTGTCTTCACAGGTTGCTGTAAATTCGTACCCTTGGTCAAATTTTTCCCAAGGAGGAGAGGAAAAGGATGGTATGTTGACAGAGGTAATAACTGAAATGAGGCTCTTGGAGCCAACCTACATAAGAGTTGACCATATTTACGATTTTTATAATACCGTAAGAATGAAGCCGGACGGAGGCTTAGAATTTAACTGGATAGGTTTGGATCGGGAAATTTCGGCAATAACCCAATCCGGTGCAATACCATTTATATCGCTTTCATACATGCCGTCTGTTATTTCCTCAGGGAGCGAGGTTGACATTCCAAAGGATTGGAGTTTGTGGAAAGAAGTAGTCGAACAAACCATAAACCACATAAGCGGCAAGAACGGGTTAGCAATCGAGGGTGTATATTATGAGGTTTGGAATGAGCCCGATCTTTTTGGTAAGTTTGAACTGTTCGGTGAGAAGAATTACCTTATGCTTTACAAATATGCCGTTGAAGGGGCCG
Organism: uncultured Gammaproteobacteria bacterium; assembly: GCA_964423565.1. Classification (GTDB taxonomy): domain Bacteria; phylum Patescibacteriota; class Microgenomatia; order UBA8517; family UBA8517; genus CAYREZ01. The sequence continues at coordinate 6,129 of CAYREZ010000010.1, read as the reverse complement.
ATGAGACTCAGGACGTTTACCCTTTTAAAATTGGCGGACCAGCCGTTGCATCCGTAAATAAAGAGTGGCTAACCGGGTTTATTGATTTCATAACAAGATATGGTGTGCGGTTGGATTTCTATTCATGGCATAAATATGACAAAGACGTTAATGCGTTTGAGGATAGCATGGTTAAAATAAAAGAATGGTTGCAAAACTATCCGGATTATAATGATATCGAGTTAATCATTTCCGAATACGGCTACGATAGTGAAGTTAATAAAGATAACGATGAGGTGATCTCAGCCATTCATAATATTGCCGGTAATGCTTTACTTTTCCAAAAGCTTGATAAGGTTTTCCATTTTGAGGTAAAAGACGGCCCCGGCGATAAAAAATATTGGGGGAGATGGGGTATACTTACGCACGAAAAATTTGGATCTCCAGTAAAGAAACCGAGGTACGAATCAATTTTATTTTTAAATAAACTAAAGGGTAATGTATTTCCGGTTTTCGGTCAGGGTACATGGGTAAAATCAATTGCAACGACCCGGGCCGGAGTTATAAGACTTTTAATTGCAAATTATGACCCAAACGGTAAACATTTTGAGAATGTGCCGGTGCATTTTGTCAAAATCCCTTATAAAGATTTTATAATAAGAAGGATTGGTTTCAGGGGCAAAATAGTTGAAAGCGAAGTCAGTATAACCTCGGACAATTGGGACACATCACAATTTATGGAACCGAATACTGCCGTAATTCTTGAAATTGAACCAAAATAGGACTATTTAATTAGAGAAGTTTTTTTAGCGAAAATTTTTCGATTACGATACCGATACGGTCAATTAAGGGAAAGTGTTTTCTTACTTCATTTTGAAATTTTTCTGAGAGGTTAGTTGAATATCGGTTGTATATGCCGCGTTCGGTATTAGCACAAAGTCGATTTTCGTATTCCCTTAGTATTTTTTGGATTTTTCCTCCTTCTTCGTTAAATAGCGCCTGAAACTTTTGTTGGTCGAGCGAATAATCCATATGTACTTTTCTAAAGGTATCAAATGAATCCTTATTTTCCCGCAGCATTTTTTCAAAATAGTCCTTATATTTCGTCATCTTAATAACTTGTTTGTTTTAAAAATATTCCCGATATTTTGTATCTATTGATTTTAAAGTTATGAATATTCAAATTCAATGAGGAAGTGTTGGGGGAATTACTTGATATAATAGGTTTTTATATGCGGAGTTTAACAATTTTGCTTGGGTCGGTGGCGATATTTCTATCGGGATTTTTTATTTCGTGGTTATATGATCGTAACTCAAACGGTAATGTATTAGGAATCATAGTAAGGGTAACGCCAACTTCGGGAATAAATCCCACAATTACGCTCACAGCAACTCCCACTTTAATTCCTACATCATCACCAACTCCAACAATAAAATTGTCACCAACTGCGGAACCCACTTTAACGCCCACTCCAATTTCTATTCCGCAGCCGCAATTTTCTTCCCAGGAAATACATGCTTTTATTGAAAGGTTTGCCGGACAATATGGAGTTGATCCGAACGTATTGAGGCATATTGCTGTTTGCGAGTCAGGTTTTAATGCCGGAAGCGTGAACGGGGACTATGCTGGTTTATTTCAGTTTTCTACTATTACCTGGAAAAATAATAGAATACCGATGGGAGAGGATAATGATCCTCACCTTCGTTTTAACGCGGAAGAAGCTACACAAACTGCTGCTTATATGTTATCGATCGGCAAACGCTATATTTGGCCCAACTGCATGCCTTAAAAAAATATTATACTGCGATCCGGCCGGGACTATTACAGTATCATCCTCATATACTTTCGTTTCGACTCCGTCTATGACAATTTTTCCTAGTCCTTAACATTAAATTGATTTCATTAGATATAATTTAGTAATTATGAAAATTAAAGTTATTGGTGCGCTATTATTTATATTAATATTGATCGGAACAGGTTTATTCTTTTGGTCTAAAAATAAAAGACCCCCTATTGAAACCAAGTTTGCACAGAATATAGAACAAAGTACAGATGATAGAGCACGCAAACAGGAACCGGAAGAAAAACACGTAATACTAAAAGACCCGGGTAATTATATACTTCTGGATAATCCGAAACACGTATATCAGACATTCAATAACTGCGGTCCTGCAACTTTATCAATGATAATGTCTTATTACGGTAAAGATATCTCACAAAAAGAGTTAGGCGATTTAATGCGACCTTACCAAGTTGTAAGCGGAGATAATGACATAAGACTATTTTTACCTACGAATTT
>CAYREZ010000010.1:0-3840 GCA_964423565.1 uncultured Gammaproteobacteria bacterium | reverse complement strand
AAAAAATGTTACGCAATCCGAGTTGGCAGACAAGATGCGACCATACCAAAACCAGAAAGGAGACAACGACGATAAGACAATTTTTACCTACGAATTTGTAGATTGGGCGAAAAAATACGGGTTTGAAGCAATAGGACGGGTTAATGGTGATATTGACCTTATAAAAAAGTTTACCGTGAATGGAATTCCTGTTGTTGTAAAAACATGGCTGCATGTTAATGAGGATATTGGGCACTTTAGAGTTGTTAGAGGTTTTGATGAAACCCGAAAAGTAATCATACAGGACGATTCGTATGAAGGTCCAAACAAGAAAATTTCTTATTACGACTTTTTATCAATGTGGCAGCCTTTTAATTATGCTTATGTGATTGTTTATAAAAATGAGCAGAAGGACTTAGTCGAAGCAATTTTAGGATCGGAGGTTGAAGAAAGTGTTGCCTGGGTAAATTCATTGGAACGCGCCAAAATAGAATCTGAATTGGATGATGCAAACGTTTATCCGCGGTTTAATATGTCAGCCGCTTATTATCACTTGAGCGATTATAAGAATTCAGTGTTAATGTATGAAGATGTTGAGGAAAACCTCCCGAAGAGAATGCTCTGGTATCAAATTGAACCAATTTTGGCATACCAACAATTAGGTAATTACGATCGAGTTTTTCAAATTTCCGAACATATTTTTGAAAATGGTAATCGAGCTTTTTCGGAGTTATATCAAATCAGAGGAGAAATATATTTGGAAAAGGGAAGTTATGATTTGGCAAAGTCAGAATTCGATAAAGCGTTACAATATAATATTAACTTTTTAGATGCAAAAGAGTCGCTTTCAAATCTTTAAGACTGGATTCAGAATTCCCCGAGTCTCCGCACTCGGGGATGAATGAACCTAGGCTAGGAGCCTTCCGCCGAAGGCGGTATCTTGAAAAGATGCCCCAAGCTTCCATGCTTGGGGAGGCTTCACGTTGGTTTGATATATAAATAATGGAGCGTAAAAATTCTAAATACAGCGAGGGCTTAGTGTTTTTAGTAGTCTTGGTCAGCATAGCTTTTATAGTTTCGTTTAGCGTGGCATTTTACTTAGCCAAAAGTAATGCTAGGTTTGGGGATGATTCATTTAGTGAGATTGCGTCTAAATCCTTGAATGAAATTAGTTCGTCTTCGACTACTGTAACTCCGGATCAAAGTTCAACCGGTTCGACGAGCTTCCCATTTCAAGAAATGACAATTCCGCATTTACGAAATAGGCAATATAAAAGCAATATTTCAAGAATGGAATCGGTTTCTGAGAATGCGAATTACACTTCATATATTGCAAGCTATGACTCCGACGGTTTAGTTATTAACGGTCTGTTGACAAAACCTAAAGCTAGTATGCCTGATGGGGGATTTCCGGCAATTATCTTCATTCACGGTTATATTTCCCCTGACGAATATAAAACTCTCGTAAATTATGTTTCTTATGTTGACTACCTTGCCAGAAACGGCTTCGTCGTATTTAAGATTGACCTTCGAGGTCATGGCGATTCGGCAGGTGAGCCTGGGGGTGGATACTACTCAGGAGATTATGTAATTGACACGTTAAATGCTTATAGCGCATTAGAGTCATTAGATTATGTGAATTCAAAAGCAATAGGACTTTGGGGTCACAGCATGGCGGGTAATGTAATTCTCAGGAGTTTTTCGGTAAAGAAAAACGTTCCCGCCGCAGTTATTTGGGCAGGTGCCGGGTATACATATTCTGATTTGCAAGAGTATATGATAGAAGATGCCAGTTACAGGCCCCCGCCGGCAAATTCTGAGCGTGCCAGAAAGCGCCAGGAACTACGAGATGCATACGGAAACTTTGATCCAAATCATTGGTTCTGGAAACAGGTTCCTGCTACGAACTATCTCGGGGATGTAACAGGTGCTTTGCAGTTAAACCATGCGCTTGATGATAAAGTTGTTAGTATCGAGTACAGCAGAAATCTTAATGAAATATTAAATCAAACTTCAATATTGCACGAGCTTAATGAATACTCCTCAGGTGGTCATAATTTGACAGGATCAACATTTTCCCAAGCTATGCAAAAAACAGTAGAATTTTTTAAAGGTAATCTGAAATAATTATTATGTGTCCAAAAGTCGTTTGATTTCCCCTAAATAGTAATTGTCCCATCCGCTATCTATGGAATCGAAATTTACTGCAGACACATTTTCGTGTTTCAAATAAAGTGTAGTGCAAGCGTCTTTATGGGTTAATGTAAAAGTTACTTTTGTTTCCTGATTGGGATCATCACTTGAATACCATTCCTGGACTAACTTTTTTTGCGGGATTACCTCCAAATTTGTTCCGTGTATTTCCCCATCCCAAAGTGAAAATTTACTCCCAACCTTTCCGCTCATTTTAGCTTTTCCTGCACCCCATTTCTCAATGATATTTGGATTTATCAATGCGTCCCAGACTTTTTCTTTTGGCGCATAAATATGATATTCTTTGTTTATAATACGATACTGACTTTGCTTAGTCTTTTTCATTCTAATTTATGTCTCTTGAAAATCAGTTTACCATAAGATAACAAATATAAAATTATTATGCGCAAAGGATTTACTTTAATATTAATTTTGGTTTTAATTTTCATCTTATTTATTGCATTAATAGTGTTTAGAGGGTTGGGTAGAACCGACAATACTGAGACGAAAGAGAGTGAAATTGGGAATTCCGTTGTTCCACAACAATCTGAACCCCCTAAAGAGACAGTCGAGTTTCCTTTAATTAGTATTTTTAGCCAAGGTTTGGATACACCTTGGGCAATAGCGTTTTTAGCCGATGGAAACTTGCTGGTGACTGAAAGGAAAGGGACAGTGAGATTGGTAAGTAAGGATGGCGTGCTTCAAGATAGTCCTGTAGCAGAGATTTCTTCAGCAAAAGAGATAGGGGAAGGAGGGTTGCAGGGAATTACCCTTCATCCGGACTTCGCAAGTAATGGCTTTCTCTATCTGTACTACACTTATGCGTGTAGTGAAGGGAATACATTAAATCGCGTTGGAAGAATGACTTATAAAGATCGGAGTTTAAGCAATGAACAGATCATAGTTGACGAAATTCCCGGTGCTTCTAATCACGATGGGGGGAGGATCAAATTTGGACCTGATAAATTACTTTATATCACAACAGGAGATGCCCAGAATCCTTCCAGCGCACAAGATAAAGGTTCATTGTCAGGAAAAATTTTGCGCGTAACGGATGATGGCAGTCCGGCTCAGGGTAATCCATTCGGCAATAGAGTCTATTCATATGGCCATAGAAATCCCCAAGGAATAACTTGGGATGATAACGGAGGTCTTTGGGAAACCGAACATGGGCCATCCGGGCTCGAAACCGGAAATGACGAGTTTAATCGTATCGAGATAGGGAAAAATTACGGTTGGCCTGAGATTCGGGGAACTCAAACAAAACCCGACATGATAACCCCGCTAATTGAATCAGGAAGATCCGATACTTGGGCACCAGCTGGATTAGCCTTTGCGAACGGCAAGTTTTACTTCGCAGGACTTCGAGGGCAATCGCTTTACCAGGTAACGGTTTCGAACGGAACATATAATTTGAAAACTTATTTTAAAGGCGAATATGGCAGGTTACGCGAGGTGATTCTCGGACCTGACGGCATGCTTTACGTGACGACAAGTAACCGTGACGGGCGGGGTAATGTAAAGCCCGGCGACGATAAAATTCTTAGAATCAATCCCGAAAAATTATAACAGTTATTATAACAGTTTCGAGAAAACCCCGAGCGTTAGCTCGGGGATGAATCGAACCTGATATGTCATCCTTTTTTAGAAAAGGAAACCCCGCTCGTA
>CAYREZ010000009.1:17208-20126 GCA_964423565.1 uncultured Gammaproteobacteria bacterium | reverse complement strand
TTGTACATTAGTTGATGCGGAATTAGCAAATTCCGGAAATACTCCGACCAGACTTGCACCGGAACTTCCCGCGCCTCCGGTATTATCATTTAAACCAATCGTACCTATTGTTAGATCCTGACCCGAGGTAATTGTTACGCCTCCGGTATCGGTAGTTAGAGAATCGACCGTGAGTGAATCCTGAATATCTACCGAACCTCCGGCATTAATTGTCAGAGTAGCGCCATCGGCTGTAATTGTATCGCCATTGACCGCAAGATCGCCGGTTATTGTCAGATCTCCTGTGGAAACGTCAAAGAAAAATGAGGCTGAGGAAGTGGTCCCGCCGAAAGCCAAGTCATCAGTTGTGCTGGTCAAATATGTAATCGTTCCTCCATCGGTCCAAAGATCGGATGCTGAAGCTATCCAGGTAAAACCACCCGTTGACGAATTATATGACAGTATTTGAGTATTTGAAGGAGTGTTTGATGCATTTAGATCTGTTTCTGCTATTGTGCTATCAGAAATTTCTGAAGACTCTATTGACGTGCCGAGTGTTGTCTGCAGTGCTCCGCCTGAAACCAAGAGTCCGGTTCCTGTGATATCCGTTACTTGGTCACCGTTAATATTGAGGGTAGGGATGTAGCTGACTCCGTCTACTTCCAGATCGCCTGAAATAAAAAAATCGTCGTTTGCCAGGTCGACGTTGCCGGGAGTACCTGTTCCGACTGATAATCCGCCGCCGGGATCAATAAGTAGGTCGCCCGGACTGATTATTGTATTTCCCCCAACCTCGAGCGTGTTATTTATAGTCGTCGTTCCCGTATTTGACCCAATATTAATGTCATTTGCGCTGCCGCCAATATTTAGTACAATCGCTTCGGTATTAAGAAGATCAAAACTGGAGCTAGTAGTAGTTAGGAGTCCACCGTTTGCCGCAATTTCGTTGGCAAAAGTTGATTTTTCTTTAAAATTACTTTCAACATTTACATTAAAATTTACGCTGTTAAATGAAGTTGCAGCCAATACTTTTTCAAGAGGCTCAATGTTTTTACTTCCGATTTCTTTTCTTAAGGAGATTATTTCGTCGCTCTCATATTTCGAAGGAATTGATATAGAAGATTGTACTTTGTTTTTAATTATAGCAACGATTTTTGAGTTTAGAAATCTAGACTCATTAGAGTTAACTTTTGCGATACCTAAGAAAACGGAAACAAGTGTAAGCATAAGTAGACTTGTGTAAAGAATTTTTTTAGGGGAGCGCGGGAGATTTTTATAGACGAATGACAAGCTAGCATTTGCTGCATCTGAAGAAACAGTTGCTTTCGGTTTAAGCATAGAGTCTACGTTAGAGTTGTCTGGGATCTCTTGAATTACTTTCGTTTGCAGCGATAAAGGAGTATCTTTCTGAGAACTGTTATTGGATAAAAGTGGTTCTTCAAAATTAAATTTAGTCTTTTTAGCTCTTACCTGCCTGATTTGGTTTAAAGAATATCGTCGATGGGATCCTTTTGTTTTTATGGGAATTAATTTACCTTTTGCTTCCCACCTTCTTAGTGTTTTTTCAGATATCCTGAGAAGTTTAGCAGCTTGGCTGATTGTAAGTAGGTTATTTTTATTGGGCATTTTGGCAGTGGACATTTTATGACATTAAATATTGGACAATGATATTGGACATCTAGCTTTAATGTGTCTAATTTATTAACGCAGGTTTTTAATCGTGTGTCAAGGGGTTTTTATATATAGTATGTTAGAACTGATAAGTAAATATATAAAACAATTGTAGCTTCAATTATAGATAATGGGACATAGAAACCGCTTTAAAACCCGCATTTCAGGCTTGTTTTGAGTGCTCACGCTAGGTTATCTGTACAAGTTTTGAAACCAGTTTATAGATTCGATAAAGTACTAGTTTCCAAGCCTGATTATATAGAAAATGCACCTAATCAAATTCATATAAATAAATTATTAATAATTAATATCTTGTAAAAATACCGCATAATAACTGCACGAGGCTATATATACTTAGAATCAAGTGCATGCGGTATAAGAGCGGAATATATAGTATAGAGGTATATTTTGTAGTTTTTATCTTTAAACTAAATATCTAACTTTATTTGTGCAATTTAATGTGACTTATTACTTAAGTAATGGCTATTGCGTTAAAATTGGAGTAAAAGATCCTCTGAACCTAATCTAGAAAGCTTAGTATAATCTTTTATTAGGTGGTAAATATAGAACGTAAAGGAAATTATGCCCATACTGTGCAGAAGGTCTTTTTTTCATCCGAGTAATTATCTAATTTTCTGAAGAAATAAGTAATTAATCAAAAAGGCTGTTCAAAGGCTATTGATTTTTATATTTAATAGGCTTAGGATTAATATCAGATAGTTCAATTCATTAAACATTTGACGCAAATAAAACTTATCAAAACTATGCAACCGAAGCTAAAAACATTAGCCATTATAATAACATTTTTATCAATCTATTTAATTGCAAAAAGTACTATTTTTGCCCAAGTAAACTCATCCGGTTTTGCTATTTCGATACCATTATCAGAATCTGATATCCAAGATGGCGATATTATCTGTTCTTACGAAGACGGATTTACAAGATGTATTGGGGAATATGATCCAAGTATGTACGGAGTTGTAAGCAAGAATGCCTCAGTTATTTTAGAAGATTCAGAATTAGAAAATACTCAACCCGTCCTCACATCCGGAGTCGCGACCTTAAGGGTAAATTCTTCCGGCGGAAATATCGAAGAAGGAGATTTTGTAACATCATCAGAAAATATCGGAATCGGCAAGAAAGCTACACGAAACGGGTATGTATTAGGTGTTGCTATGGAGGCTTTTTCATCTCAGAGTCAAACCGACGTTGGCAGTATTCAAGTAACGTTAAATATTCATCCAGCCTCAGGATTGACAGGCCCAGGT
>CAYREZ010000009.1:0-17198 GCA_964423565.1 uncultured Gammaproteobacteria bacterium | reverse complement strand
CCGGGTCGAATCTTCTGCAATTTATTAGGAAAGGTTTGGCGGTTCCACTTTTTGAGCCTTTGGAATCTTTAAGATATATTCTTGCGGTTTTGATGGTTATTATCTCATTCGCGCTGGGGATGATTTACTTCGGTCGGTCATCAAGAACAGGTATTGAGGCAATTGGAAGAAATCCTTTAGCTAAGAAAGTGATACAGTTAACAGTACTTCTTAATATTGTGTTAACGATTGTTATAGTGCTGGTCGGACTCGGGATTGCTTATTTAATACTTATTCTTTAAGTCTTATACGTCCCATAAGACTTATATTAATTATGTTTAACCTGCCTTTTACCAAGAAAAAAAGTGTAAATAATGCTCTAGTCCTATTAATTATGGACGGTTTTGGCATTGCTCCCGCATCGCACGGAAATGCGATAGGTCAAGCCAAAACGCCATTTTATCAAAAATTACTCTCGAGCTATCCGAACACTTCGCTCATTGCATCGGGCGAGTCTGTCGGGCTACCGGCAAACGAAGTGGGTAATACTGAAGTGTTCTTCTGAGGGCGATGAATCATGTCAAAGTAAACGCCTCTAAATTGAACATAATAGGTCTTATTGGATCAGGAAATGTACACTCTTCAATGGATCATCTTTATGGGCTTTTGCAGTTTTGCAAAAAAGAGGATATTTCCAATGTATTCCTTCATTTGTTCACTGACGGCCGAGACTCGCCGCCTAATGAATCAATCGAGGTAATACAAAAACTTGCAGATTTTTTAATTCAATCAAGGCTGGGTAATATCGCTTCTATATCGGGTCGGTATTTTGCCATGGACCGGGATCGAAGGTGGGATAGGATAGAAAAAGCGTATAAAGCTATGGTCTTGGGCAAAGGTGTATATGCGGATAGTGCCACCTCAGCAATTAAATACGCATATTCAAAAGGCCAAACAGATGAATTTATTGAACCGACGGTCATTCTGAAACAAGGTCGGCCGATTGCAACCGTTGATAATGGAGATGCCGCAATTTTTTTTAATTTCAGAAACGATCGCGCAAAAGAGTTGAGCATGGCATTCATTTTACCGGATTTCGAAAACTTGAAATCTTTTGATTTCGGTTATGATCCGGGAATCAGCAAAGAAGTAGGACTTATTGAAATCGGAAACACTTTTAAGCGCGAAAAAGTTGTCAAAAATTTATTTTTTGTGACGATGGCGGAATATCAAAAGAACCTTCCGGTTTCCGGAATTGTATTCAAGCCTGAAGCAGTGGTAAAACCATTAAGCGTTGTCTTGTCAGAAAAGGGAGTTAAACAGATACATATGGCAGAGTCCGAGAAAGAAAGATTCGTCAAATATTATTTCAATGGGCTGCGGGAGGAGAAAGTAGAGGGAGAAGAAGACTTAATTGTGCCTTCTCCTAAAGTTGCGACTTATGATCTAAAACCTGAAATGTCGCTGCCTAAGCTAACTTCAGAATTATTAAAAGTAGTAAAACGCGGTACTTATAGTTTTTTCGTTGTTAATATTGCCAATCCCGACATGGTTGCTCATAGCGGTAATTTAAAAGCGACAATAAAAGCTATCGAATGTGTCGACCAATATCTGAAGCGAATAGTCGAAGGTGTTTTAGCAAGCGAAGGAGTGCTTTTTATTACTGCCGACCACGGTAACGCCGAGGAACTTCTGAGTTTTCCGAAGTCAAGCTTTTATATAACCAGCAGTCAGGGTTTGATAAATACGGATCACTCGACTAATCCGGTTCCATTAATTGTTGTCGGAAAACAATTTTATTGCCAAGTCAAAAAGCTAAAAACTGGTGCGTTATCGGACATTGCACCGACTATCTTAAATCTAATGGGCATTGAAAAGCCAGATGAAATGACGGGTAATAACTTGTTAATTTAACTTTTATGATTGAATCGAGTTTATTTTATATAACTGTAGTTGTAGTAGTTGCATTGATACTGCTTCTGATTGCTATGGTTTTACTTTATATCAGATTGGTTGAAAAATTTACCAGATTCGAGAAAGATAAAAAAGACCAGCCTGCTCCATTAGTTGGCGAAGAGATGCAAAAAACCGTACTTCAAGCTCAAAATATCATTAATGATGCCGGTGCCAAGGCTGCCGAAATTATCAGACATACCCAAGTTTTTACCCAGACTCAAACTTCAGCTTTGGCCACGGAGTCACAAAAGCTATCCCAGGAGTTTTTAAATAGTTTTAACGAAATGACGAAAAATGTATCAGCAACAACGCGAAAAATACTGGAAACTGTCCCCGAAGGAATTAAAGGAGCCCTGACTAGCGAGGTGTCAAGTATTAAAAATGCACTACTTCAGGAATTGACAAAAGCGCGTGACGATGCAAGACAAACAATCGAATCGGCATATCAACAAGCCTCTCAGGAGGTCAATAACTACAAGAATGTAAGGCTGAATCAAGTGGATGAGAACATTATTGATATTCTGCAGGAAGTATCCAAAGAAGTGTTGGGACGTGAGATTAACCAGGAGGAGCACGAAAAACTTGTCTTAAGGGCATTAGAAGAAGCGAAAGCCCATCATATGTTTTCATCTGGTGAGGAGGTTAATGATAATAACAGTCAACCTGTTAAAGCGGAATCGGCGGTGCCGCAACCAAAATAAATATGTACGAAGGACTTTTTCAAAAAATAAGAACCGGTTGGGAATTAGATCAACTATCTTCCGAAATTGTTTTGCTTCAAAACTCTCTTTACGAAGATAAAGGCGAGGTAATAAATAACGTCTTAAATAACAAAATAAGATCTTGGGTGGCAAAAGAGATGGCTTTGGAAATGGAGAGAGCAGGCATGTCATGGAGCGACTATTTAGAAGGTCTTGAAAAGCGAATGGCAGGGTTAGATAAAGTTTTTATAACACTGGCTTTTGAACCTTCTGATTACTTCTTGCAAAAGATTCATCAAATAATATGTACTATGGTTGGCAAATATGTCATTCTGGATATCGGCTTTGACTCGTCTATTATCGGAGGATTAATTCTTCACTATAAAGGACTATATGCCGACTATTCGTTCCGCAGGATTTTTGAGAAGAACTTTAGCCAGAGCCGTGCCATGTTTTTGAAAGTATTGGAGGGAAGTAATAAACTACCGAGGACTAAAAGCCATCGGTATTCTAGCGCTTTGCGCTAGACAGGTTTGACTCTTTGCGTTCGCTTCATCTGTATGCTAATAGCATACGGTTTTCGCGAATGCACGAATAAAAAATCAAGCCTTAATGTCACACCATAAATGTATATATGACAGATTTTGATACATATCTTGATAAAATCGGAGAGATTGGTTTCGTCGAGGAAGTCATGCACTCGATTGTTTTTGCGTCCGGTTTGCCAAAGGCTAGACCTAACGAGGTAGTGATTTTTGAGTCAGGTGACATCGGGGAAATAATTTCTCTAAATAAGGAGAATGTAGAAATTTTGATCCTGACCAGCGGAAATTTAAAAGTAGGTGATAAAGTTGCCCGGACTGATGAACTTCTTCAGGTTTCTGTGGGTGATGGTTGTCTTGGCAGAGCAATCGATCCTTTGGGTAGACCTTTGGACACATCGAAAAAACTAACTAATGTATTTCCCAAACCTATCGATACACCGCCGCACGGAATAATCGGCAGGAAGCAAGTCGAAAAACCGCTGGAAACTGGGGTGACGTTAATCGATCTTGTAATTCCACTGGCGAAAGGCCAAAGACAGCTTGTAATAGGTGACCGAAAAACCGGAAAAACAGAATTTTTACTTCAAACACTATTATCCCAAGCGCGTCGGGGAACAATCTGCATATATGCGGTTATCGGGCAGAGGCTTTTGGAGATCAAAAAACGCCAGGAATTTATAGAAGCAAATGGCATAAGAGATAAATGCGTGGTTGTTGCCACAAGCTCGTTCGATCCCGCGGGTTTAATTTTCTTAACACCCTACACGGCAATGACGATCGCCGAGCATTTTAGAGACAACGGCATGGATGTTTTGCTAATTCTGGATGAGATGACTACGCATGCGAAATTTTATAGAGAGATTTCACTTTTGGCAAAAAGATTCCCCGGCAGAAACTCTTATCCGGGTGACGTGTTTTACGCGCATGCAAGGCTAATTGAACGGGCAGGCAACTTTAAACGAGGTTCGATAAGTGCTCTGCCGGTTGCAGAATCCATATTGGGAGACATTTCGGGTTATATTCAAACCAATCTCATGTCAATGACTGACGGGCATATTTTTTTCGATATAGATCTCTACAACGAAGGAAAGAGGCCTGCAGTAAGCCCCTTTTTATCAGTAACCCGTGTTGGCCATCAAGCCCAGACTGTACTTGAGCGTGATATTAGTCGGAACTTAAGCAATTTCTTGGTAAATTATCAAAAAATGAAACAGTTTATGCATTTCGGTGCGGAAGCCGGGGAAACGGTTCAAAAAGTCATCAGCTTAGGAAGAAAAATCGATATCCTTTTCGATCAACCCGGGGAAAATATTATTGAGCTTAATGCAAATATTTTAGTAGTAACCGGTCTTTGGGCAGGTATATGGAATCAGATTGAAGATAGTTTAATGGAGAAGCAAATCGAGCGAGTTATTTTAAACTATCAAACCGATACAAGGTATAAAAGCGAGATCGATTTACTTTTAGCCAAAGTACAGAGTTTTTCGGAATTAGTTAATTTAGTTAGACAAACACCCGAGATTATTACAGGGAGGTTTAATACATGACTACCCAAAAAGATATAGTTGACGAGCTTCAACAGGTGACTTCTTTAAAAAACCTTACCGAGGTCTATGGTGAAATTGCGTCGATCAGAATGAAAAAAATCAGGGACTTTGTGCTAAAAAATAGAGAATTTCTGGCAAGCATTGAGGATATATTTAAAGAATGTCTGAAATCTTATGCCTTTAAGCTTTCGCTTTTAATAAAATCCGGAAAAATAAAAAAGGGCCAAAAGGTAACATTCCTTGCCCACAATGGCAAGATCGTTGCTGTTTTGATATCGGCAAATACTGGTTTTTACGGAGAAGTGGTCCAAAATACTTTCAATAAATTTCTTGCCGATACCGCAAATCTGGACGTTGAAACAACCATAATAGGTAAAGTGGGAAGAAGCTTGTTTGTAAGTGCCAAGCCTGACCGGCCGTATACATATTTTGAACTTCCGGATTACGGAATCGAGAGCGGCAAACTGGCTGAAGTTATTGGGCATCTTGTGCCTTATGAAGAAATAAGAGTTTATTACGGCCAATACAAAACGGTAATTTCCCAAAAGCCCAATGTCCTAGTTATTTCTTCGGGTACAACTGTAAAGGAGGTTCCGGAACCACTTGACTACGACTATATATTCGAGCCATCCGTAGAGAAGATTCTGCAGTATTTTGAGGCTGAAATATTTGCCTCACTATTTGATCAGTCGGTTCGAGAATCTCAACTTGCAAAATTTGCATCCCGAATTCTTGCAATGGACTCCGCCGTCCAGAATATCGACAAGAGATTAGCTGAGCTTAATTTGGATAAAATGAAAATTATTCATAGAGAAATGGGAAGAAAGCAAATAAATACGGTATCCGGATTAGTATCAAGTGATATATTTTGAAATAGTATGATGTTAAGTACAAATAATTAGAGATACTCTTATGAGAAGTGATTTTGGCAAAATAATGAGCATCAAAGGTCAAGTTGTTGAGATCGAATTTAAAGGCGAGAAACCGAGACTCAAGAATTTGTTGATTTTAAAAGGCGATCCCGATATCCGATTTGAGGTATACGCTTCTTCCGGAATTAATACATTTTATTGCTTGGCGTTAAGTAGAACTAATAGACTATTTCGTGGTGCACAAGTAGAAAACACCAGAAGCTCAATAATGTTTCCGGTCGGAGATAGTCTGTTGGGAAGGGTTGTGGATATTTATGGAAGACCTATTGATGCTTCCGGAGATATCAAAACAGATAAGGCGTATCCGATCCATAAAAATTCTCTGGGAAGACTGAAAATCCTGACCAAGCAGGAAATATTGGAGACGGGTATTAAAGTTATAGATATATTTACACCAATTGTCAAAGGTGGAAAGATGGGTTTGTTCGGGGGAGCAGGAGTCGGCAAGACGATTCTTTTGACCGAAGTTTTGCATAATATCGTAGGTAGAGAAAAAGAAAAGGCAGTTTCTGTTTTCGCAGGCGTTGGGGAAAGAAGCAGAGAAGGATTGGAGCTTTATGAAGCTCTAAAAGGTTCAGGGGTTCATGGTAGGTCTGCACTTATTTTGGGGCAGATGGGGGAAAACGCTTCAGTTAGATTTTTGGCGGCATATTCGGCAGTTACTCTTGCAGAATATTTCCGTGATGATCAGAAAAAAGACGTTCTTTTCTTTATTGATAACGTATATAGGTTTGCTCAAGCCGGAAATGAACTTTCGACTTTGACCAGTAATATCCCTTCGGAGGACGGTTATCAATCAACTCTTGAATCCGAGATGGCTGATTTCCACGAACGGCTTGCCTCGACTACTGAGGCTGCGATAAGTACAATTGAAGCAATATATGTGCCGGCGGATGATTTATTAGATCACGGAGTACAATCAATTTTTCCTTATCTTGATAATGTTGTCGTGCTATCCAGAAACCTTTACCAGGAAGGCATTCTACCTGCAATTGATATATTGTCTTCAAACTCGACGACTTTGAGTCGCCAGACTGTGGGAGACTATCACTTCGAGACTGCCGTGGTTGCAAAATCTATTTTAAAAAAAGCTGAGAGCCTTGAGAGAATTGTATCTCTAGTCGGCGAGGCAGAACTTTCATCCGAGGACCAGGTTATTTACAAAAGGGCAAAGAAAATCAAAAACTATATGACTCAACGGTTTTTTGTTGCTGAAGGTCAAAGAGGAACTGGCGGAGTGTATGTTAATTTAAAAACAGCAATTCAAGATTTGAACGGCATAATCAAAGGTAAATTTGATCATGTTCCGGATAACAAGTTCATGTTTATAGGTTCAACAGCGGAAATAAAAGCACAGGGGACATGAAGTCTAAGTCTAAGGCTAAGTAAAAGTAAAAGTAAACAGAAAATATGCGTGATAAATTTAATTTGCTCGTTAGGTCGCGAGAAGGAGTGATTTTTAAAGGCGAAGTAAATTCGATTACCTCATTTAATGAGAAGGGTAAATTTGACGTACTATCGCAGCATGCAAATTTCATTTCTCTTATAACTAATAGTATAAATATTATTGATGGGTTAGGTGTGTCTAAACAAATTCCACTAAATAATGCTCTACTTCGTGTCAGAGAAAATTATGTCGAGGTGTATTTAGGGGTACAGGGGTTAAATCAAAGTAACAAATAATATTTACATACATTTAAATATCTATATCTTAGCAATTATTCGGAAATAAATTCGTTAATAATAAAGTTATAATGATATATAACTTTCTATAATCTAGAAGGTTGCTCGTGAAAACATTACCCGATTATGTATATTTTAAAGTATATTAAAAATGTATATTTACTTAAAATATCAGACTAAGTGAATGACTGCTAAGTTTTTTAACAGGGGATTATTATCGATTTTAGGACATAATAATGAAAACTAAATAATACACTATTTATTGTAAATAAGATTTTAATATAATATAGGGTATAGAGTTTAATAATTGCTGAAAAGTTAAAATATACGGTGAAAAAAGATATCCACAAATTTGCTCTCTATAATATAGGGTTTAATACGGATTACAACAATATTATAAGCTGTTTTGAGACTTTCCTACGTCCTAAACGTTGTTTACATCTTTGCGCAGCGCGGGAACGAAGAATTCCCCGCGCAAGCTTGAATCCGCGAATTTCGAGAAATTTTGCGGCTTTAAGATAATGATTGTTTGATTTTGTATTTTGTTAAATAAGATCAGGCGTTATAATATGGAAAAATGAAAAATAGTAATAATTCAAAAAAATATAATCATAGAGAAATTGAAAAGAAGTGGCAGGAAATATGGCTAAATGAAAAGACTTACTCTCCGGATTTAAAAAAAGCCAAAAAACCATTTTATAATCTTTGGATGTTTCCGTATCCCTCTGCAGAAGGTTTACATGCCGGACATGCTTATGCCTCTACGGGATCTGATGTTTTCGGACGATACACCAGAATGGCAGGTTTTAATTTATTTCAGCCAATGGTTGGTTATGATTCATTCGGTATCCATGCAGAAAATTATGCAATAAAAATTGGTCAACATCCGATGGAAATGCTTGATAGAGTAACCAAAAATTATGGGGAACAAATGAAAACTTTGGGCCATGGTTATGATTGGACTAAATCGGTTACAACATCAAACCCTAATTACTACAAGTGGACCCAGTGGATATTCCTGCAAATGTTTAAATCAGGTCTTGCATACAGAAAGACGACGGACGTTAATTACTGCCCATCCTGCAAAACAGTTTTAGCTGATGAGCAAGTAATGAGCCCGGCACAAGCCGGTAAGGAAGCAAAAGATGCACAGGGTAAACCTATAGAAAGTGTAGAAGGATTATTGGTTTGTGAACGCTGCGGAACGGTTGTAGAGAAAAAAGAACTTGAACAATGGTTTTTTAGGATTACAGACTATGCCGACAGGCTATTGGAAGGACATAAGAAAATTGATTGGAGTGAAAGAGTTACAATAGCGCAAAAAAATTGGATTGGAAAAAAAGAAGGAGTTTTAATTTATCATAAAGTTGATGGTTTAGATATAAACTTAACGGCTTTTAGTGCTTATCCAGCATGGCTTTTTGCCGACACATTTTTAGTTATTGCTCCTGAACACCCTTTAGTAAATGATCTGATAAAAGGTACAAAGTATTACTCTGAAGTATTAAAATTTGTCGAAAATTTCAAAATGAATAAAGATAGCCAAGGAGGCAAACTTGATGAAAAAGAGGGTATATTTACCGGAAGATATGTTATTGATCCTTTTTCAGGGAATGATATGCCTGTGTGGTTAGCTAATTTTGCATTAATGAGTTTTGGGACAGGAATTATCAGATGCAGCGCCCACGATCCCAGAGATTTTGACTTTGCAACTAAATATAATATTCCTCTAAAAGAAGTTGTTGATCGAATTGACCCCAAAACTCCTATCAATGCACACGAAAATCGCGGGGAACTTAAAGATTCAGGAACATTTACAGGTAAAAATATAACACCTAAATCAATTAAAGATATAGTTGATTGGATTGTAAAAGAAAAAATAGGAGAGAAAAATATAAATTATCATCTTCGGGATTGGTTAATTTCCAGGCAACGATATTGGGGTACTCCAATTCCGATGATATTTTGTCAAAATTGTGCAAATGAAGGGAGGAGTTGGTTTAATACTGAGGTGGCTAAAAATTTTCCAAAAATTGGAAATTGGAAATTGAGAATTGGAGATTTCGCCGATTGGTTGGCGGCAGGTTGGTGGCCGGAAGAAAATTTGCCGGTTGAACTACCGAATATTTCCGATTATCAGCCTAAAGGGGAAGGAAGCGGACCATTAGCCAATCACCCGGAATTTTATGAAGTAACTTGTCCCGAATGTGGTTCAACCGCCAGACGCGAAACTGATGTTTCTGATACATTTTTAGATTCTTCTTGGTATTTTTTACGCTATCCATCCGTAGGTTCGGAAAGCGCTAATTCGATGCCTTTTGATCCTGCAATAACAAAAAAATGGTTGCCGGTTAGTTTGTATTTCGGCGGAGCTGAACACTCGGTCTTACATCTTATGTATGCAAGGTTCGTAACTATGGTGCTTTTTGATTTAAAACAAATTTCATTTGAGGAACCGTTTCCAATATTTTTTGCTCACGGACTTATGATCAAAGACGGAGCAAAGATGAGTAAAAGTCGAGGTAATGTGGTCAATCCTGACGAATATATAGAAAAATACGGTGCGGATACACTGCGGCTATATCTTATGTTCATGGGACCCATGGATGGTTACCCTGATTTCAGGGATACAGGAATTGAAGGAATGAGGCGGTTTATTGATAGGATTTGGTACCTTTTCGCCGAGCATAAAGACGTAGTAGTAAATAAGGAAAATGATGCAAAAGATATCTTAGTCAAAATGCATCAAACTATAAAGAAAGTGACAGAAGATATACAAAATTTCAGATATAATACAGCGATTTCGGCAGTAATGGAGTATGTAAATTTGCTACGGGATAAGGCGAGTGAATATCAGATATCAAATATCAAATATCAAAATGATAAAGTAAAATTTAAATATAATAAGACGGGTCGACATGCGCTGAGCACTAACAATGAGTTTCGTTGTGCAGAATGGGATGAGGCTCTAAAAACACTGTGTTTACTTTTAGCTCCTTTTGCCCCGCACATGACTGAAGAGATTTACCAGCAATACTTTGCTGGAAATCCCAAATCCAAAATCAAAAAACCTAATCAAATCACAAATCACAGGTCACAGGTCACGAAACGAAGCTTCAATTCAATCCACCTACAAACCTGGCCGAATTATAATCCTGAACTTGTCAAAGAAGATACTTTAACAATTGCGGTACAGGTTAATGGGAAGTTAAGAGGCACGATTGAGGTAGAGAGTCAGAGGCTAGAGGACAGAGATTGGATTATCGATAAAGCAAAGGAAAATGAAAAGGAAGTGGATAGAGAGGAAAGAAATTAGAAAAGAGATCTTCGTGCCCGGTAAATTGGTAAACTTTGTGGTTTGATTACGTATTTATGCATCCCGAGTACGGATGATATAATATTACAAGGTGGTAGAGAAAGTTTATAATAACTTCAGAAAAAAAGAGGTTAGAGCAAAGATATTAGAAGCGTGGAGAGGTTATAAAAATAGTTTCGGTTTGGAGTGTGACCTTTATTATGACACAGAAGGAGTTCGAAGAGCGGATGCGACAGTCGATAGCGATATCCAAGCTTTAAGACAAGTTAGGTCCGAAATAAGGAGGCAGAAAGATGGAGGAGAATCCACAAAATAAAGTACAAAAACTACGACATTATACCTGTACAAGTACTCAACTTGGCAGAGATTGTGGAGATGTTGAAAGAGTACCTGAAATTGCTTTGGAAGAAAAATTTCAGGAAATGTTCGGTCACGGTATGTCCTCGAATTCTGTTATTAGGATAATTCAGTCGGAACAGGTTTTGGCAAGATTGGCACGAAATGGAGAATAATTTAGTTTTATCCTTTTCCTTCAGTTGAACCGCGTTGTCGCCTTTTTTCTAACTCACTAATTGCTTTGTTTGCCTGGTCTGTTACTCTACCACGATCGGATCCGGTCACGAAGGGATAACCTAGGTTCGAAGGGTTTGAATGTACTCTGCTCGACTCCTGCCTGGAAATCTCCCAATATTTTGTAGTTTGTGTAATACCGCCTTTTTTAGGCATATTATGGTATAATATACTAATGAATAAGATAGAGTCAAGTGGTAAGCCTTATCGGACGATATCGCTTAAAGGATTGACTGATGCAGATAGAGCCACGTTAAGGAGGTATTGGAATGCTACTTCCAGCTTGAGTTGTGATTTGATTCATCCAGGTGAGATAAATTTTGATGAATTAAGAAGGGATGCTATTGAAGTACTTACAAGAGCAAAGGAGGCTACATTAACCGATAATTAGTTGAATCACTTTTTTTCATCTTCTTTTTTCCAATACTCAGGAACGGCAACTTTAAGCGTACCATAGAAGTTTCCCACTTTTCCCGGAACCCCACTACGAAGTATTAATACAGGATGTACCAAAGGATGCTCTGGTGTTCCGTAATCCTTGGTATCAAGCGAGGCGTTAAAACCTAATTCTAGTGCAATTTTCATTGCGGCTTCAATAACTTCGGGTTTCCAGCTGGAAATATTAGCGATATGTGGTGCTGCCGTAATTTTGATTGTATTAGCATTTTCTTTCATAATTATAGGTATTTTACTTCTTCTTCTTCTTGTCAATATTATTAAAAATTCTTAGTATGAATTATGACCGGGAAAGAAAGTAATGGTTCTGATTTGGATATTGAGGACTTGGATGCTAGGAGAGATACAAAAAAACCAGTCAATTTTGAGGAATTTATTAATAAAAATAAAGTACCGTTGATACTGATTCTTTGTGGATTGACCTTAGTAGGCTTAGGCGCATTTTTATATAAACAAGGTTACTTTGGTGATTCGAACCAGATCGAGGTCATAGAAAATGCTACAGACTCCCAGAATACCGAAAAAGATTTGGTTGTGGAAATTGCCGGCGCAGTCGAAAAACCCGGAGTTTATAAATTGCCGGAAGCGTCGAGAGTAGAGGATCTATTGGAAATAGCAGGTGGGTTATCAGCTGACGCGGATAGGGAATGGATAGAAAAGATTATAAACCGGGCAGCAGTACTCTCCGACGGCCAAAAAATATTTATCCCTAAAGCAGGCGAGAGTTCGCAAACACAAGGTGTGAGTGCTAAAAATGCGGGTGGGGATCAAAGTGGATCAGGAGGTGTAATCGGCGTTTTTGGGCAATTAGTAAATATTAACACTGCAAGCCAGAAAGATCTTGAAGAACTGCCAGGAATTGGTCCTGTTTACGCCCAAAGTATCATTGAACACAGGCCTTACTCAACTATTGAGGAAGTGTTGTCTAAAGACGCTTTGAAGAAAAATGTGTACGAGAAGATTAAGAATTCGATAGCAGTTTATTAAAAAAATTTCTAATTGCTAATTAACCTAAGTAAATCCCAATAGTCAATTTATTATGCGATATCTTCTTTGGATAGTTATTATAATACTGCTTAGTGTAAGAATTTTTTTGTTTTACCATAATCAACCGAAATATCCGGATGGAACTAAACTTCGAATTTCATCAAGGGTAACTTCCGAGCCAATTCGCTATTCAAATTCCCAATACCTCAAGTTAACCGGATTAAAGTTGTATTTACCCCTATATCCCGAAGTAAGTTATGGGGATAGAGTTGTTGTTGAAGGAAAAGTAGAAAATGGTAAGGTAAGAGACGCAGTGTTAATTAAAGTAACCGAAAGCTCCGGAGTAATATATAAATTCAGACAGAAATTAATAACTTTTTATAAAAAAGCACTACCGCAGCCGCATTCATCTTTAATAGCGGGTGTGGCAATTGGCTCAAAGTCGGAAATTCCTCGGGATTTTTGGGAGAAATTGAAAAAAAGCGGAACTGCGCATGTTGTTGTAGCTTCGGGTATGAATGTCAGTTTAATTGGAGCGTTTTTAATGGGTATATTAATTGTTGTACTGCCCAGAAAACGTGCGATTCCTTTCGCAATTGCCGGTATATGGTCTTATGCATTACTATCGGGATTTGATGCGCCGATAATCCGCGCTGCGGTAATGGGAAGTATAGCTTTCTCTGCTCAGGAGCTAGGCAGGTTAAACGCGACCGTACGGGCGTTAGTTATTACTGCATTAGCAATGGTTTCAATTAAACCTGATTGGATTGGTGATACAGGATTTTTACTTTCATTTACAGCAACTCTTTCGATTATTTTATTCGAATCAAAGTTATATAAGTTATTGAACTTTATTCCCGAGCGTTTTAAAGCTTTTAAAAAGGATTTTTCAACTTCACTATCGGCATCAATAGGAGTTACTCCGGTTTTATACCTCAGTTTCGGTCAGTTTAATATTTTATCACCGCTAATTAATACGCTAGTTCTCTGGACAATTGTACCGGTGACTTTAATTGGTATGATGGGAGGCATCCTCGGAATTGTTTATGAACCTATCGGTACATTAATACTTTGGCTGGCGTATCCTTTGACAAGCTGGTTTATTTTAATAATTAACCTAATGACTAATTGACCCAAATATATACTAATACCCAATTTTGTATTTTGTCATTACGCTTGTTTAGAAATTAGAAATTTATGCAAATTCGTTGGAAATATCTTTATCTATTACTACTTCTTATTACAGCAACTATTTGGTTAGCGGTACTTGTGTATCCTGACCGGAATCTAAAAATCATAGCCTGCGATGTGGGCCAGGGAGACGGTTTTCTCGCTATATATGGAAAAACCGAAATTTTGATTGACGGAGGACCTAATAATAATATTGTTGACTGCCTTTCGAAATATTTGCCGTTTTGGGATAGGACAATAGAGATAGTTTTACTTACTCATCCGCAGAAGGACCACTATATGGGACTTGTTGAGGTGTTTAAGCGCTACAAAGTTAAGTATTTCTTGGCAAATTCTCTGGATTCTGGCAGTCAGGAGTATAGTTTGCTAAAAAGTCTAGTGGGGGGTGGTACTATCAATGTTATTAATCCAACTAGGGGTATGAGTATGAGAGTTGGATTGATACATTTGGATATATTGCATCCATCCGATGAGTTTTTAGCAGAAAATGCTGAAGAACTAAAAGACTTAAAAACAGATAACCGGAAAAATGATATAAGAATTGCACAATTGGATTACAAAGGAGATGTTTTGGGTTCATCTACTTCAGATAAGGATCCGAATATTTTTTCAATTGTTGCAATTTTGAGATACAAGGATTTCGATGGTTTATTTACGGGTGATATAAGTCCGGAAGTTTCAGATATGATTGCTCAAGAGCTAATGACTAATGACAAAAGACTGATAGAGTATATCAAAATACCTCACCATGGCAGCAAGAACGGTTTAACGCAAAATTTACTCAAAGCGGTTGATCCTGAATTGGCAGTAATCTCTGCCGGAAAAAATAATTCTTACGGTCATCCGCACGAGGAGATATTGAAGATATTAAGAGATCAGGATATTAAGATATTGAGGACTGATCAAGCGGGAGATGTAATAATTGAAAGCAGCGGAGATAATTATTGGGTAGTGCCTTAGGTTAGATTATTCGCTTGGGTCCCAATTTTTCCAGTTAGTGCTATCTCTTTCGGGAAATATATGTAGAGTTCGTTGACCAAGCTCTTTAGCGCCGATCCGTGCCGACAAGATTCCTGCTTGCCGGAGTACTTTATCTGCATTTGGTGTACCGGGTATCACATGCGATAGCCATGGACTTCGATCGTTTAATATGCTAAGTCGGCCTATTGATGACGGTATTTCTAGTGCCATAGAAAATATCTTAAACAAATGTAAATTCAGTTACAACCACTAGTTTTAATGATAAAATAGTTCCGGGAAGTTATCTTGCCCTCGTAGTTTAAAGGATAAAACGTGGGCTTCCGGAGCCTAAGTTATGGGTTCGATTCCCATCGGGGGCACAAGTTAGCTGAGAGTGAATTGGGAATATAGAATATTGTATCTTGGATCGCGACTCGTAGCTAATAGCTAACAGGAAGCCAATAATCGAAAAATATAAGTATGACAATAAGAGTTGAAATTATTAATGCATTAACTAAAATAACTGGTTTGAAATCTGGAGGGATCCACTTGGAAACTCCGGAGAGAGAGGAATTTGGAGATTACTCCTCGAATATTGCGATGACAATATTCTCAAAATCCCAAATCTTAAATTCTCGTCCAGAGCACGATCAGCCTCTGGCTGACAAATCCCAAATAAAGTTAAAATTTTCAAATTCCAAATTCAAAACGGCAAGGGAGTTGGCTGAAACCATTATCACCGAAATTAGAAATTCGAAATTAGAAATTCGAAATTACATCGATAAAATTGAGGTTGCCGGACCGGGATTTATTAATTTTTGGCTTAAAAAAGATCTACTGATTAATAATTTGATACAGATTAATAATGAAATAGGCGGATATGGAAAGTCGAATATTGGAAAGGGAAAAAGGATTGTGATTGATTATTCATCTCCAAATATTGCCCGCAGGTTTTCCATCGGTCACCTGCGCTCGACGATTATTGGTCAAGCTCTATACAATCTTTATCAAAGTTTGGGGTACGAAGTAATCGGTGATAATCATCTTGGCGATTGGGGAACCCAATTCGGGAAGCTGCTTTTTATGCTGGATAAATATGGCTATGAAAGTTTTGACGTCGATAAACTGGAGGGACTTTATATCGAGTTTCATAAGCTTGCAGAGGCAGACCCTAAAGTTGAAGAGGAAGGTAGAAATTGGTTTAAAAAATTGGAAAATGGAGATACGAAGGCGCGGCAATTATGGAAAAAATGCGTAGATATATCACTTAGCGAGTTTAACCGGATTTACGAAATGCTGGGAGTCGAGATTGATTATGCCCATGGCGAGAGTTTTTATGAGGAAGAGATGAATAAGTTAAAAGCGGATTTTGACAAAGGGATGTTAAAAGGCTTAGAGCAAGGAGAAGAGGGTGCTATGGTGGTACCGTTGGACGATTACGGAATTAATGTACCTCTGATGTTTTTGAAAAGTGACGGTACAACCACATATGCAACTCGTGATCTGGCGTGTATAAGGTATCGGGTAAAAAAATGGAACCCAATAAAAATTATTTACGAAGTCGGCGGAGAACAGACTTTATATTTCCAACAGCTTTTTGCCGCAGCCAGAAAGATTGGACTTATAAGTGCTGACACCGAGCTTTACCATACAAAGCATGGTCTCTACCTTGATCAATCTGGCAAAAGGTTCAGAACACGCAAAGGGGAGACGGTTAAGCTTGAGGAGGTATTACTTGCATCGGTTGCGAAAGCAAAAGATTTGGGATCTAAAGATGAGGAAACGGCAAAAATGGTCGGAATCGGGGGAATAAAATATTTTGACCTTATGCATTCGGTCTCCTCAGATATCGTATTTGACTGGGCCAAAGTAATGAATCTGCAGGGAAATTCCGGTCCATACTTACAATACGCATACGCTCGCTGTCAAAGTGTTTTTAAGCGAGCGAAATTTCCAATTTCCAATTTCCAATTTCCAATGAATTCTAAATTGTCAAATTTTCAAATTAATAAATCGAAAACCAATTGGGGACCGGAAACTGGAGACTGGAAACTTAATGCTGAAGAATTATTGCTTCTAAGGAGTTTTATCCATTACCCCGAAGTTGTCGAAGATGCTGCAAAAAATTACTCACCTAATTTGTTGTGCAATTATTTATTTGAATTGGCACAAAAGTTTAATACGTTTTACGATAAGCACAGGATATTAGACTCCGGGGTAAAAGGTAAAAGGCAAGAGATAAAAGAATTCAGGTTAGCTTTGACTGCAGCAACGGGGCAGATTCTTAAAAACGGACTAAATCTTCTTGGTATCAAATCTCCCGAAAAGATGTGATATATAAATTGAAAAATGTGAAGTTGAGGAGTACAATCTTC
>CAYREZ010000008.1:13531-20704 GCA_964423565.1 uncultured Gammaproteobacteria bacterium | reverse complement strand
AGATACAGTTATTCTTGACCATAATGAATAATTTTATCAGATTTCATGGTAAAATTTGCGTGAAGTCAAAAAGCAGTATG
Organism: uncultured Gammaproteobacteria bacterium; assembly: GCA_964423565.1. Lineage (GTDB taxonomy): Bacteria > Patescibacteriota > Microgenomatia > UBA8517 > UBA8517 > CAYREZ01. The sequence continues at coordinate 20,624 of CAYREZ010000008.1, read as the reverse complement.
CAGTCATTAAAAAAATATTTCGAGGGTTGGTTTAAGGGTGTTATAGGGGAAGTAATATCCAATAAAGCAAATTATCTTCTGTTAAGTCTAATACTTTTGGTCGCTTTTTTTATCCGTGCATATAGGGCCGGGGATTTAATGGGTTTTTATTTTGACCAGGGAAGGGACGCAATGGTTGTATGGAAGCTCTGGCATGAAGGGAAATTATTTTTAATCGGACCGGTTACCGGTCTTGCTGGGATTTTTTTAGGCCCCTTTTATTACTATTTGATTGCGCCTTTTTATCTTTTGGGTGGGGGAGACCCTGTATATCCGGCTGTATTTTTGGCGTTCTTATCATCACTTGCGATTTTAGTACTTTATATCATGGGTGCGAAAATGCAAAGCAGGTCAGCCGGAATTATTGCTGTTTTTATCGCAACATTTTCTTATTACATTTTTTTATCGGGACGTTGGTTGGCCAACCCGACACCTCTTCTTTTAACTAGTATGTTGCTTCTCTGGACAATGTGGGAGATAGCGGTAAATAAAAAGAAATATTGGTTATGGACGGTTGTCGCATTATCGATTGGGGTTTCTCTTCAGTTTGAGGCAGCAAGTGCGGTATTTTATATTCCGATGATTATTGTTTTCGCAATTTGGCTTTACGCGAAAGACGTATATTTTTATTTTAAAAGGGACAAAAACAATATGCCTGTGCATAGTGATTTTGTCAGGGTTGCACTATACTTTCTGACCGCAATTTTTGTTTTTTTTCTGACTTTACTTCCGCAATTTTTATTCAATTTACGTCACGAAAATATTTTATTAAATAATTTCAAAAGAATTTTTATCGAGGAAAAAAGTTTCAGGTCAAACTTTTGGGACGTACTACCAATCCGTCTCAAATATTTTTGGGAAGTATATTCTTCGAAAGTATATCCCGGATGGGTTACCTACTCGAAAGTATTTACGATTCTTTCCGCCCTTGCTATTGGAGTACATTTTAAGGAACTTTGGAAAAATAAAACCTTACAGGTTTTTATTATTTTCTTAGGAGTACCAATGATCGGTTTTATTTTTTTCCAGGGAAACGCAGGAAATATTTACGATTATTATATGACGGGTTATTATTTGCCGATGATTTTGCTTTTTGCGCTTGGTTTGGGATACATCTGGGAAAGAGATTCGGGCAAGATAGCAATTATGCTTTTTTTTATAACGTTTTTTGCGCTCAACGGTAGGCTCGTCAGGAATTATTTAAATGATGATCTTAAAGGTCCGGCTTATGTTAGTCTTGGTAATGAGAAAATGGCGGTCGATTGGGTGTATCGAGACGCAGTTAAATTTAACGAGTTTAATGTTGATGTTTATGTGCCTCCGGTAATACCCCATGCGTATGACTACCTATTTTTATGGCAGGGGACATTACATTGTGGAAAGAGCCTTTGCGGCAAAGTTGACCGGAGAACTGAGATAGTTTATGTCCTTTTTGAGCAGGACCCCCCCCATCCGGAAAGGTTAGAAACTTGGTTTTCAAAGTATAGCGACAGCTCCGTTATTGAAGAGGAGATACGGTATGGTGGGATTACTGTACAAAGAAGGAGAAGAATTTAGGATAGGGGACTTGCCTCACTTTACTTTTTGTAATTCTCTCATGTCGGTATTTTTTATAACATAAAAAACGTCCTGAGCTGTGTAAATTCTGGGATTCGTGATTCTTCGTTTTTCGACTGTAAAGAAACCGATGTTTTCACTTTCGATAACAGTTGATCTAGTATTTTCCATAATTTTAATTGCTTTAACATAATTATCATCTCCCGAAACACCCGGCTCGATAATCAGGAAAAATAAATCAATCGCTGTATCGTCGGCAAATTTAATATTATCTCCGGGGACGTCGACTTGAGTTTCTCCCCACCAAATTGGCATAAACCCGTATTTTGATTTTCCATACCAATTAAATAGATGCGACCACGTAGAATTAATAAAAAGTGGATTTGTTATTGTATTAAGTTTAAATACTTTCCCTTCAGATTCTTTGTAAACATAGTCAATAACACTAAGCTCGTCTTTCAATATCATTTGCTTTTGAACCGTAAATAGAACTTCACCCTCTTTATTTTTTGTAAGAATTAAATTTAGATTTCCGATTATTACAATTAGCAGTATTAATATAAATAGTAGACGATTTTTTACATAATTCGTTATAAAATATGCGGTTATGATAATTATCGGGACAGTAATCCCGATATTTATAAATCTTGCATTAGGTCCGGTGAAAAGATTGATAAGAATTGGAGAGAGTATCCATACAAGTAAAAATATCAGCGCATTCCTATTCTTTCTTTTTTGAATTGTATTGAAAGTGAAATAAAAAGTAACAAAAGTCATTATCCCGGCAAGAAAAAGATTAACACCCCAGATATTTAGGAAAAATGATTCACCCAGCCGGTCAATATAGTTTTCGAGTAAGTTCCAAAAACCCTGTCCGAATAGAGTTTGGTTTTTAAAAAAATTTGCAAATACTTTTGTTCCCTGAAAATTAAATTTAATCTCGGAGATGATAAATGGTGAAATTATTGAAAAAAATGCGAACAAAGATATGAGTACTTCCTTTCTGGTTATTTTTGGCAATTTCTCTTTTCCGATTAGAGTCCAAATCAAAATAAATATCGGCAGTTGGTAAAGCAAAAATAGCTGAAAATGGATTGATAAACCCCAGGAGATTACAAGCAGAATTAACGCTTTGGACTCACCCTTTATAAGCTTATAGAGTGCCCAAAAGGATAACGTTATAGTCAGTATCGCGGGTGCGGGGTTAGAAAGCCATCTAGCATATTGAACTGCTTCAAATGATATCGCGAACAGAAATGACGAGAGTAGGGAAATTTTTTTGTTCTTGAAAAGTGACCGGCACAAATCGTAAATAATAAAAATTGTTAACGAATTAATTAATACCAGGACAAATTTAACTAATCGGATATCTCCCCCGCCAAAATAATAAAAAGGTGATATTAGGTACCAATAAAATGGTCCGTGATGTAACCCCACAAAATCGGTTTGCGGACCAATTACTTTTATAGGATCGCTTCCCCAGATTTCCATTGAGGTTAAAGCGTCTCTCGCCTGATCATAAAAAAAAGTTATGGAGTCATAATATAGACTTCTAACTACAATAGCTAAGAGAAATATTAAGAATAGAATTACTTTGGCTTTCATAATAAAGAAATCACATTTTGAATTTGGACCAAAACGTGATTTCTATAGCATATACCAGGTTATATTAAAGTCATAAATTAAAGTGTGATATCTGTAGTAAATGAGTTACAATTATTATATTCCATTTTACCTGGATACACATTTTTTTATGTCAAAAAAATTATTTCTCAGTGTAATTATTCCTTGCTATAACGAAGAGGAAAATCTAAAAAAGGAGGTTCTTAGGGAAGTTCATGATTTTTTAAAAAAGAAAAAGTTTTTATTTGAAGTAATTATCTCGGACGATGGAAGTAGTGATAATAGCCTTAATTTAGTAAAAAAACAAATTAAAAACTTTAAAAATTTCAGATTAATAAAAAATCGTCATGGAGGCAAACCATTTGCATTGTGGGCGGCGATCAAAGTAGCAAAAGGAGCATATACTTTATTTTGCGATATGGATTTGTCCACGCCAATTTTTCAGCTTGATAATTTACTCCCCTTCGTAAAAGGAGGTTATAAAGTAGTAATTGGATCAAGGGGAGTTGGTAGAGATAATTTCCCTCTTTACAGGAGAATGGGTTCAATTATCTTTATGTCACTAAGAAAGTTTTTTTTGCTCGCAGAAATTAATGATACGCAATGCGGTTTTAAGCTTTTCAGGACAGATATTGTGAAAAATATTTTTCCAAAACTTGAATTTTTCAGAAAGCAACAAAGAGTTAAAGGTTGGAATGTTACATCTTTTGATGTTGAACTGCTGCATCTTATTAAAAAACAGGGCGAAGCTATTAAGGAGGTAAGCGTAGAATGGAAAGATTTAGATCTTTCGATCAGTAAAGGTGGAGGGCTTTCGAGGTATATCAATGAGTCGAAAGAAATGCTTATGCAAATTATGAGGGTTAAAATAAATGACATTAAAGGTTTCTATGACTAATAAGTTTATTGGTGATACTACAAAAACTTGGAAAGAATGGCGTAAAAGTATTTTTGTATTTGTATTGATAATAACCCTGGCGCTAATACTTCGGTTTTTAAAAATATACGTCGGGCAGCAGCCGATATTCGGTGACGAAGCAATATACATTCGTTGGGCACAGGTTATGAAAGCCGAACCGACTTTGCGTTTTCTTCCAATGTCGGACGGAAAACAACCGCTTTATATGTGGGTATTAATGTTTTTACTTAAACCCACAATCGACCCGCTACTTCTAGGTAGGTCATTGTCAATGATAAGCGGATTATTCACTCTCATCGGAATATTTGTTTTAACAAATATTTTATTTAAATCAAAAAAAATATCGCTTCTTGCGAGTTTATTTTACGCGGTATCTCCTTTCGCAGTTTTTTTTGATAGTATGGCGCTGGTTGATTCGATGTTATCGATGTTTGGAATCTGGACAGTGATATTTGCGATTACTGCAGTAAAGTACATGCGGGTTGATTTTTCTATGCTGGCGGGTTTTTCACTTGGAGGAGCGCTACTTACTAAATCCCCCGGTATCTTTTTTTCCCTTATGCTCCCCTTTATTTCAATAATCAATTCAAATTCAACAAACATAAAGCAAACTTTGTATAAGTTAATAAAAGTGATGATAGTTTTGCTGCCCGTTTACATAATTGCATATAGTATGTACAACTTTCTCAGACTCGGACCAAACTTTCATTTAATTGCACAAAGAAATAAAGATTATATTTTTCCAATATCTCATATATGGCTTAACCCAAAAGATCCCTTTATTTTCCACATTAACGATATTTTTAACTGGATTTGGCTACTCGGTCCGGGAGTATTAATTTTAATCACCGCGGCAGGATTATTTTTAGGAATCAAAAATTATAGAAAAAATACTTTGTTTCTTTCAGCAATAATATTATTTCCACTACTTATTAATTCGATGTTTGCGAAGGTTTTTACCGCAAGATATATTTTGTTTACGCTACCCTATTTTTTCGTAATAGCTTCATTGATATATTTATATAAAGAAAAAGGCTATGTAATTAAACTCATAATTGGTCTATTTATTGCGCATTCGATAATTATTAATTATTTGCTTGTTTATGATATAGAGAAAGCACCATTGCCCAAAAGTGAAAGGACAGGATATTTAGAAGAGTGGACCGCAGGACATGGGATAAAAGAAATAGCTGAATATATAAAAAGCTATCATTTTCAAAATCCCTACGAAAAAATCATAATTGGAACAGAGGGCTATTTCGGAACCCTTCCGGATGGGTTGCAAATATACCTTAGTAACTATCCTGAAATTACAGTAATCGGAGTAGGTATAGACATTAAAGAACTACCGATTAGTTTAATAGAATCAAAAGCGGCAGGAAATAAGACTTTTCTTGTAATTAATAGTTCAAGACTGGTTGGGAATTCTGAGGATATGGGAATTGGTATTATTGCCCAATATCCTAAGGCATTACGTACTCCCGGAACGCATGACTACTCAAGATATAGTGAACGAGACAGCCTGAACTTATTTGAGGTTTTGGAAATAGTGAAAGAATAATAAAATGAGACGATTGACTGAAATAGTAGAGTCATATAAGAAAATTAAAAAATTTGGCCCCTGGATTTTTCTTTTATTTCTTTTGCTCCCCTCTTTTTGGTGGCTTTTGGGTTCGGGATATTTTATTATGCACGACGATTTGCAGGTAATGCGCCTGTTTCAGATGGAAAAGTGTATCAGGGATCTGCAAATTCCATGTCGTTGGAGTCCGGATATGGTTTACGGATATGGACAGGCGATGTTTAATTTTTATAGCGCCTTTCCGTACTACTTGGGAATAATATATAAACTATTGCTGGGGGCAACATACATCGGCAGTACAAAGTTCCTATTTGCATTTTCTTTAATAGGGGCAGGTGTGGGAATGTATTTGCTAGCGAAAGAATTCTGGGGATATTGGGGAGGTATAATCGCCGCGGTTTTATATACATATGCTCCTTATCATGCAGTTGATATCTATGTCAGGGGCGCATTGGCTGAAAGTTTTGCGCTGGGAATTCTTCCGTTTGTTTGGCTTTTTATATATAAAGTAATTATTAAACCAAGTTACCAAACTATATTTCTTCTTGCTTTTTCGCTTTTTGTTTTATTTACAACTCATAATATTTCGATGTTAATATATGCGCCTTTTACTGTATTTTGGCTATTTTATTGGTTAAAAATTACAAAAAATTTCAAGCGAATGAAACAGCTTGTTATAAGCGGGGTATTAGGATTTGGACTTGCAGCATTTTTTATCTTGCCTGCAATATTAGAGCAAAACCTTGTAGAAACAAAATATCTAATTACCGATTATTCGGAATATTCTGCCCATTTTGTTTCACTTTACCAATTGTTTATAAGCCGTTTATGGAGTGACGGTGGATCTATTTTTGGAACAAATGACGGCATGAGTTTTGCTGTTGGATTGCCGCATTACTTACTTATCTTTATACTGACCCCACTTGCTATTTGGTGGTACCTGAGAAAAAAGAAATTGTGGTCGCTATTAATTATTTTATTAGTATTCTTCGTTTTTAGTACTTTTTTAGCACACCAGAGGTCGGTCTTTATCTGGAAAGTTATTCCGATGATGAAATTTATACAATTTCCATGGAGGTTTCTTGGTCCGAGCATATTTTTTATAAGTTTCGCCGGCGGGGCAATCGGGAAAATAAATTTTGTGTTTAAAACTCCGTTGGTTATTATTGTTACAATCCTGACCTTTTTATTTAATGTAAAATATTTTACCCCTTTGCGATATTCAAGACTTGTAATAGACAGCGAAAAATTATCGGGGTTAGCATTCGAACTTCAACAAAAAGGTGGCTACTTAGATTATTTACCTAAGGATGTTAAAGTACCACCACAGGCTACTGCTCCATTTAGCCCCAGATTTATAAAAGGAAAAGGTG
>CAYREZ010000008.1:0-13521 GCA_964423565.1 uncultured Gammaproteobacteria bacterium | reverse complement strand
TTGTTTTCTATCGGCCGGGTCTATAATGCGAGCTTTGGACTGACCAAAAGAAAACGCTTGCATTCCCGCGCCTTTAACCTGACGCGAAAGATACCAAAGAAAAAATACGATAAAAAAGAGAAAATAAAGAAAACGAAAAGAAGACAAATAAATTTGGATTTAATGCAAGTGCCTATGAAAATTCGGAAATAGTATTACCAATAATTTATTTTCCCAGGTGGGAAATATTTGTTGATGGTTTGCGTCAGGAAATAATGACAGATGGGGCGCATAATGTTATTAAAATAGATTTGAAAAAAGGGGAACATGAAGTTGTAGGGAAATTTAAAAATACGCCAGTCCGAAGTTTTGCGAATTTCCTATCATTTATTACATTTATATTACTAATATCTTATTACTTTTGTCAGAAAGTAATTAAAAGGTCTGCCTTTTCTAATTTTATCTTGAAATGAAGTCCCAAAAATCGGAAAGGAATAGGTACTTGATCTTAATCTTTTTTCTCGCCGTCATAGTCAGATTTTTATACTTCCCAAAAGATATTTATTTTGCTTACGACCAGGCAAGAGATGCATATGTATCCCAGGAAATATTCGCGGGAGATATGAAAATTCAAGGCCCACCTGCATCTTTTCCGGGAGTATACCATGGTTCGGTTTTTTATTATCTATTCGGGGTTATATATTATCTAGCAAACGGAAGTCCAATTTTATTAGCGATGTTTCTTAGAGCATATAATGCATTTGGAGTTTTTTTAATTTTCCTTATATCGAAGATACTTTTTGATAACAGGACTGGTTACGTCGCAGGAATTATTTATGCATTATCATTCGAGCAAAGCCAATACGCCCTTTTTATAGGTCATCCTGCACTTGCAGTTTTGACGGTATTTTTGTTTTATTATGGACTTACAAAACTTTTTTTTGAGAAAAAAGAATCAGGACTAATAATCACCTTGTTGGGTTTGGGTTTATCAATCCAGTTCCATATTGCGTTGATTTTTTTAATTGCAACTTTTATTGCGTGCCTTATTGTTTTTAGATCGAGATTACCCAGAATAAATAAAAATACTTATATATACTCAACTTTAACTTTTTTTCTTTGTACATTAACTTATACGCTTTCCGAATTTAAGTTCGGCTTCAATACAATAAAGTCGTTATCAGATTATTTTATTTTCAATCCGGAAAACAGTATTTATGGTATGAATATTAAAAATCTTTATTTGATTCCACTGAGGTTTATTGAGCATAATCTGATTTCCTTTCCCAAGTTATCATATATCACTTTTTTAGCAACAGTATTGGCATTGGTTTATTTTTTGAAACAAAAAAAATTAAGGACCATAGGCGTATTTTTGATTACATGGCTGTTAAGTGGTGTTTTGCCCTACTTATTTGAGCATTCTTCTTTGACAATTTATTACTACACGATTGGCGGATCAATACCATTGCTAATTATTGCAGCATATATTGTTACACGAATTGCTAAGATTGGAAGAATTCTGGCATATGGATTCGTTGTTGTAATTTTATTATCAAACCTAAGGCTTATTAACCGCTACAATCGAAACGGAACAACGCCTTCAATAAACGTCCAAGATAAAATGCTTTTGTCCGACGAGTTAGCTGCAATTGATTATCTATATAAAAAATCCGACGGCACGCCTTATAGTGTATATGCACTTACTAACCCATATAAAATTAATACTACCTGGAGTTATATATTTGAGTGGTATGCTCGAAGAAAGTACGGATTCATTCCTGTCTGGGGCGGAGATGCGGCACAAGGTTTTAAAGGCAATTTGATTGTAAATACGCATCAGTCGGAGTTACCGGATTTAAAATTTACAATAATAGAACCACGAAGGGGAATTCCGGAGAGATTAGTCGAAAAATTTCAGGTAGAAGAAGGCTATTTTTGGAAAGTAACTGAAGAAAAATCTTTTGGAGAAATAATAGTTCAGGAAAGAATCCGAAAGTGAAATCGGGTAAATTTATTTTTTTCATGTACCCCCAAGTCTTTTGTATATTAATTTGTTACAATTTAAGTTGTGGAGAACGAAGGAGCCGAAATTGGACATCTTAACGCAACAAGCGAAATTACGTTAGAGATAGTAAAAGCTAAAGCTATAAAAGGTGTTGCGGTACTTACTGGGAGAACGTTTCTTTTAAGCCTCCTTTCTTTAGCCGCTACAGCCTTACTTACGGTTTTTCTTAGTCCGAGTGAATTTGGAGTCTTCTGGATAGTTTCCGCAATTGTAAATTTTCTAGCGTATTTCTCGGACGTTGGACTAGCTGCTGCTTTAATTCAAAAAAAGGAAAAAGTTGAAGAAGAAGAGTTAAGGACAACTTTTACAATACAACAATTCCTTGTAATAATGCTTTTGATTATTCTATTTGCACTTACTCCGTATCTTCAGGGTTATTATAAATTTAGTATCGATGCGAAATTTCTTTTGTATGCATTAGGATTATCACTTTTATTTTCTTCATTAAAAACAATACCGTCAATTCTTTTAGAAAGGGAACTCGATTTCCCTAAATTAGTAGTCCCCCAGGTTTTGGAAAATTTAGTCTATAACTCGGTTGCGGTATATTTTGCATGGAAAGGAATGGGTATAGCGAGCTTTACTTATGCAGTTTTGGCACGCGGGATAGTTGGTCTTATTGCAATATATCTACTTAAGCCATGGCTACCTGGAATTTCCCTGGATCGCAAGGCTCTGAAAAAACTTTTGTATTTCGGTGTTCCGTACCAGGCAAACACTCTTTTGGCAACGATCAAAGATGATGGGATGACAGCGCTACTTGGAGGAATATTGGGGTCTGCAGGAATTGGGCTTTTGGGGTGGGCGCAAAAGTGGGCCTACATGCCCCTGCGACTTTTTATGGATCATGTCTTAAAGGTAACATTCCCGGCATTTTCAAGAATGCAGGAGGATAAAGTTGAGCTACAAAAAAGTATCACAAAGTCTATATTTTTCGTATGCTTTTTAGTTTTTCCAACAACCCTTGGACTAATCCTAATGGCACCAATTCTAATGAAAATTATACCCAGATACGAAAAGTGGAATCCGGCGTATCTACCGTTAATTTTTATTAGTGTAAACACAATTACAGCTCCCATTTCATCACAACTTACAAATTTGCTAAATGCTACAGGTAAGATTAAGGTTACATTTAAATTGATGGTAATGTGGACTTTTCTGACTTGGTTATTTGTGCCTATTCTTTCAATCAAATTCGGCATAAATGGTGCCGCATTCGGTTATGGTTTGGTAGGCTTAAGTTCGTTTATCGCAATATATATTGTGCATCGCTATATTAAGTTTTCGTTTTATAGGAGTGTGATTATCCCGCTTGTCGCCACTTTTGTTATGTCCATAGTCTTATATATAGTCAGAATAAATCTTCCAGTAAATTTAAGCACGGTATGGGTATTAATAACTCTTGGATTTATTGTTTATATGGGTATGATGTATTTATTGGTAGGATCATCGATTTTTACGGACATAAAGCGTGGACTTAAAGCGATATTTAAAAAAGACTAAGTGGAAATGCTGGGAAAGGGAATTGTTAGCGAAAAAAATAGATTATGGTTATATTTAACCATAATTGCGGGAAGTTTCGCTCAGGTTATAATGATTTTTCCCAGCGGGTTAAGATCGCAGCGGGGAATTCAGTTTTGGGGTGCGCAGTTCCACGATGGCTTATGGCATATCGCTATTGTAAAGAAGTTTGTAAACTTCAGCTTTGAAAACCCGGTTTTTGCGGGTGAAAAACTGGGAAATTATCATTATTTTTCCGATTTGTTAGTTGCACTAGTACACATCATAACTAGAATTGATGTTTTCGTTATTTATTACAAAATTTTACCCTCAGTAATATCGCTATCAACAGGTTTTTTTGTTTTTTTACTTTCGAAAAAATTATTCAAGTCCGAAGTGGCTGCAATTTGGTCAATGTTTTTTGTATTTTTAGGATCGAATTTTGCATATCTTTTGCCATTTTTCGGATTAGGCTACCCAATTTGGGAAACAAATTTTTGGGTTCAACAGCCTATGTCAATTTATAGTAATATGCCTTATGCACTCTCGGTTCCGATTGTTCTTTCTTCAATTTATTTTTTAACCAAATATTTAAGCGGCCCCAGGAATAATTATTTGATATTATCCGCTTTATTGTTAGCCATCGCGCCGGCAACTAAAAGTTTTACTTTTTTTCTTTTCCCCGGACTTTTTGTAATAAGTCTATATAGAGTATATAAAAATAAAAAGTTCGATCTGCTAATATATTTTTCGTGCACGTTACTTATTGCAATCCTTCTAATGCTACCATCATTAAGATTTTCGGATAATTTCATTTACGAACCTGGATGGTTTTTAAAAACTATGATTGAGGCTCCTGACAGAATGAATTGGCAGGATTGGAGTCTGAGATATCAGTTTTATAAAAGCAACAACGATATATTTAATCTAGTCAGGTTTTATATTACGGCTTTTGTTATTTTTTTTGTAGGAAATCTGGGAACTCGGGTTCTCGCCTTTATAGGCGTTTATAAAATTAGGAAATTGCCCCACCCCGAAATTCATTTTTTATTACTATTTTCATCATTTCTATTAGCAATATTCCCAATGTTTTATCTATCATCCGGAATTGCATGGAATACAATTCAGTTTCACTACTATTTTCTTTTGTTTTCGGGTATATATGCAGGCTACGGAACATATATTTTACTTAATAATACGAGGACAAAATTTTATAAGATTGGATTGGCTATAATTATTATTCTTTTTAGTATCCCTGTAGATATTCAAACTTTTTATTTTTATTACTCACGGCCTACAGGATCTTACGTTACTTACGAAGAGTTGGAAGCATTTAATTATCTTAATATCAACGGGGACGATTCCGACAGAGTGTTAACTTTTCCGATAGGGGCATCATTTATACATTTGGCGGCATATACTGGTAAAACTGTTTTTTTAGGTGACGAGATTACTGCCGTATTAACAGGTCACGATTATCGTAAAAGACTTGATGAAATAAATAGCGCAATAGAGGAAAGAGAAGGCTTTTTAAAATACCTTAGAAAGAATAAAATAAGGTGGATATATGATGTCACTTCCGAAAAGTCAGAAATATTAAAGAATGGAAACATCAAAACTAGCTTTAAAAAGGGAAACATTTCAATTTATGAAGTCGTTTTTTAAAGAATTTAAACCAATTACTTTGGGATTGATACTTGTAGGGTCACTTACATGGACTCTAACAATGGTTAAGAGCGGGTTGGTATATTCCTACGGGATGGGATTTTGGGGTCCAAACGGGCACGATGGAATATGGCATATTGCTTTAGCAGAGTCATTAGCGAAAGGATCATGGGGAATGCCGGTTTTTGCAGGAGAAACGATAAAAAATTATCATATTGGTTTTGATTTACTTTTGGCAATATTGCACAAAATTACCTTAATCCCGATCCATATATTATACTTTCAGGTTATCCCTCCAATATTATCTTTGGCAATTGGTATATTTGCTTATAAATTTGTTTATTTATGGAGCGGCTCGATTAAAAAATCTTTTTGGGCTACATTCTTCATATATTTTGGCGGTAGCTGGGGATTTGTTGTAACTTTAATTCGAAGTGGGAGATTGGAAGGAGAATCACTTTTTTGGTCGCAGCAATCCGTTTCCACTTTAATAAATCCCCCTTTTGCACTATCTTTACTCTTAATTTTCGCAGGTCTTTGGACTCTTGTGAAAGGAATCGAAAACGGTAGTAAAAAATACTTAGTTGCATCGACATTCCTTTTCGGTGTTTTGATTCAGGTAAAAGTTTACGCAGGGATATTGATATTATTTGCACTACTTATAGCTGGAATAAAAAGATTATTTTCTGACCGTAAAACCGATTTAATAAAAGTCTTCACCGGCGTATTAGTATTATCGATCCTAATCTTTGCACCGGTAACGAGGAGTATGGGAGAAACATTGCTATTTAGACCATTCTGGTTTTTAGAAAGCATGATGGCGACTCCGGATAGACTTAATTGGCAAAGATTTGCATCGGCACTGGCAAACTACAAACTTTCGGAAAATTGGATAAAAGGAAGCTTGGCTTATTTAATCGCATTTTTAATATTTTTATTCGGAAATTTTGGGACAAGATTAATAGGATTATTATGGTTTATGAAAAAAAGGTTAAATATACGGAACTATCAATACATCGATGTATTGATAGCAATGATAGTTTTGTTGGGAGTTATCATTCCGATGCTCTTTATTCAGGTGGGTACATCCTGGAATACTATTCAGTTTTTTTATTACTCCTTAGTATTTTCAGGTTTGCTTGCAGGAATAGTTATACCGGTAAGTATAAAAAGGTTAAAAGTTATAAAGATGTATGATATATCATTATATGATACATTTATTGTGCTATTTATCATTTTAACTATTCCGACAACAATTGGGACGCTTTGGTATAACTATTTACCGTCCCGTCCCCCGGCTAAAATTTCAGTTGCTGAACTCGAGGCATTAAAATTTTTAGCAAAACAGCCGGATGGAGTTGTTTTAACTTTACCTTTTAATAAGGAGGCTGCAAAAAAAGCTGAGTCCAACCCACCGCGGCCTTTATATTTATACGAATCAACCGCTTACGTATCGGCTTTCTCGCGACAACCCGGTTATCTTGAAGACGTAGTCAATTTGGAAATAACTGGTTACGATTGGAAAGAAAGGAGAAATAGCATTGAAAATATTTTGAATTTAACCGACGAAAGTGTTTTATCTGAATTTCTGAAAAGAGAAAGTATCGGATACATCTATTTGACAAAAAACACCCAATTCAATAAATTTGATATACTGCTCCGGCTGAGTAAAATATTTGAAAATAACGAAGTCGTATTATTTCGAGTAAATAATTAGTGTAAGAATATTCTGATAGTCCCCGGAATAAACTCTTCAAAGGTAGTTGGGGTTTAAGATTATTCATAGTAAAATAGTTTTAGTGGGAAAGATTTCGGTCGTAATCAATGTCGTTGATGAGGAAATTGAGGTATTTCCTCGGGTTTTGGATTCGGTAAAAGATTTAGCCGACGAGATAGTCATAATAGATTCAACTTCAAAAGTAGTTCTTCCCCGTGTTGTTATGGAATACAAAACGTCAGTTTTTAAACACGAACGCGTTTCTTATGTTGAAGTTGCTAGAAATTTCGGAATAGAAAAAGCGCAGGGCGATTGGATATTAATTTTGGATCCGGATGAGGAATTAAGTTTAAGCTTAAGAAAAAGTTTAAGAAAGATATGTGAGGATCCTGAAGCGGATTATTATCGAATACCCCGGAAAAATATTATATTTGGAAAATGGATGAAGCATTCGAGGTGGTGGCCTGATTACAATATTCGGTTATTCAGAAAGGGTTGCGTTTCCTGGAGTGAAATAATTCATTCGGTTCCTGAAACAAGAGGAAAGGGATTGGATTTAGAAGCAATCGAGGAAAACACAATCATTCATTATCATTACGAAAACTTGGAACAATATATTGAAAGAATGAATAGATATACTAGCGAACACGCAAAGAATTTATTAAAAGAAGATTATAAATTTCGTTGGCAGGATTTAATCACTAAACCGTCCAATGAATTTTTGAGTCGTTATTTTCAGGGCAAAGGTTATAAAGACGGTATTCACGGATTAGCTCTGGCCTCTCTTCAGGCTTTTTCCGAGCTAGTAATGTATCTTAAGATTTGGCAAGAAGCAAAATTTGTTGATCTTAATCCGGGAATTGAAAAGGTAATTAAGATAATGAAAAATTCGGAAAGCGACTTACATTATTGGCAGGCAGACTCACTCCTTAATGAGTTAGGAGGAATTAAACAGAGAATAAGAAGAAAACTTAAAATATGAAGATCTCGATAGTAGTTCTTAACTGGAACAGGAAAAATGATACAATCCAATGTTTAGAGAGTATCGCGAAACTTCAAGTTCCGGATTTTAAAACACCGATTCAAATAATAGTAGTTGATAATGCATCAACCGATAACTCGCAGAAAGAAATTAAAAGAGCACTAAAAGTGCTAAATGAAAAAGCAGACTTTGAGTGTGAGTTGATTATAAATAAGAAAAATTTGGGTTTTGCAGAGGGTAATAATGTTGGTATTAAACATGCAATAAACCACGACGCTGACTATGTGCTTATTTTGAATAACGATACTGTTATTGATTCCAAGATGGTTTTCGCCCTGTTAGAGTGTGCCAAAAAACATCCTAAATCCGGAGTAATAAGCCCTAAAATATACTTTGCAAAGGGATACGAATTTCGAAAGGAGCGTTATAAGTTGCGAGATTTAGGAAACGTGATTTGGTATGCAGGGGGAGCATTTGATTGGAATAATATATATGGGTTGAATCGGGGTGTCGATGAGGTTGATAAATCTCAATATGACGATGTAAAAGAGCTAGAGTTTGCAACAGGAGCATGTATGTTTGTTCGTGCAACCGCCCTTAAAGAGGTGGGGTTATTTGACCCAAAGTATTATATGTATCTTGAAGATGTAGATTTATCGGTTCGGTTAAAAAAAGCGGGTTGGAAAATATTGTATTGCCCGGATGCGATTTTGTGGCATAAAGTTGCCCAGAGTTCTCAAATAGGAAGCGAACTTAATGACTACTTTATTATAAGAAATCGCTTAATTTTTGGAATGAGATATGCTAAATTTCGGACAAGACTGGCATTATATAGAGAAAGCCAGCGGCTTTTTTGGAAGGGGAGATATTGGCAAAAAAGAGCAGTAATAGATTATTATTTGCGAAGATTCGGTAGGGGAAGTTGGAATGACAAAAACTGAAAAACATATAAACATTAAAACAAAAAAACCTAAGATTTCGGCAATAATAATTGCGAAAAATGAGGAAGAAAAAATTGCGGAATGTCTAAACTCACTTCAGTGGTGTGATGAAATTATAGTAGTTGATACCGGCTCAACCGATAGAACAAAAGAAATAGCTTTAAAACATAAAACATTAGTCAGAGAATATAACGGTGGTAGTTATGATGATTGGAGAAATACAGGATTAAAATTTGCAAAAGGGGAGTGGGTACTCTATATCGACGCTGATGAGGGGGTTAGTCCAGAACTTAGAGAAGAGATACTTAACATAATAAATTACCCCAAAGGTAAGTACAATGCGTTTGCTATACCACGAAAAAATATAGTTCTGGGAAAAGAACTGAGACATGGCGGCTTCGGAAAGTTTGATTATGTAAAAAGATTATTTATAAGGAAAAAACTTGTTAAATGGACGGGTGAGCTTCATGAGGAGCCTAATTTTTATCACAATGGCCGATTAACAATCGGCAGGAGTAACGAGTTAGGTTATTTGAGCAATAAACTAATCCACCTAAAAGCATCGACCATTTCGGAAATGGTCGAGAAAACCAATAAATGGTCAGATGTTGAGGCAAAATTGATGTATACGGCAGACCATCCTCCGATGAATATATTGAGGTTTTTAAGTGCAATGGCGAGGGAGTTTTGGTTCCGGTTTATTAAAGAGAAGGCATTTATGGACGGGGGAGTCGGAATTATTCACGGAATTTACCAGATATATAGCAGATTTATTAGCTACGCAAAATTGTGGGAAATGCAAATGTATAATACTAATAATTCGAATAGTACCAATCTACGAACAATTTCAAAAACCAAACTTTGAGTATTAAGTCAAATAATTTAAGCATGAGAGTTGCTATATACAATCCATATCTTGATACATTAGGCGGCGGCGAGAGATATTCGATAGCATTTGCAAAGGTGCTTTTAGATCTCGGTTATACTGTTAATTTTCAGTGGGTTTCGCCACAGATTAAAGAAAAGCTGGAGAATAGATTCGGCATAAATCTTGATGGTGTAGAATTTGTGAAAGATATAAAGCGAGGAGACGGATATGAAATCTGTTTTTGGGTGTCTGACGGAAGCATTCCAACATTACGTGCGAGAAGAAATTTTCTTCACTTTCAATATCCTTTTAAAGACGTGGGCGGAAAAACTCTACTTAATAGAATGAAGTTTTTTCGTATAAACAAGACAATATGTAATTCGTTTTTTACGAAAAAGTTTGTAGATAGAGAGTATGGAATAGAGAGCATCGTAATTTACCCGGCAATTGACACTTACAATTTTAAACCCCGCAAAAAAGAGAATGTAATATTGTACGTCGGGAGATTTTCTGAGTTGACACAATTGAAAAACCAGGATCTACTTATTGAGGTTTTTAAGAAATATTATAGTAGAAGTTTTAAAGGTTGGAAGTTAGTTTTGGCAGGAGGTACTGAGATAGGCTCAACTCAATATTTGAAAAAACTCACAAAACTTTCCGTGAATTTTCCTATAGAAATTGTTGAGAAACCTTCGTTTAAAAAATTAATTAGTTTATATGGCAGGGCAAAAATTTTTTGGTCAGCGTCCGGGTATGGTGTAGATGAAGAAAAAGACTCGATAAAAGTGGAACATTTCGGGATTTCGGTAGTGGAAGCAATGGCTGCCGGAGCCGTTCCGATTATCACTGATGCGGGTGGGCACAAGGAAATCATAAAAAACTCAGTTAATGGATATTTGTGGAAATCTAAAAATGAGTTAGTAAAATTCACGACAAAAATAATTGAAGACCGAAAATTATTTGCGGAATTATCGATAAATTCTAGGAAGGCAAGTAATATTTACTCTTATGAAAATTTTAGAAAAAAAGTTGAATCTATTATATAAACTAATATATAAACTTGGACGCGCCATAAATAATTGGGGAACACTTATTATTTTAATAATAAGTTTGATCTTTTTTTACCCGGTATTGCTTCAGAATAAAATTCCTCTACCTTTGGATGCACTGGTTGGAGCTCATGTACCATGGACAGAGGTAAATTGGGATGGTTATCCTGCCGGTGTTCCCATTAAAAATCTGGAAATAACTGATGCAATATCACAATTCTATCCTTGGAAAGCATTAGCAGCAGATTTTTGGAGGGCAGGTAAATTTCCTTTATGGAATCAATATATGTTCAATGGAGCACCATTTTTAGCAACTCTACACTCCCAAACGATGTATCCATTAAACTTTTTATTTTTAATTTTTTCAACTGAACATGCATGGAGTATTTTGATTTTTCTTCAGGTTTTCGTATCGGGATTATTTATGATCCTTTTTTTGAAGGAACTTGGCCTAAAAAATCACTCCGTAATACTGGGTGCGAGTGCTTTTATGTTTTGCGGTTATATGATTTCATGGCTTGAGTTTGCAACCGGCGGTCAGGCAGGTCTTTGGCTTCCTCTAGTTTTGTATCTTACTTTGAAAATGGTACGAAGCAATTTTATTGTCTACCCGATTCTTATTTCAAGTGTATATTTTTTTATTTTTACTGCAGGTGATTTCCAGATACCTTTTTATATTGTTCTTATCTATTTATCTTTCGGTCTGTATCTAACAATATTTACTAAAGTTAGGGAAAAGCTCAGATCCTTTGTGAGACTTATAAGTGCATTAGGTATGGGAGTGCTTCTATCCGCTATACAATTGTTTCCGACATTCGATCTATTTCGCGATTCTCAAAGAGCAAACGATCCATATATTAAGGAATTCACTTACGGTCTTTTAGATTGGCAAAAAATAGTAAATTTTATATGGCCTGATTTTTTTGGGAATAATGTAACAGGAAATTATTGGTCAAGCCACACCTATCACGAATATATTGCTTATACAGGCATTATCACTTTGCTTTTTGCAGTGTTCTCATTTTTAACCATAAAAAAGATTCAATCGAGCGATATTTTTGGGTTTTATTTTTTACATCATTATTATTTCTTTTCCCTACTCCGTTAGGATTCCTACCTTATAAACTAAACCTTTCTGGGTTATCGACAAGTTCAGCGAGCCGCCTTATTTTTATTAGTAATTTTAGCCTTTCGACTCTGGGAGCATACGGGTTTTCAAAACTTAATAAAATCAATATTAATAGGTTTATTAAAGTTATATTTTATTTTTTGGTGGTAACATCCGGGCTAGTTCTGGGATTAATAACCTCGTACTATGTCTTGGTTTGGGGGAATCGAGAAATTGCTTCAGATATAACTATGATCCAAAACCTGAAGGTTACACTAAAAAATTTGATTCCCCAAACAGGGCTTGTAATAATTATTTTGGTTATGTTTGGGTTTTATGCTATTGTCAGAAGACTCACTAAAATAGATACCCATCGGGTTTTCACTTTTGTTTTAAGTTTTATTTTGATTTTATCGATTACTGATATTTTAAGATTCGCTTGGAAAAATACTCCATTTTCACAAAAACGGTTTTTATATCCGGAAACTGAATTGTTAAAATTTTTAATAAACCAGCCAGAACCATTCCGAATTGCGGGACCTGGAATACCTTTAAATTACTTCATGCAGTATAAGATAAGCTCAGCCGAAGGCTATGACCCAATTTATCCTCTCAGGAATGCACAGTGGTATTCATTAGTAAATTTTGGAGACACTAATAAAATTGCACGGAGATATGGGGAGATATCGAATTATTATTCAAAGATGCTAAACTCCGCTAATATTAAGTATTTAATTGATTATAAAAAAAATCCTGACAATAGGATAATAAGCGACGTCGGTGTTTTTAATGGAGGATTGAATAATGCTGAAATGGTCCCTGTATTTAATGAGAAGAGAATATATGTTTTTGAAAATAAAAACTCATTGCCGAAGGTTTGGGAGATTAAGAAATATAAAGTAGCTGAAAATGACAGCCAGTTAATTGAACTTCTCAACGATAACGAAATGACGCAAAATAATTACGTAATTTTAGAGGAAGATCCTAAAATGATCATAAATGAAAAAAATCAATCAAAAATTAATAATATAAATCAAGGTTTTAATGAGATCGCGTTTGATATTACTAGTGAGTTCGAGAGCTTGATTTTTGTTTCAGAAAGTTATAACAAGGATTGGAGAGCGATCATAGACGGAGAAGCTATTAAGATATTCAGATCAAATTATCTTTTTCAGTCGATAAAAGTCCCTGCCGGCGAGCATCGGGTGAGGTTTATTTACGAACCTTATTCGTTTACAGTTGGAAAAAATGTTTCTGTTATCAGTTTGATTTTACTAATGGGAGCTTTGGTATATGAGAAGAAGTATAAATCAAAAAGCCATAAGTCTACATAGAAATGTACCGTATAATTGGTATTATCGGTCTATAAATATTGATAAAAATTTATTTCAAAAGTATGTGCATGGTAGAAGATTTTCAGAAGTAGGAAAGATCATTGAACCCACCGGAGGAAAAATTTTAGACGTTGGTTGCGCAGACGGTATGTTTTCAAATGTGATTCTGGAAAAATCTCAAGCAGGAAGCTTAACTGGAATCGACGTCCTTGGAAAATCTGTTACTTGGGCAAGCGGACATTGGAAGGATCAAAAACTTAAGTTTATGGTTGCGGATGCCCACAAATTGCCTTTCAAGGCGAAAAGTTTC
>CAYREZ010000007.1:12295-21025 GCA_964423565.1 uncultured Gammaproteobacteria bacterium | reverse complement strand
TTAAGTTTTCCTGACCAATTAAGGGAGTGGGAAGGTCGTATGCCTTTGGATTACCGTCACGGGCGAATTTTTCCAATATTGCTCCGCCGGGGTAACCGAGTCCTAACATTCTTGCACCCTTATCCAATGCTTCTCCTAAAGCATCGTCTTTTGTTTTTGCAAGCACCTCATATTTTCCGATTTTATCGACTCTGGCGAGTAAAGTATTTCCACCCGACACAACTAAACCTAAGGCGGGAAAATTTAGATTGGTGATTAGTGATTGGTGATCAGTGATTGATTTTGAATTTTGCTGGATTTTTTTGGTCTTTGATTCCTGTTTTTTTTCATTGATAATTGAAAATTGATAATTGGTAATTTTAGGACTCGCAAGAGGACTAAGTATGTGTCCTTCTAAATGATTAACGGCAATTAATGGTTTGTTGTATTTTTTACAAAGTTCTTTTGCCTTTTTAATGCCAACCTCCAACGCAATTGCAAGACCCGGCCCAGTGGTCACAGCAATTGCATTTATTTTGGAAATTGGGATTTGGGATTTGGAAATTGCGCTATTGACAACAAAGTCAATACGCTCCTTATGCTCTCTTTGGGCAAGGGAAGGATAAACTCCGCCGAATTTTGCATGAAGTGAAGCCTGTGACCAAATAACATTCGAAAGAACTTTTGTTCCTTCGGTCACGGCGGCCGCTGTTTCATCACAACTTGTATCTATTGATAATATTTTCATATAAGTCTTATTTGTCTAATATGCCTCATTTAGTTACTCCCCAACTAATTAGTCTCTCATTTTCTCCTTCGGTTGGCGGATATTTAATCTTTACCCAGATTATTATTGCTTCGTCATTATATTTCCTGATTTCATCAGAAACGCGATCCGCCCATTCGATTGCCACAACCGATTTGTCGGTAATTCTTTTTGTAAATCCCAACTCTTTTAATTCCGAGGGCTCTTCCATCCGCCATGCGTCGATATGGATAAGTTGATAATTACTGACTCGTGACTTATAACTTAACTCCAAATCATAAGTTGGGGAAACGACTTCTTCCTTTATGCCCATTGCGAGAGCCAAACCTTTTGTAAACTGGGTTTTACCTGCACCCATAGGGCCTTCAAGAGCAAAAATAATTGCGCGTTTTTCGCGATAGTGCTCGTATTTCTGCCAGAGCTCTTTAGCCAGATTTTTTGTATTTTCTTCACTTCTAGACAAGATTTCGTTTTTTCTTTTCAACTTGATATCACCCTGTCTCAGAATTACAAGGTCGTCTAGTGTTGTATCGATTACCGTAGATGGTTCATTGTGGGGGAGTTCTCCCGCGTCAACAAATAAGTCGATCAACATCTTTTGTTTATTGGATAAGTTTTCTAAAATATCCTCAATTTTATAAGGACGTTTTTGATAGCTTGCATTAGCCGAAGTTGCAGTAACCGGTTTTCCTAATTTTTCAATGATGTTAATAACAAAAGGATAGTCGGGAATTCTAATGCCCAGTGTTCCGGTCTCTGATTCCACTCCGATTGCGACTTTGTGTCTGCCTTTTGAAATTATCGTTACAGGCCCGGGAAGGTAAGTTTTATAAAGATTTTTTGCGGTGTTGTTTAGTACAACATACTGCTCAGCCATTTTTGGGTTATTTACAGCAATCGAGTAGGGTTTACCGAAAGGTCTTTTTTTGTACTTCGTTAATTTGTTTACAGCTTTGGTATTAGTTGCCAAAACCATCGCTCCGTACACTGTTTCAGTTGGCAAAATTGTCAATCCACCACTACTTAACACTTCGACAATTTCATCAATTTTTACGGCATTTATGTTTTTAATAATCATTTTTATGAATACGTAAATTGAGAATGTGAAAGACCTATAACTTACGGCGTAAATTCGGCACCAAGTTAATTATTTTAATGATTTAAATTCCCGTTTTGCTTTTATGTATATTATTGATATTGCTAAACCGACTAAACCCCAGGATAAAATTCCAAAACGGCTGAGCCACGTTTCTAAATTAGTCCGCTCACTCCCAGCAAGATACCCTATAGTAACTAGTAAAGAGTTCCATGTCAAGGCGGCAAGTGCTGCATAAAATATAAATTTAATTAAATTGTATTTTTCTACGCCCGCAACGTATGAAACCCAAAATCGCGTAAGGGTCGCAAGAAGCGATGTTGTTAAAATCACAGCTCCATGATTTTTCAAAAGTATTTTTGCCTGTTCAGCAAAGAATTCCTGCTTTAATTTTTTTGCCAGTATTAAGCCGGTTTTCTTGCCAAGAAGATAGGCGAGGATAAATGTAATTAACATACCTGACGATCCGGCGATAATTATTCCTGACAGGGAGAGGGTGTTGTTATAAGCAAAAAACCCGCCCAAAGCCACGATTAGACCGCCGGGTATTGCAAATCCAATGGGTGAAGTTTCCACTAAAGATGCAAAAAATACCAAGACATATCCCCATGAGTTGTAAATGTGTTCAAGCTGCAGTATTAGTTCAAGACTATTCA
Organism: uncultured Gammaproteobacteria bacterium; assembly: GCA_964423565.1. Classification (GTDB taxonomy): domain Bacteria; phylum Patescibacteriota; class Microgenomatia; order UBA8517; family UBA8517; genus CAYREZ01. The sequence continues at coordinate 18,528 of CAYREZ010000007.1, read as the reverse complement.
TGAAGCTAATTATACTTTGCTTATTTACAAAGTGCGAATAACTTTTTACGCTTGAATTATGGGCATTCGTGACCTTGAAATATTTTTGGGAATTGAACCAATTGGATATCAAAATCGAGGCGGGGAGATAATTGACGATTCGGGGTCATCCGATCCTTTAGTACAACGAGAGCGGACAGAAGAAAGAAGAATAGTTAGACTGTTGGATGTAATAAGACTTAAAGCCGAGGAAGATGGTAAAGGAAGATTATCCTCATTACAAATTCCGGAGGAAATTATTGATCAATTTTCTCCTGAACTAATAACTTTCTTTCATGGTGACCAAAGATTAAATACTTCTTATGATCGCCCGGCAGAAGGAATTGCCACCTTAAGAGTAGAAAGTCCAGCTAGAATGGTTTTATTCCGAGTAAATAAGAGAACCCCACGGGTGCTTCATTCAGGGTTCAGACGTGGGGGGGGAAGGTTGGGAACGAGAAAGGGATTTATCTCTACCCGATAATGGACTTCCTGACCTAACCACCATAGTAGAGCTGCATAAGGAGGTTTTAGTTGACGGGGGCAGTACCTCTTAGGAATTTAGCTTGCCACGGACGATAATTTGATACAAAGGTTTTTTCAAATATGACAACTCCATCTTTTTCAACTTTATAAGCAAAAGTTACTTTAGATCCCCAAGCTTTGAAGTCGACCTGTTTGACAGTGCCAATGGGCAGGGTTGGATCGTCGGTATATAGATCTTCGGGAGGCGCGGTTACACCTGTAACAATGGGTTTTGTTATTGTAGAAATTCGCCCATCTTTTGTTCCGTATATTTCAAAAACCAGCGTATACCGCTTTGGGTCAAAAGCTGTTTGCAACAAAAGATGTCCCGGCGTGTCGTTTTTGAATTTAAAGTCCGTAACCGGATCAAAAACAGTAGCGTCAAGTCCGGGAGAAGAATCTTGTTCGTAGTATGATACACGGTAAGAGTGTGCTTTTCTGTCTACCACCTGAAGTCCTGCATTAAGGACCGCTCGAAAAAGCGTTGTCGAAACTTGACAAACACCCCCACCGTCTCCGAGGACAGTTTTTCCGTCTTTTATAATATACGCTTGTTTATAACCGGTAAAAGTTGAAACATCACCAAGAATAGTATTGAAAGAAAAAATTTCACCCGGGGGGATTAATACTCCGTTAAATTTTGAAGAAGCCATGCCTACATTGTGTACTCTTGAAGCTATTGAACCTGAAAATTTTGACGACCCCTTTCCGACAAGCTCAATGATGCCTAGGTTATTGACTTCGGCAGTTGTTATTTTAGGGGATACCCTCTCAACGGGTATTTCGATCGTTGAGGATGAATCTTCCGAAGTAGTTAGGTTTTCGATACGTTCTAATAATAACGTTTTAAGGGATAATTTGTTTACTTTAAGACCATCTTGTGAGGGTGTGAACTCAGAAACTTTTCCGTCCTGAAATACAAATGTAGAATTTTGAGAATCCCGGTTAACATCTTTTTCCAAAAGAGTGAGCAATTCGTTGAGTTTAGTATTATTGGAATCAGGAAGTAGTAGGGGAATCAAATCGGCGTCTTTATAGTTGAACGAGAGATTATCGATTATTAAAGTTATATTTTTGCCGATAAGATTTTTCGCTTTATTTTCTAATGTATCAATTTCCGCCTGCTTAAGACTTTTATCAATTTTAGCAATTGGTATTTGAAGACTTACATTGTTACCGTTAGTAAGATTATCCAAAATTGACATTTTTAATTTTTCGAATTCAATATCTTCGCCGGGTGATCCTTTATCTATTATTATCTGTCTGTTTACCAATTTGATTGAAGGGAGAACCGGTTCGGTGGCTATTTGCCCGGCAATTATCGATAAATGCTCATCAAGTTTATCTTCTTTAATTTTATACTGTAATTTGATGTTTTTTCCCGCATATAAAAGTTCAAGTCTTTCTTTTTGATCGATATAAAAATTACCAGTTCTGACAATATCATATGCTTTATGTGCAGACCCCGAATAATCATATATAAATTCCAGATCGCTCAATGGTATTTCAAAATTTTGGTTTTTTGATGTAAGTGTCAACGTATTACTCATTGGGATAGAACCTCTCAATTTTTCGGTCGCCTCTTCAAGCGATAATCCACCCACCGAAATACCTGCAATGTAAATTCCCGGAAAAATTTTGCCATAATATAAACCATTAAATAATGTGATAAGTAAGATAAAGAGAATAATGGGCGATACAAGTATTAATACGACCCCGCGTTTTGAGAAATATTTCTTGTTTATGGTTGATATTTTATCCCGATTGAATTTAACCATATTTGATTCGATGGAAAAAATTAGATTTTTCTTTAGGTAGATATTGCCACGGATTTTAGTCCGTGGAGCTTCATTAAGTATGATATCATGGATATTATCTTAGTGTATTAAATTGTTAATATATGGATAAAAATTTACAACCCAAAAACCAAAACAGAAATTCTTTACCCGGAAATCCTTTATCTCCCAGCTCTGTCTTAACTCAGGAGGCGGATAAATTAGGCGCTCTTGACATGTCCCCATCCGACGCAGATGCTCAGGATCAAGGCTTGAGCGAGGATTATCTAAAGAATGTCAAAAGCAAGAAAAACTTGATAAAAATAGTTTTTGTAATATTTATAGCAATTTTAGTGATAATTGCAGGTTTAGTTGTCGCCTTAAATTACAAGGATAGTATTACGGATCTTTTCGGAACGAAGGGAGAACTTGAGTGGTGGGGATTACAAGATGATGAGGCGGTATATAGTCCGTTAATTGATGAATACCAAAAGAAGTACCCAAATGTAAAAATAAGATATATCAAGCAATCCCCGAAAGATTACCAACAGAGGCTTAAAAATTCACTTTTAGCCAATAACGGGCCTGATATTTTTGAAATTCATAATTCATGGATACCCATGTACAAAGATTTGTTGTCGATTATGCCGAACTCGATAATGAGCAAAGAGGATTTTACAAAAACTTTTTATCCTGTATATACCAACGATTTAATAACCGACAAAGGAATATCGGCAATTCCTCTAACTTATGATGCCTTAACTCTTTATATAAATGAAGATGTTTTTGCCATTTCGGCAAAGCAGCCACCAAAAACATGGGATGAATTTAGAACTCTTGCCTTTGAATTAACCCAAAAAGATTCTCAGGAAAGAATTTTGCAATCAGGAGCGTCAATGGGAATAACCCAAAATGTTGACCACTGGCCCGAAATAATAGCACTAATGTTATTTCAGAACGGAGCTGATCCTGCGAATCCGATTGGAGAGAAAGTTGCATCGGCTATTAAATTTTATATAAGTTTTGCAAAGGAAAGTAGAGTATGGGACGAAACCTTGGCTCCATCAACAATAGCATTTGCTAACGGCAAGGTCGCGATGTATATTGCTCCTTCGGCAAAAGCATCGGAAATCGTCAGATTCAATCCTAATTTGAAATTTAGAACGATACCGATCCCACAACTTGCAAAAAATGAACCTTTAATCCCGGATGTCACTTATGCTACTTATTGGGTACAAGGTGTCTGGGCAAAAAGTACCAATCAGGAAGTAGCATGGGATTTCTTAAAATATTTAAGCGAAAAAGATTCGCTAGTATTAATGAACAATATAAGACGAGACGTCAACACTTTTGAAGCAGCATCGCCGAGAATTGATATGGCAAATTTATACACAAAACATCTGATATTAAGTTCGTTAATAACCATGGCAATGAACTCAAAAAGCTGGTATCTTGCTGATAATACTAACGACGGAGATGACGGTATTAACTCAAGAATTGAAACTATCTATAAAACAATTGTTGACGACGAAGCATTTTCAGAGGGTGCATTGAAAGAGATTTCTCCTCAAATCTCAGATGTTTTGAGATCTTTCGGAGTAAGTACTAATTAGTTGATACCCCTTGACAAGAGTTAGGGTGCTTTATTAAAATAGCACTCGTTAGATGAAAATGCTAATTAATTTGTAGATAACTATGAAGAAAAATAAGAGTATTGGATTAAAACCAACAGCAGGATACCTCATAATTGAACCGCTTGAAGCTGAGGAAAGAACTAGTGCCGGAATTTATTTACCTGATTCGGCTTCTGAAAAACCACAAAAAGGAAAAGTTTTGGCTGTTGGTGATGACGAGTTGACAGACTCCGGAGTTAAGAGAAAATCTCCCGCACAAGTAGGCGACGTGGTGATATACAAAAAATGGGGGGGTAATGAAGTAAAAATTGACAGAGTGGAATATTTGTTTGCAAAATTTGATGATATACTCGCGGTTGTAAGGTAAAAGGCAAGAGTTAAAAGATAAAAGACTTTTAACTTTTACCCTTTATCTTTTACCTATAAAAATGGCTAAACAACTAAAATTTTCAGAAGACGCACGCCAATCGTTAATGAAAGGAATTGACGTGGTCGCGAAAGCGGTCGTCACGACACTTGGTCCTAAGGGAAGAAATATCGCTTTGGATAAAAAGTGGGGTGCACCAAGTATTGTTCATGACGGAGTTACTGTTGCAAAGGAAATTGAGCTTAAGGATCCGTTCGAAAACATGGGCGCACAGCTTGTCAAGGAGGCTGCTGACAAAACTAATGACGTTGCCGGCGACGGTACGACAACGGCAACATTACTGGCTCAACAAATTACTGCTGCTGGAATGAAAAATGTTACTGCAGGGGCAAATCCGATGGTGGTTAAAAAAGGCATTGAAAAAGCCGTCGAAGCGGTGGTCGCCGAATTAAAGAAAATATCAAAGCCAATTAAAAATCGGGAAGAGATAGAACAAGTTGCTACAATTTCTGCCGGAGATCCGGCAATCGGGGCAAAGATTGCAGAAGCGCTTGATAGAGTTGGCAGGGATGGTGTAGTTACGGTTGAAGAAGGCAAGGGTTTGACGATTGATATCGAATACAAAGAAGGCATGGAGTTTGATCGGGGTTATGCCTCTGCTTATTTTGTTACCAATCCGGAGAAAATGGAAGCGGAAATTGAAGCTCCTTATATTCTTCTTACAGATAAAAAAGTTTCATCTATTCAAGACCTTCTTCCTTTTTTGGAAAAGTTTGTCAAGGTATCTAAAAGTCTTGTAATTATAGCAGATGAGGTTGAAGGTGAAGCCCTCGCAACCCTTGTCGTGAATAGACTCAAAGGAACATTTAATATATTGGCAATCAAAGCTCCGGGATTTGGTGACAGGCGTAAAGAGATGTTGGAAGATATCGCAATACTCACGGGTGGTGTAGTAATTAGTGAAGATACAGGACGAACATTCGAATCTATCGAAATACAAGATTTAGGGAAAGCTGATAAAGTGTGGGCAGATAAGGATAATGCCAGAATTATCGGAGGGAATGGAGACAAGGGTAAAATAAAAGCAAGAATTAGCCTATTAAAAAGGCAAATTGCGGAAACCGATTCGGATTTTGATCGGGAAAAGCTTGAGGAAAGACTCGCAAAGTTATCGGGAGGAGTTGGCCAAATTAATGTAGGCGCAGCGACCGAGATAGAGCTGAATGAGAAAAAAGAGAGGGTGAAAGATGCGGTAGGCGCGACTAAGGCAGCGGTTGAGGAAGGAATACTTCCAGGAGGAGGGGTTGCACTTTTGGCAGCAAGAAAAGTACTTAATACTTTAAAAGTTGACAATGATGATGAACAAATCGGTATAGAAATAGTTAAGAGCGCTCTTGAACAACCGCTTCGCTGGCTTGCCAAGAACTCGGGTGAGGACGATGGTTACGTAATTAGAAAAGTTGAGGATAATAAAGATAGCGATTATGGTTATAACGCACTAACCGGCCAATTTGGTTCGATGACAAAGTTTGGAATTTTAGATCCTCTAAAAGTAACAAGGTCGGCGCTTCAAAATGCAGCTTCTGTTGCTATGATGGTTCTTACGACAGAAGGATTGGTCGCTGATCTTCCTGAAGAAAAGAATCCGCCAGTCGGCGGAATGCCTCCGGGAGGAATGGGCGGAATGGACTATTAAGTAAATTTCCAATGTCCAATTCCAAATTTCCAATTATTTCATAGATTTGTAGAAAATTTATTCCACCTTCCAGTTTTTAATCAGATCACCATACGTTTCCGACATCGCTTCAGGATTTAAGTATTTGTCTCTGCAGGCAATCATATAAACCGTTCGGCACGGACCATTGTTGCAGTTATCCATATGTTTTATTACTTGCCACCACGCTTCATGAGTAA
>CAYREZ010000007.1:0-12285 GCA_964423565.1 uncultured Gammaproteobacteria bacterium | reverse complement strand
TTCCTCCTGCCATATAAGATCCAACGTGCGTGACTATAAAAGATTGGTTTGTCCTGCAGTTGATTTTTGGTGCTAATTCAGTAGCTCGGGTGACAAGATTTGTAACGTTATGTACGGATAATCCGGCAAGTTCTTGGGGTATTCTTTCAGAATCATCAGGATAGTCCAGATAAGCATTGCCAAACATTTCTTCTAAAGGTGGTTTTAAATCTCCAGCTTTTCCAAAAATTTGTCTCAGCTCCTCTTTTTTCATTATCCAGAGTATATACAGTAAATAACTCTATTTGTAGTAAGAATGGGGTTACCTATATTTTCATAATAATCATTTTCAGAATATAATTCTTTTTATGTGGGAAGAAGTGGAGGAATATCTTTTAAAAGATAAATACATTGGACCTCTTATAAAAAAATACGGACACTGTAAGATAAAACCGAAAATTCACGCTGATTATTTTCAGGAATTGATCGGAGACATAATTGGACAACAACTCTCAGGAAGAGTGGCGGACGTTATTTATAACAGGTTAAAGAATAAGGTGAAAGGCAATTTAACTCCGGGAAAAATATTGGCTCTTAACGATCAGGAATTAAGAGATTGCGGAATGGCGTGGGCTAAAGTCAGGTCAATTAAAGATTTGGCAGACAAGGTGAAAAATAATAAATTGCACTTAACAAGATTGGATATGATGTCGGACGCAGAAGTAATGAAAGAATTAACTTTAGTAAAGGGAATTGGTCGCTGGACTGCCGAGATGTTTTTGATGTTTACTTTAGGACGGCCCGATATTTTTCCTGATGATGATTTGGGCATTAGGAAAGGACTCCGGCTGTTGAGAACATCTGGCTCGGCGAGAATGAAAAAAGAAATGACTCAAGAAGAAATGGTAAAATTTGTTCGGCGGTGGAAGCCTTATCGAACAGTGGCATCGTGGTACTTATGGGCACTTTTGGATAATAGGTAAATTTGGTGCTAGGAGAATGTTTTATTTTGAGGTCAGAAACAGAAGTGGATTTATAGTTTTACCATTTTCATAAATTTCCAAATGTAGATGGTCTCCGCGAGCTCTTCCTGTTGCGCCCATTTCGCCTAATCTAGTTTCTTTAGTTACCTCATACCCCTTTTCTACATGGATTTTGTAAAGATGCGCGTAAAGAGATTTAATCTCATTGCCGTGATTTATCAAAATAGAATTACCGTATCCAAATTTAGAATATTCTATTTTTTCAACATAACCGGCAGATATTGACCTGATGTCATCACCTGTAACCCCGTCTAAATCTATTCCGGGATGAAAGAAATTATATCCTTGAGTAATTTTTATATTTGCAACCGGAAACTGAATACCCGATTTGGTTTCAAGTACGATAGGGGCCGAAATTGTGTTAGCCTCAAACTCATAAGCATTAGGTGATGAGTGAGGAATAAATGAATTTGCGATAAGAAGGGCCGCAAGATTAGCCCCTAATAATCTTTTTATTTTTGAATTTTCAAAAATGTGTCTGAAATAGCGAGAAATCTTACTACCATTTCTTATACGCAATATCTTACCCAGAGAAGGTGTTAAGGGTATATCATCCAAGTTTCTTCTTTTCTTTACGATTTGTAAATGAAGACGATACTTGGTAGGCAGGTTGATTGAAAATTTTACCATTTCGCCTTGAATAACGGACAAGGCATACGTGCGCACAAAAAATCCCGCTTTTTCGCGAGATTTCGCTATTTTATCCTGTGAAACACCCAAAAGTCAAGGAAAATTTAAAATTGAGATCCGGATGGGACTCGAACCCACGTAAACGGTTTTGCAGACCGCCCGATAGCCACTCTCGCACCGGATCGAGAATTAATTTTACACCATCTAGCCTCAAAAACAAAGTCCCACCGGAAATGAGGTTTACGAATTAACTAAATTGCAATATTTATATTGGCACTCCGACATAGAGAGCGCCAGAAACATAATAGTTTGGTTAAAAAAATGGCAAGAGGTTGTCAAGGCTATATGTATTTGTTAAACTAACCGCACTTGTGAGAAAAGTTAGAATATTCGGTTTAATATTCATTGGCGGCGGCTTTATTGTTGCTTTAGCCTTTTTTTTAATCGGGATATTGAAACCAAAAACCGCCGGTGTTTTTATTGATACAAATCCGGCTTCAGCGGTATTCATTAATGGATTGCAAGTTGGGAGAACCCCATATAGAGACAATAAACAGAAAACAGGAGAGGTAGTAATAAAATTAATTCCGGAATCATTTGAAATCCCATTAGTTCCTTTTGAAACGAAACTAAATCTTGTTAAGGGGATTGAAACAGTGATAAGAAGGGAGTTTGGCGAGACAGATGAGTTTTCATCGGGAGAAATAATATCTTTTGAAAAATTATCTAAAAGTGAAATTTCATTAGTAGTAATATCAAATCCTGACTCTGCTCAACTTATTATTGACGGCCAAACGAAAGCTTTTACTCCCTACAAAGCAGGTACTATTACACCCGGCGAGCACACTATTTCGATAAGCTCTAAGGATTATGTAGATAAGACTATTAAAGTAAAAACACAACAAGGTTATAAGTTAACCGCAATTATTAATCTGCAAAAGTCGCGGAATATTGCTACTCCAACGCCGACTCCAGAAATAGAGAAGAAGACTTTGGTAGAAATTTTAGACACCCCGGTGGGTTTTTTGAGAGTACGAGCGGAGCCTTCAACCTTAGGTGAAGAGGTAGGACAGGTAAAACCCAATGAGGAGTACGTTTTGGTAGAAGAGGATGAAAAAACAGGTTGGTATAAAATAGAGCTTGTTCCGGCAAAGGATGGCGGTGAGGCAAAAGCGGGGTGGATTTCCAATCAATATGCGAAAAAAATTGAACAAGGTTCTGATGACACCTCTCCTACCCCAAGTGTATTTAAAACTCCAACACCATCAGTCAAGCCAACGGTTGTAAATTAGAAAGAGTTATTAGAGTTACTCCACCATAGAGTATCCAGACTATAAGAATAAGCCAAATAAATACGGACATAATAAGTCCCTTATCAGTAAGTAATAGTTTTTCCGGGGCTTCAGATTGACCTTCAAAAATAAGGTTTTCATATCTCATTATTCCGAATATTACTACGGGAATTGTAAGCATAAGCAGCTTACTTATTGTAGTTGTTCGTGATATCTCGGCTAAAAATAACCAAAGTGGCGTGCTGGGGGTGGGGGATTCAAAGAAAGTAAAGAGTGCCCAGCTCATCCACGCTGCGTTGCCGAACATTGTAACGTAAGAATTTAAAAGCACTCTCGAATAGTTGGAAAGAGATTTACGTGTGACTCCGGAAGTCTTGATATTTAATTCTGCTCTTCTTTTGCCCGAAGCAAGAAATAGAGACACTGATATTACGCAAAGCAAAAACCAAACAGATAGATGAGCATCAATAATAAAAGCTCCCGCGTAGACACGAATAATAAATCCGGCAGCTATTACCAGGATGTCGATAATGGGGATATTTTTCAATATTAGCGAGTAGAAAATTTGTAGAAGAATGTAAGAAATTACGAGTAAGAAAAACAAGCTATTAATACTGTAGGAAATAAGTATTGCCGAAAATGAAAAAATGACCATTCCTCCGATTGCAAGGGGTATCGGCAACCTCCCCGCCGCAACAGGTCTCGATTTTTTTAGGGGATGAAGTTTATCCGACTCAACATCTAGGATGTCATTAAAAATATATGCAGATGATGTAGCTAGACAAAATGCAATAAATCCGATAACCACCTTCTCGAACAGAAACTCGGATCCGAGATTACGACTGAAGATTAATGCTGCGAAAAGAGCAAGATTTTTTACCCAATGGACTGGGCGGGCTATTTTAATAATTTCGGTCGGTATGTTAACCATAATAAGAGTGCTCCAATAATAATTGCTATTCCAATTATTGTATATAACTTATCTGAAGCGTTCAAATTTAAAGCAATAATACCCAATAAAGCAGTTGTTGCCCAATAAAAATAAGATATTTGCCTTTTGCTAAGTCCTGCGTCCAGAAGTTTATGGTGCAAATGTCCACGATCACCCCAGACGGGAGATTTTCCGGACGCCACTCTTCTTATTACTGTGTATCCGGTATCGATTATTGGAACTCCTAGAGCAACTAGAAGTGTTCCTACCTTGGCGGTAGATAAAATTGCCAGTACCGCCAACATGTATCCGGCTAAGCTAGATCCTGAGAACCCAGGCATTATTTTTTGTGGATAAAAATGCCAAGGAAGAAATCCTAAGTAAGCAGCAGACGTCGCGACTGCAAGTACTATAACAGGCCATTGAGCAACGTCATGAGAGTATCTCATTGCCAAAATTGCAATAGTTGCAGCAGCAATAAAAACTACTCCCGAAAGTTGGCCGTCAACACCTTTCGCACCCATATTGAGCATGTTCATCATGAATACAATCCAAAAAAGCGCGAAAATATCTGCCAAAATCCAAATACTTTTTTCGTCTCCGAATAGTTGAAAAGTAATTTGCGGGTGCGACAATTCCAAGATATCCCTTGAAGAATCTATTATTAATATTTCGTTAAGCGAGGGTGTTTTAGACATAAGATCAGCTACAAATGGAAGCTTTACAAAGGGTATACCTATACCGACAATTATCGGTATACCCGCAGCAAGGAACTGAAAAGCTAGTCTTTTATATGGGTTCAAATTGTGTTTGTCATCAAGTACCCCAATAGCAACTAAAATTATTGCTCCGAGAAGTATCCCGATAAGATGTTTATCTAAAGGTAAGAATAATAATGCTGATACAAGTAGTCCAAAAAAACAGGCAATTCCACCGCCTCGTGGGATAGGATATGTATGGATCACCTTAGGATGCTTATTTTTTTTGGGATCGTCAATAAGACCGAATTTATTTGATAATTTGATGACAAGCGGGGTTGTCAGAAATGCAACCAGAAAGGAAAAGATAAAGGGTAAAAGTACAAGTTTCGAAATAATTGTCATTTTAGAAGCTGCCCACAAGCAACATAATTCTGAATACGGTTACAACTGCAAAAATTGATAGCACAAAAGAGGAAATTATTAGGGTTTTTTTAATGTAATCGTTCTCACTCGTATAAGCAAGCGAAGTGTTTATCGCAGTTATGACAATTGAAATTGCCCCAGGTATAACTAGTCCATTTACACTAGATAATTGTTCCACTCCCTCTGAAAGACCGTAATAAAGCGGCACTTCAGGTGGAAGTTTGTTTTTAAAAACATAAACGGAAATTATGCTTAGGAAGCTTATTGAGACAGATGTGATAATAAGCTTTAAATATGGAATCCTTTTTATTTGGACTTTAATCCTCGTCTTTTTTCGCGACATGTGTTATTCAGACTTATATTTTACTATAGAATTACGTTAGCCGCGAACTAAAACAAGATAATGAAGATGCCTACTTTGCGGGAGTTCTAACTTGAGATTAGAGATCTGACTTTAGGACTGAGTAGCTTCCAAATTTTAGCTCCATCGAATTCAGAGGTAAGAGCATAGTTTTTGTTAAGAAGAAGTGATAACTCCGGAAAGGGAGGAGAATCTGGTAGTATTGCGATAAACCCGGGTAGATTTGAAGTAAGAGTGTTTATTACTTCATCGTTAGTAGAAAAATCTTTTATATGATAATCGGCAACGTATTTTATGGGTGGCATTCGCCTGGAAAGTGCATATATTACTGAACTATCTCCCCAAACAAAGATTTTTTCATCGGATTTAGATGAAGTTGCTAAGAAATTCGAGATTTTATAGTTTCGAATGACATTGTCGCCGAAAGATTTTAGATATTCTTCTTGTGAAATTTTGCCTGAAGCAAAATTGATAAACCGTATGTAGTAAGATGCAGTAGGGTAATGCCAAAAATGATAATAAACCGGAACAAAATAGGTAAGCGTGAGGGGAATAATTGCTATGACCTGTTCAATATTTTTGTGTGCCGCAAAGATGCCAATAAGAATAGAGATGGGAGCAACTGATTGAATAAGGTAATGAGGATAAGGACGCTCAGATAAAGTTACCGCAAAAAGCGTAAACATTAGCCATGCAGTTGTAAATATAAATTCTTTCGATATTTTTTTTCGATAAAAATAAAGTAGTCCAATGGAGAAGGATAAAATTAAACCCCTGAAAAGCAGAGGAGCATTTCGATTTAAAAAGGATTTTTGGACATCACCTGGCCGGAAACTTGATAAATAACCAATATTTTGCAAAAACGCCGCTTTTATGTATTCATTTAAGGCACCATTGAGAAAATACCAGACGAAGGTAATTAATATCGGTAGGAAAAAACCAGCCAAGAGGTATAATGTGCTTTTTGTAATCTTGCCGAAGGTATTCGAATTTAATTTTTTAATAGAAACCAGCCAAAAGATTATTATCGTTGGCACGTCAAACAGTGCCGGAACTTTAAATAATGTTGATGCGGACAAGAGTATTCCCGAAATAAAAAGCCTTTTTGGAGTAAGAGCTTTAGAAATTAATACATAAAAAGCTAAAATAGTTGGACCTATCATGAAAACTTCAGCATTTACGATATTCCCTTCAAGAAGGGGTAGGGTTGTAAGGAGTGCGAAAGCAATTGTTGCAACTTTCTGCAATCTTATGTTTTTCGGGTAAAGTACTTCGGTTAACTTCCAGAAAATAAAAATAGTTGCAAGCATCCATGCTGCAAGAATTGCTTTGAACCAAAAGAGACTTCCGGCGATTGCCGCCATTATATAAAGTAGCGGTGGTTTGTTGTCGTGAACCTGGCTATATAGAGGAATCCCGCGTCTTACAGCTTCGCCTAAAGTGAGATAGATCATTTCATCACCATAAGAGTAGGGTTCAAAAAAAGACGGTATTCTAAGGATGAGTACACCTAAAAGCAAGATAAAAAGCCAGATTGGAGTATGTAGATATTTATTGATATTTTTAAACATAGAACTGGTAAATGTTTATCTCCCGTCTAATTTTTACTTAGACCTCACTTTCAGTATAGCTGGGTAAACCGATCTCTTCAACGGTCCGCTCATTAAGTTTTTCCTACTGGTTTCCTTACCAATTCAAAAACCCTTGAGCACTACTTGCACCCGCCCTCTTCATATATTCTTCAGGGATATTAATTGTTTCACTTACGCCTTGTGTGGTATAGCCCGGCACTGCCGATCCTGGATCGCTTTTACTTGAGTAATTAATTACACTTGCATTCATTCCCAGCTTTTCACTTTTAGAACTTAGTATGCCTACGATTTCATCATATACGTTCTTCATCTTTCTCACCTCCTTAATGGGGTTTTCTCTGAAGATTTTATATACAAAATATATTTTAATCCATTGAATTCTTTGGAAGCACCCTGAATGTGGCCGGGAACTTCAATTTTCTCAACAGGACCACTCGTTACAACACCGACTCTTTCTGCTCCACCTGGAATTTCCCGGACAATATCGTTATTATCCATCAATGCTGTTCCGACAAAATAGGGAAGTGCACCGGAACCTTCGGGAACATAAATTGGTGCAGGAATTCCGTAATACTTTGTTTCCCAGATATGATGGGTTCCGTTAGTGTACCAATTAATAAGATAATCTCCTTCCTTTTGGGTTTCTTTTACAAAATTTGCCATTTCCCTAAATGGGAGTTTTGCTGGATGAGTAAAGTACTGGTAATCAATTGATGCGAACGTTAATAAAGTTAGAATAATTAGAATATAAGAGGCAACTCCTCGCTTATTTGAGGCAAGCAGTAACATTGCTCCGGGGATTGTGTAGAGTAGGTACCGATTGAAAAATATTGATTGGAATTTTTGGGAAATTACCCATGTTGCCACAATGGGCAAAAGAAACCACATAAGGAAGAATATGCTTTTTTTAATACCTCTAAACCAGTTTCTGACTACAAGCATGATTATAACCAAAAGCAAAGCTACATCTATGACTTCTATGTCCAAAACTGGAATTTTTAGAGGAGACTTTATTCCTTTGGCTAAATAATCGGTAAACATATTACTCAAATCTTTTGTTGTTGGGGTACCGAGCCAGAATCCACCTCCGACCATTTTTGTCTGGTTATACAAAGGTATTAGCCAGGGAAGATAGCCGAGTCCGATAAAGATGAAGAGTTTAATCATTTTCTTTGCCCTTTTTCTTTTTCCGAGTATTAATTCATACAAAAACCATATCCCTTGAACGAAGAATGCGAAGAAGGAGAAATGGTGTGAATAAAGCGCCCACAAACCAAAAAAGACATAACCGAACTTTGTAGATTGCCCAACTTCTTCGTCGTTAAAATATCTGAGAAAGTAATACATCGAAGCGGTTACTCCTAGGGCAAGAATCGAATACATCCGCCCCTCGAAAGCGTAGGTAAAGAAAAAAGGATTAAAAAGAGTAAGTAGTGCAGCAAATAAACCCGTTTTTTTATTATACAAGTATGCCGCAATCTTATATGTAAAAAAAACTGCCAAGAGAAAAAAACTAAGCGACAACCCTCTTATTACAATTTCTTGAGTGCCGAAAAACCGGAATGCGAAGTGTTCAAAAATGTTCCACAGGGGTGGGGATGTATCCCTTGCGATAATTTTTAAAATTTCAGGGAGGCTTTTCATTGATAAAATTGCAGAAAAGCCCTCATCCCCCCACAAGCTCTGATTAAAAACCGTTTCCATATTAATTATAAAATCCTTCACTTGTCCTTCCGTAGCTTCAGCGAAGGAGGGTCTCCCCATATGCTTTGATTAAAGACTGTTTCAAACATAATACCAGTTTACAGGGTTGCGAAAATATTGTGAAGGCGGTCACTAAATTGTCGGAAAAATAAAGAGTACAATTAGTTAGAGGTCCACGGTTAGATAGGCTGCAGACATCTAACGTGGTTCCATTAAGTGCTCTAAAAGAGCCACTTAACTGGAGGAGGTGATGAATATGGATAAAAAAGTTGTCACCACAGGAATCTTAGCTGGTTTGGCAATGCTTATTGTCGGAATTGTTTTAAATTGGCTTTGGGGGGTACTTTTTCCTTCAATAGCTTTGGAATATATAAATCCCGCTCTTTTTAGACCATGGAGTGATCCCTTGATGAGCTTATTTTTCCTGTATCCGTTTGTGTTGGGTTTTGTTTTAGCTTGGGTTTGGGATAAAACCAAAAAGTTATTTGAGGCAAAAAGCGAATTCGAAAGGGCATGCAAATTCGGCGGTGCATATTGGGTTATCGCGGGAATTCCGGGAATGTTAATTACTTACTCTAGTTTTCAAGTTTCCCTTTTGATGGTATTAGCATGGACAATCAGCGGATTTGTAGAAGCTGTTGTTGCAGGATTTATATTCGTTAAGAAAAATCCATAACCTATATAAGTTGTAGTAAAATTATTTTAGAAAGTGGGTGTTATTATGCCGGCAAAAAGCAAGCAATCAAGTAAAAAACAGGAATCCTTTGAAATTCGGGGTGAGGAATTACTTAAGAAAATTAAGGAGTTAATCAAAGAGGGTAATATCAGAAGGATTACTATACTCAATAAAAAAGGAAAAGAAATTATTGTAATACCTTTGACAGTAGGAGTAGTAGGAGCGCTTCTGGCTCCACCCCTTGCGGCAGTTGGTGCAATTGCGGCGCTCGTAACCGAGTGCACAATTAAAGTTGAAAGAGTATAAGAAGAAAGCTTGTCTTCAAATTAGCCTCGGGTAGAATAAATGCTAGAATAGATTATGCTTAGAGTGGCGTTAAGCTAAAGCTAAAGATGTCTTGACAACGGATGTACAAAGAATTAATATATGAAATATAAGTTTGACTATTCATCAGAAAAGGATTTAATTTTAAGGGAAACGAGAAAAATTGGTTTTGATGAGATAATGGAAGCGATTGAAAGTGGGAAAGTTCTGGATGACATTGATCATTTTAACAAGAAGAGATATCCCAATCAAAGAATTTTGATAGTAAATATAAATAATAAAGTATATGCTGTGCCATATGTAATTGATAAGATCAGAAAAGTTAGATTTTTGAAAACGATTTATCCGAATATAAGTTTGAAGAAAAAGTATTTAAAAATATGAATAAGAAACAGAAGAATGATTATTTTGATGAATTTCCCTTAGATGATTATGAAAAAGAACTAGAAGAGTTCTTAGGAAAAGGGAAATTTGTTCCAGTCAAAAATTTTGAAAAAAGGAAAAAAGACCTTCAGGAAGCTGCTAAAAACTTTTTAGAGCTTCAAAAAACCAAGAGAATTACTCTTCGTGTTAAAAATGAAGACATTATAAAGGTTAAAGCTAGGGCAAAAAAAGTAAACATTCCATATCAAAGACTTTTGAATGCTTTAATTCATAAATTTGCCGAAGGAGAAACTTCAATAAATATATAAATTATTTGTCTTCAAGCGTAAGTTCTAAATCCAATCGCAACCCCCAATAGGATAAAATATTTAGCTTCAGGGAGGTGAAAGAATATTAAACATAAAAAGATAACGGCATTTGAAAGAGATCAAATTGCAGTGTTGATTTCTTCCGGGGTTTCAAATAAAGGCATTGCTAAGGAACTTGGGAGAGATCCGTCAACCATAGGAAGAGAAATAAAAAGGAACTCTTTTAGGGGAAGAGTATATGTGGCTATTCATGCACAGAATAAATGGACTCATAGGAAATCTTCTGCGGGGAAGAGACATCCTTTAAAGAGCAAGGAGGTTTTTAAATGGGTCATAAAAAGACTTGTCAGAGGTTGGAGTCCTGAACAAATATCAGGCAGAATGAAGCTTGTTTTTAAAGGCAGCCCTGAAATGAGAATAGTCCCTGAAACAATTTATTCATTTACATATTCAGAAGAATACAAGCACAGAAAGTTTTGGGAGTATTTTCCAAGAGGACATAAAAAACGAAGAGTTTGGCATGGCAGAAAGGTAAGAACAGCCTTAATAATAAACAGAATCTCCATTCATGACAGGCCTGAGGCAGTTAGCAAAAACATCGAATTTGGCCACTTTGAAGGAGATTCTGTGGAAGGAAGGAGTCATAAATCAGGAGTCCATACTGAAGTTGAAAAACTAAGTAGAATGTACTTTGCCGTAAAAGTAGGTGTAGTCAACTCAGAGGAAGCACTCATGGCTCAAGAAAAGATATTTTCAGGGCTTCCTGTTAAATCAACAACTTTAGATAACGGTAGGGAGAATCATTTACATTACAAGTTAAATAAAATTGGCATAAAAACATATTTTGCTGATCCATATTCTTCCTGGCAAAGAGGATCAAATGAATATCACAATGGTTTACTCAGAAGATATTTTCCAAAGAAAACTGATTTTACAAAAGTAACACAGGAAGAAATAGATGATTGTGTTTGGGAGATAAATAACACTCCTAGAAAATGCCTTGGATATTACACCCCAAACGAGGTATTCTTGTCTAAGCTAAATAATCAAAAGGTTGCGATTCAATCTGGAATGTAGGATTTTATAATCTCCGATTTAAAATATATCGATAACTTATACATAAGTGTTAATGAAACAATTACGATAGCGGCCCAATAAAACGAGTCGAAAGGCAAACTTCCAAGATCGGTACCTACTCGTGCGTGAAAGGCGATTAGGAAAAATACGACGTAGTTAAAATAATGAAAATATCGCCAATATTTACGAAAAACAGGCTTTGTCCGGAAATAAGCGGCAACTACGCCTATTGTCAACAAGGCAAGACCCATTTTTCCGAACGTAAGTAAAATATCCCTTTGCGTATTTAAACTTGGGATGACTACAAAGAATGCGTCTGCCACCTTCCTGCTCACAGTAAAGACAATTAGGCTTTCAAAAATGGGATGGCTGAATGCGGTTGCGTAAACTAAAAGTCCTTGTACAATATGAATCCTATATGCCTTGGATCCCAATATTTGAACAAATTTGTCCATATTGGATCCGATCATAATTTGCATAAATATCAAGGAAAAAGCCATTGTGCCGGTTAATCTTTGGAAAGTATTTAATAATACTAGGTTGCTTGATAATACTTGTGAAAGGGCTACATTCCTGAAAATTGTGATAGGCCCACTGAGCATTATTAAAACCCATATAGCATAAAAGATTTTTCTCTTTGTATAAATGCTCATATTTAAGTATAACAAATTAGATCTTAATAGTTATTTGGTGCTAAAATACCAAGTATCGACCGCTTAGCTCAGCTGGTTAGAGCGCTTCGTTCACATCGAAGAGGTCGGGGGTTCGAGTCCCTCAGCGGTCACTGAAAAAGATTTCTTTGACAAATATGTGGCAGGGTGGGGACTGCCACATACAGAAAATAGCGTAGAATAGCCCAA
>CAYREZ010000006.1:12108-21704 GCA_964423565.1 uncultured Gammaproteobacteria bacterium | reverse complement strand
ACTGCACGGAGTAGGAGCAAGTGTCGTCAACGCACTTTCCAGTTTTTTTAGAGTTATAGTCTTACGCGACGGCAAGGCATATTATCAGGAATATAAAGCCGGGAAACCCTATAAGTCTGTGGCAAATGCAACCCAAAAACAACTGGACGGATGGCTCCCTTCGGAGTGGGGAATTAAGTTTGATTCCGGTATCTCAGGTACTATTACCACATTTACCCCGGATAAGGTCGTATTTGGCGATATCTCATTTGACTCAAAAAGGATACGACAACTTCTCAAAGATCGCGCCTATTTGGTCGCTGGCTTGAGCTTTCATTTTAAAGACGCGCAAGATGGTGATGAAGCCCACTACTATTTTGAAGGCGGTATAAAATCACTTGTTGCTCATTCCAACAGAGGCAAGAATACGATTAGCGATGTTATATTTATGACTAAATCAGATGAGAACTATAGTATTGATGTTGCACTTCAATACACTGATTCAATTTCAGAAAACGTAAAGGGGTTCGTAAACGGTATTAATACGGTTGATGGAGGAACCCATCTAACCGGATTCAGAATGGCATTAACCCGATCCATATTGGATTACGAAAAAAAACTTGTAAACGGAAACGGCAAAGATAAAAACTTTCTTTTGGGAGATGACACCAAGGAAGGTTTAACTGCAGTTGTATACGTAAAAATGCCTTCTGAGAATCTGCAGTTTGAATCCCAAACAAAAGCGAAATTGAATAATCCCGAAGTGCAAGGCTATGTAACTTCAGTCGTCAAAGAGGGTCTGGATATGTTCTTCGAGGAGCATCCCAGCGATGCTAAAAAAATCATTGAAAAAATCACTTTAGCAGCAAGAGCAAGACTCGCCGCACGCGCAGCTAAAGAAGCCGTGCTCAGAAAAGGGGCTCTTGACGGTGCATCACTTCCGGGGCTTCTAGCTGATTGTCAGTCCCGAGATCCGGAAATATCAGAATTATATATAGTGGAAGGTCCTTCAGCAGGAGGGTCTGCTAAACAGGGGAGAGACAGAAAATTTCAGGCAATATTACCGTTAGGTGGAAAAATATTAAATACTGAACGGGCACATTTGGATAAAATCGTAAAATTTGAAGAAATTAAGAATTTAATTGTCGCACTCGGTGTCGGAATAGGGGAGAATATTGATTACGGTAAAATCCGTTACAAAAGAATCATCATGATGACTGATGCTGACGTGGACGGTGGACACATTAAAACACTATTACTGACATTTTTCTTCAGGCATATGCCGGAGATAATAAACAAGAACTTTTTATATATCGCCCTTCCCCCACTTTATAAAATTCAAATTGGCAAAGAAGTGACTTACGTTTATTCGGATGACGAAAAAGACACTATTTTAAAAGCAAATACCGGAAAAAAAGTGAATATCCAAAGATATAAAGGACTCGGTGAAATGAATCCCGAACAACTCTGGGAAACTACAATGGATCCGCGCGCAAGAATATTAAAAGGAGTCAGATTAGAAGATGTCGAAGAGGCAGATAAAATGTTTACTATATTAATGGGCGAGGAAGTCGCACCCCGCAAAAAGTTCATCCAAACACACGCTAAACTTGCCACGCTGGATATATAATAATTGCAAGTTAAGCTGTCCGGTCAAGTCGCACCTCGAGCCGTTTACGAATAGTACTGAAAAGGCGAGAGGTAAGGTTATACGGGACGCAAAGCTCGCAACATTAAATATTTAAAAAAGCGAGCTGCAGTCCACCGAGTAATTTTGGCACGAGGCGTGAATGAATAATTCTGAAAAGGCGAGTGCGAAAATAAGGAGGACAAAGCTTGCAACCTTAGACATCTGAGCTTCTACCAGTTGAAAAAGTTAAACCAATTAAATAAAATACATCCGGGACTTTACAAAAGTCCTTTTTGTTGAAAATATTTATATATGGACATCCAACTTATTGCACTATTTACCGCCCCTGCTACAGCTCTTCTTGCACTTGGGTATGGAATTTACCTTTCACGCGCTGTATTAAAGGAAAGCGAAGGGTCGGAAAAATTACAAACTATCGCCAAAGCAGTTCGCGAAGGTGCAATGGCATACTTAAAAAGACAGTTCAAAGTAGTCTTTCCGATAATGGGAGTACTGGCAATCCTGATTGCGATATTTCTCAACGTCGGAATGGCAGTAACTTTTCTTCTCGGCGCAGGATTCTCGGCAATAATCGGCTATTTCGGAATGTGGATTGCAGTACGCGCTAATGTGCGAACTGCAAATAACGCCGTAAAGGGTTTAAATCCCGCGCTTAAAGTTGCCTTCGGAGCAGGAACGGTTAATGGGATGCTTGTTGTTGGACTTGGACTTCTGGGAGTTTCACTTATCTACATGTGGTCCTATTTTAGCTTCATATCCCTTGGTGTTGATGCTGTTGCCAAACATGCGACTGAAGTCTTAGTCGGTTACGGTTTCGGAGCCGCGCTTCTTGCCCTTTTTATGAGGGTGGGGGGAGGCATATTTACAAAGGCTGCCGACGTTGGAGCAGATTTGGTCGGTAAAGTCGAAAAAGGAATTCCGGAAGATGATCCGAGAAATCCGGCAACTATTGCCGATAATGTCGGGGATAACGTGGGGGACTGTGCCGGAATGGCTGCAGATGTGTTTGAGTCTTACGCACTTACGATCGTCGCCGCAATGATTCTTGGCGGTCAACTATTCGGACTGAAAGGCGTCGTTTTTCCGCTTCTCGCAAGATCAGGCGCAATATTAACATCAATACTAGGTACGTTTTTCGTAAAAGCAAGAAGTGAAAAAGAAGAACCTATCAAACCATTAATCAGAGGGTTTATTGTCTCTGCAGTATCTGCGGTTGTTATTTTTATGGCTCTAGCTTATTTTCTATTACAGGAACCCCGGGCAGGATATGCCGCTGTGACCGGAATAATATCAATGCTCGCCCTATTATATGTCACAAAATACTATACTGGACCTGCTGAAAAACCGGTCGTACAGATTGCAAAATCATCCTCTACAGGTGCCGGAACAAATATAATTTCGGGGATCTCTATTGGCATGGAGTCTACATTTGTTTCTGTTTTAATTATCGTGGTGACAATTCTTGCAGGGTATTGGTTCTTAGGATTTTATGGTATTTCACTTGCCGGTATGGGCATGCTTGCGACAACCGGAATTATAATGGCACTCGATACTTTTGGTCCGATTGCTGATAACGCCCAAGGAATGGTTGAGATGGCGGATTTAAAAGGTAACGCTCCGAAGGTAACCGGTGACTTAGACGCTGTAGGCAATACTACCAAAGCCCTTACTAAAGGCTTTGCGGTCGGGTCGGCGGCAGTTGCAGCATCAAGTTTATTTGCGACCTATTTCGAAGCAACAGGCTTAACATCGATTGATATTGCACAACCAAAAGTATTTATCGGGCTTTTACTTGGCTGTGCTTTACCGTTCCTATTTTCGTCAAGATTAATTGGATCCGTCGGGCGCGCTGCGTTCCAGGTAGTCGAAGAAGTAAGAAGACAGTTCAGGACAATAGAGGGCATTATGGAAGGGAAAGTCTTACCTGATTATTCAAAAGCTGTAGATATTGTGACTACCGCTGCGCAAAAAGAATTGATTATCCCTGCGGCTATGGTTGTAATAATGCCTATTCTAATAGGGCTATTGGGGGCTCAAACTCTGGGTGGATTTCTGGGCGGAGTGGTAGTTTCGGGCTTAACGCTTGCATTTTTTATGTGTAATACAGGGGGCGCTTGGGATAATGCTAAAAAATACATTGAGGATGGCAATCTGGGAGGAAAGGGAAGCGATACCCATATGGCTGCAGTCGTCGGAGATACAGTGGGAGATCCACTTAAGGATACGGCAGGTCCCGCTTTAAACCCAATGATGAAGATTGTTCAGATTGTTGCCCTTCTTATTGCACCTCTTATAATTTTCTATATCGGAAAGTAAAAATCCTGTTAACCGTTAATATGCTGGGACTGGTACCAACTTTCTAGAGTGTAAAAACTAATTTCACCTGTTTCATAATTATATTCCTCAAACATAAGCACCCGGATAATGTAAAATGATATATATCATTGAAGTGAAATAATGGATAAAAATAATAAATTAAACTACCTTAAAGAGAAGTTAAAATACTATGAAGATAAGCTCGCCAAGGAAATGATCGGCTATAGGCGGGTAATCCACGAATCCGCAGCATCCGAAATCAAGCACGATAAGGTTATGGTTTTGCGCGCCATGGTCGACGGACTTAAAGAAGAAATTAGAAATCTCGAATTATAATTGATTTACAATAAGCCATAATTCTTAAAACTATTTGCCTCTTATTTTTAATCTCTCGGCTACCTCACTAGAAAAAGTACCAAACCTTGCATTGTTTATAATATCTAATGAAGCTTGGGGGATTTTGCTGGCACTTCTGCGTGCATTTTCAAGATCACTTGACCCTACAATTCCCTTGATGAACCCTTGCGGGCCAATTCTGGCATCAGCTAAAGATATGTCGTAAAGTTGTTCTGGAGTTAAACCTTCTTCATCAAACATTACTCCGGTACTTACCCAAGTTTGTTTTCGCGGGTCTATTCCAATTAGGAATGTTGTTTCTCTACCTTCCGGTACTTTCATCGCATGAGCATATTCGTGAACAGCTATTTTACGGGGAGTTCGGGATGGATCCTTTTTCGATTTATCATCCCGGTGTTCCGATAGTAAACGATTAACGCGCTTCGCCATTTGTAATTTTTCCTCCGGGGATGTAGCCGTACCGAGAATCTTATATGTACATCGGGGTTGCATTCCTAAAATAATTTTAAATCTTTCTAACATATTTGAAATTTTACTGTTAATAAAAATTTACCAATTTTATTATTTCTGGCATAAAGAGCAATTATACTAAAAACCTAGTTGTACTTCTAGCTATTGCTTCCCAGTATCCAAAAGGGTAATATTATTTAAGGCTAATCAGCCTTATTTTTTATTTGCAGTAAGTTTATTTTTTTTCTTATTACTTTTCACTTATAACTTATTTCTAAACCATGGACATCGGCCGAATACAGCCAACAATAATCACCGAGGAGATGCAGAAAAGCTACCTCGATTACGCAATGAGCGTTATTGTCGCCCGCGCTCTTCCGGATGTCCGCGACGGCCTAAAGCCGGTTCACCGAAGAATACTTTTTGCTATGCATCAAATGGGACTTACTGCCGGAGGATCATTTAGCAAAAGCGCCAAGGTTGTCGGAGAAGTACTCGGAAAATATCATCCGCACGGAGACGTTGCGGTTTACGACTCGCTGGTCAGAATGGCACAGGAATTTTCATTGCGATATCCATTAATAAAAGGGCAGGGTAACTTCGGTTCGGTTGATGGCGACTCCGCGGCTGCAATGCGTTATACCGAAGTAAAGCTATCGGCAATCTCAAAGTATGTCTTAATGGATATCGAAAAAGAAACGGTTAATTATTTTGATAATTTCGACGCGACACTAAAAGAACCGGAATTTCTTCCCGCGCTTCTGCCAAATCTTCTGCTCATGGGCTCCGAAGGAATTGCTGTCGGCATGGCAACAAAAATTCCGCCGCACAATCTTAGGGAAGTCGTTGATGCCATTATAAAAACGATCGACAAAGGAAGAGTCATCTTAACTAACGAAAAAGCTAGACAGGACGAGGCTGATTTCGTTATTAAAAAGATTAACTTGATTGCATCCGGTTCTGAAAATAAGTTTGAAGATTCGGAAGTGAATTCGCAAGTAGTTAGCTTTGAATCAGATATAACAATTGAGGAGGTCGTATCAATCATTCCGGGACCCGATTTCCCGACCGGAGGCGCGATATACGACGCCGGGTCGCTCCTTGAAGTCTACGCGGCAGGCCGTGGAAGAATAAATGTCAGAGGTATCGCAGAAATCAGCGAAGGCGCTAAAGGCAAAAGCCAGATCATAATAAGTGAAATTCCGTATCAGGTAAATAAAGCTGAACTGGTTATAAAAATAGCTGATCTTGTTAAAGATAAAAAAATTGTAGGCATATCTGACCTTAGAGACGAATCAGACAAAGATGGACTTAGGGTAGTAGTTGATCTCAAAAAAGACGCTAAACCTAAATCCATTCTGAACAACCTTTTTAAACACACGAGGCTGCAAACTACTTTTCCGGCAAACTTTGTCGCACTCGTAGAGGGTACTCCACATACTTTGAACCTTAAACAAATATTAACCGAATTTGTTAAACACAGACAAAAAGTAATAACCAGAAGAACTATTTTTGAGTTAACCGAAGCAAAAAAACGCGCTCATATACTTGAAGGATTAATTATTGCGCTTGATAACCTTGATGAAGTTATCTCAACGATCAGGAAGTCGCGAACCCAGGATGACGCTAAACAAAATTTGATAAAGAAGTTCGGACTGTCCGAGATTCAGGCAACCGCAATTCTTGATATGCAGCTAAGACGGCTCGCCGCATTAGAGAGGGAAAAAATCGAAAAGGAATATAAAGATATCAAGAAATTAATTGATGAGCTGACTGCAATACTTAAGAACCCTGAAAGGGTTTTAAAAATCATTATCAGTGAACTTACCGAACTCAGGGAAAAGCATGGAGACGAGCGTAAAACTAAGATATATAAAGCTAAAATAGGCGAGTTTTCCGAAGAGGATTTAATACCAAAAGAAGATACTTTAATTACTGTAACAAAAACGGGTTACGTAAAAAGAGTACCAAGAACAACTTATAGATCCCAAAGACGAGGTGGCAAAGGAGTCGTCGGGATGGCAACAAAGGAAGAGGATGAGATAGAACACTTGGTATCGGCTACAACTCATGACACAATACTTTTCTTTACCAACTTGGGTAAAGTCTACGGGACCAGAGCATGGGAACTTCCGGAAACATCGAGGCAAGCCAAAGGTCAGGCTATAGTGAATATTATTAATATCGAACAGGATGAAACAATTATGTCAATACTGCCGCTGGGAGAAGATGCAAAACATCTCCTGATGACAACCAGCAAAGGAAAGGTTAAAAAAACTTCAGTCTCGGAATTTAAAAACATGCGCTCCTCGGGAATTATTGCAATAAGACTTGATTCCGACGATAGTCTTGTATCTGTTAGGGAGACAAGCGGCAATGACCACGTAATAATCATTACTAAAAAGGGTAAATCAATACGATTTCCGGAAAGTAACACCAGGCATATGGGTAGGGCAACTTCAGGAATGATGGGAATAAGGCTCGATAAAGATGATGCTGTTATTGCCATGGAGGTATTCCCCGCAAAAGAAGAAATAAGTAAAGACAAAAGAAAGAAAATCTTTCGGGATATCCTGACAATATCGGGTAGGGGACTGGGTAAAAGAACTCCGTTAAGACTTTTTCCTGTCCAAAAAAGGGCCGGAAAAGGCGTGAAGGCTGCGGTGGCGAATGATAAAACGGGTAACCTTACAACAGCCATAATGGTAGATCAAAAAATTGAGCAGATTGTAATTACAAGCACTTCCGGGCAGGTGATAAAACTTCCTTTGAAAAACATTCCCCAGATGGGCCGTGCAACCCAGGGAGTAATATTAATGCGCTTTGCCCGAAAATCTGATTCTGTCGCAGCTGTTGCTACTCTTGAAAAAAACGGGGACAACGAATCTGAAACTGAAGTGGAAGTGGAAACAAATTAACTCTCCAGGAAATTTTTGAATTCAGAGAAATAAGGGTATTCATGATCGGTACGTGGTTTCGATATCACTTTAAGACTCGGTTCAACTGAATGGTAGAATTTTTCGGCTTCCGTGAACGGAACAAATTTATCCTGTTCATTCTGTAGGCAAAGAATATTTCTGACCGAAATCTTTTTCAGGATAGCCTGCAATAAAATACTTCGATCCTTACCTTCTACGCTCGCAATTCCACAAAAAATGACTTTATTCACTTTTTCAAAAATAACCGGAGTTAATTTAAATGCGACGTACACCCCAACCGATTTTGCAATAATATTAACCTTTTCTTTCCCGATTTCTTCAATTATTTTCTTTATCTCTTTACTTATACTTAGACTTACACTCGGATCTTTCCAATGCCTCCACTTATGAACAACAACTTCATTTCCAATCTTCTTTCTAAGATTTACTGCAATTTCTTCCGCCCACTTTCTATTATGCACCGAATATCCGGGTAAAATTATTGTCTTCATGGTTATGGTTAAATTCAATTCTTCTTCCAATATATGATTACGATAAAAATATCCAACCATTTATTTTTACCTTGTTTTTATTATGTGATTGACCAAACATCGTACTAAAAAATTAACCTCCTCTTTCCGCTTTAATGATATATATCATTAAAGCAAAAAATCAAAATTCATTTTTTATTTGCATTATTTTGTTTCTTCTTTCCTTTTTACTAATTAGTCTGTTTGGACTCTTAAGCGAACCTTTCGAAGGCAAATCAAGAAGACCTTGAACTTCCTCCCAAAATATGTCAATTGATTGTTTCTTAAAAGTATCTTCGATAATAGGTAATAAACCATCACCTTCATACTTCAATTTAAAGTTCATCTTCGCTATTGTTGGGGGTGACATCCTTAAAATCCGTGCGACGCTGCGATAATCCTGTCCTTTGCTTAATAGAATGCAGGCAGCAAATCTTTTCGCGAACATTATCCTCTCTGTTGGAGTATAAAGACTTTGAACAAAACCGTTAAGTTTATTTTTATTATTGGCAAATAAAAAACTGTCCAAAAACATATCAAATATCTTTTCCCAGACCTCCGGACGAATCATGTATTTAGAGACTTGTGTCATATGCTTCAATGATATATATCATTGTATCAGAAATTGAAAAAAACCTATTTCTATAATTCTACATAGCTATGTATTAAAAAATCTATTTAAACTCTGCAATAGTTCTCTAAAGATCTTTTAAGAATTATTAAAATTAAAACTATTACTAGAGGGTATTTTTATAAAAACGTTCGAGGATTGACAAACCATTATCGATATTCATGACTATTTATAGTATAAATATCCAAGTATCAGCTTCCGCCTTTTCCATGAAATGCATGGTGGATATCTTTGAGGTGTTTATGGGTAACGTGAGTATATATTTGGGTAGTTGAAACATTTTTATGCCCGAGCATTTCCTGAACACTCCTTAAATCGGCTCCCGCCATAAGTAAGTCTGTTGCGAACGAGTGACGCATGACATGCGGAGTCACATCGACTGGTAATTTCATCTTCTCTCCGTATTTCTTTATCATCCTTTGAACTGACCGGACAGACAAGCGCATATCCTCATCCGATGCTGCCGGATCAACCTTGCCTTGGTGCCTTATGAAAAGCGGTTTTAATCGATCTCCACGATTCTTCAAATAATTTTCGAGCCACTCACATGCCCGCTTGGATAAAAATACCACTCGTGCGTGACCCCCCTTTCCGACAATCCCGAACTCCTGGCTTTCCAAATTAACTTTATCTCGATCGAGCTTAACAAGCTCGGATACCCGAAGCCCGGTCGAAAAAAACATTTCAAGAATTGCTTTATCGCGTTTACCTTGAATACTCGAAAGGGAAGGAGCGTTTAAAAGCTTATCAACCTGTTCGCCTGA
>CAYREZ010000006.1:10499-12098 GCA_964423565.1 uncultured Gammaproteobacteria bacterium | reverse complement strand
AGAAATTTTCCCTGCCGCTCGGAAATTTTCGGCAAATCAATCTTGTCGGGAGACATTACTTCTATATCGTTTTTTAAAAGCCATCGCAAAAAACTCCTAAGAGCAATAACATGATAACCTTGAGTTTTGCGGGAAAGCGAGGTGTCTTTATTAATTTTCTTTTGCGAGATACTTGCGGGAATTCTGGATAGGTATACTCTGTACTGTCTAACGATCTCCGGATTAATATCGGTTAGGTTCATCCTAATTCCCTCCTTGTCCAGCCAATTAACGAAGCGCGATAAATAATGTTTATAGTTGCGAATGGTTAGGGGAGAGGAGCCTTTTTCAACTTCGAGGTATTCTAAAAAATCGGTAACTTTCTTGCCAATTTCAGAGTTCTGTGCCGGGTCAGAGGCAACCATACTAAAATAAGTTTACATCGGGCGAAGCGAGATGTCAATATTGTGCGACTATAAGATTTATTAAACAAACCTTTCTACCATCTTATACGTTACTCTCCATATAGGCGGAGCCCAAAAATATTCTTCGTCATCAACACTCACAACGTTAGACAGTGAAGAAAAATCTTCACCCGAATTCCATGGTTGTGGAACTACATTAAATAAAATTTGAGGATAAAGCAAAGCCATTCACGCAACTCGAAAGGGTTGTCGTCATAGTGTATATCGGAATATAACCCAACGGTTCGAATCTTGAAATTATGATCATAAAATCTATCACTTGATTCGGGTTGAATATGAAGTCGTGCCGGGTCAATCCAAGGCATTTTTTGGTACCAAGCGTACGTAGTATTTGTGGTTTTAGAATCCCTAGAGGTAATTCTTCGAGTATCAAAACCAATATAATGCAAGAACCAAGATAAAACCTCGGATCCGGGCTCGATAGGCGCATTTAATAGGTTTCTATCGCTATTCCAGAGCTTTATAGCTTGCTTGTCAGCATTATCCGTTCCGGTTACTTCTTCTATCCACTTTTTTATAATAAAATATTCCTTAAGATCCCAACGGTTCTTTACTTCTCTCGGTTTATAAACTTCGTTGAAAATCGGGACAACGGTGTATGAAGATCCCACTTCAACCCCATCCATATCAAAAGTGATTCTCTTTTTTTGACTCTTTAGCTCGTTAAAAACAGCAACAACGTCCAGAGTCAGCAATATATCTAAAAGTTTTTGTTTTTCCGGAGCAACTTTGAATGTATTTTTCAGGTATTCCATATAAAGCACTATATTCTATCAAAATAAAAATAATTTATTAAATCCGTAATTTCACCAAATCAATTCTAAGGTGGGTATAAGCAAAAAGACATATAATCTATCATCTGGACAATCGTCCATTTTGTCCGATCATTCGGCATTTTCCTTATATTTACCGCATCGACTTTCATAGCTCGGTCCGCTAGGGAAGTTAGGTAAATCTCCTCGAATTAGTAATTTGTTTATTTGGTATATATTCGGTATTAATAAAATAACGATGCTTGCGTCAGAGAAGATAAATTAACTGCAAAGAAAAATAACATAACTTATAAACGCAGATTTACGATAAGAGTGCTTAAAAAGACTCCACTCCTTGCACAATCTGTACCACGTCGCAAAAG
>CAYREZ010000006.1:0-10489 GCA_964423565.1 uncultured Gammaproteobacteria bacterium | reverse complement strand
AATGGGGTTCCCCGCAATATTTCTATATACTAAACGTAAGAACTCCCTAACAGAGAACAATTATATTATTATCGATAAAACATTACCGTAAACTCTTATCCTCCGAATAAATATTTATTAAAAAGAGCATTTATAATCGCTATTCTGCTATTTTCCGACTCATGTAAGTTATCCACAGAGAAACGAAACATAAAATCTATGCAACTTTATTTACATACAGAACTTAGCTACGAAGGATGAATCAAACGATAACAAATCAAGTTTAACAACTATATCACTCTATATCGCTCACTGCTAGAAACCTCGTTCGGGTATTCTCTGGACGAAGCTATTGTACCGCTGACTGTGAAAAAAAACTATAATAATTGTGAAAAGGTATGTCTGTAAATAGCCTATAATTATTATGGGGTAATTCATCTCCCTACTCCCCTTTTTGTCCATGTATTAAAAAAATTAACTTTTTAATACACACAAATATATTTTAACCTCCCCAGCGAGTTGCCAAAAACATTCCCAAAGACACCAATATTGCGATTGAGAAGTATTCCCTGATTGTTTGTGTAAAAAGTCTATCCTCTAACCTAGCCTGACCTAAACCTAGAAGAACGTAGGAAGATATAGTAAAGAAAAGTGATCCTACAGCTACGGTTGTAGGCCAAAAAAATAGAATCAATGATATCTCCCCCATTACCAAACTCGAAACTAAGCTTATTTTCAAAATGTTGAGGGAGAAACTACTTTTCAAATTAACCGACCAATAGCCTTGAAAAAATAAAATTGCTGATGTTAGTAGAATTAATGGACTAACCAAGAAAATGGCTATTCTTAATGAAAGTATTGTATCGTAAAGTAGGAACAATGTAACCAATGTGAGTACAAACCCGACACCCTTAGCTGCTCTCAATAATGCGATTGTTCGTATGGTTCCAACTGTGTAAATGTTGGCGGTTAAACATAAGGAGTAAATGCCTACTCCGTAAAAAACCAAAACCGGTATCCGGGCTAACAAGCTGGAAGGTAACAAAAACCAAAAAAGTCCGACTCCTATCGTAAAAAGGAAAGGCAATATCAGGCTTAATAATGACATATTAAATCCCAATCCTTCTTTCAATGACCAAATAAAAGTAATAATGGTCAATAAACCCAATACCGCTATACTTACGAATCTGTATTGATTACCAATTATTTGAATACCTATAAAACCCAAGACAAGAATGAGTGTAGTGATAATAAACCGTTTTCTCTTGGACATTGCAAAGCTTTCAACTACTTACTTGTGTCATTATATCGGGAGAAATATCTATATTCGAATATACTTCTTGTACATCATCGAGGTCTTCAAATTTTTCAAGAAGCGCCAATGCCTTTGATGCCGTATAGCCATCTTGTATCTGCATCAGGTTTTTCGGCTTTTGAACTAATGAGGAGGATCTTACAGTTAAACCGGCGATTTCGACTTCCTTTTTGACCTTCGCCAAATCGTTGTAGTTCGTAAATATTTCAAGACCGTCCCCTGTTTCCTCAATATCCTCTGCACCACAATCGATCAACTTAAACATTTGTTCCTCAAGATTATTTTCTTTTTGCACGAGCAAAAATCCCTTCGGTTCGAAATTAAAACTGACTGATCCCGGCCCTGCTAAATTCCCTCCACCCTTTTCAAAAATATTTTTTATTTCCTGACCGGTTCTATTTCTATTATCGGTTGCCGCCTGAACGATTATTGCAATTCCTCCCGGGCCGAAACCTTCGTATGCTACTTCTTCGATATTATCAACTTCCCCAGATCCTTTCGTTATTGCTCTATCGATATTTACCTTGGGCATATTAGCCGATCTTGCAGCATCAATTGCCATCCGCAGTTTATAATTTGCTTCAGGATCAGTCCCTCCCCCGGCTTTTACAGCAATTGAGATTGCTTTGCCGAGCTTTGAAAATATCTTGCCTTTTGCCGAATCTTTAACCTCTTTTTGTCTTTTGATGGTCGCGTAATGTGAGTGTCCCGACATAAACTGTTATATCCTTATATGCAAGAGTATTATACAATGAAGTACCACGAGTTAAAACCTGCCGAATTCCTTCGGCCCATACAGCATTCGGTTCGGTGGTTTTCTCTTGAGATGTACTATAAAACCTTATTGACATCCTGACCAACATATTTATTATTATTCATTAGTGATACATAGAGTAATTTATGGATAGAGATCTTGCCCAAGACGCAATATCTTCCGCTCTGTCGGGAGACTGGGAATTAGCGGTTAAGTTAAATAAATCAATTATTTCGCAAAAACCCTCTGATACCGATGCACTTAATAGGCTTGCCAGGGCATATTCTGAGTTAGGTGATTTTGTCAAAGCACGAAAGGCAGCTCAAGAAGTTCTTAAATTCGATCCTTTTAACTCAATTGCTTTAAAAGCTATAAATAAATGGCGAGGACTTAAAAAGGGTGATGAATTCAAAACAGACTCACTGGCTCCTCAATACTTTTTAGAAGAACCGGGTAAAACCAAAATTGTATCCCTGATGCATTTAGGAGACTCTAAACTAATTGCAAAACTG
Organism: uncultured Gammaproteobacteria bacterium; assembly: GCA_964423565.1. GTDB lineage: Bacteria > Patescibacteriota > Microgenomatia > UBA8517 > UBA8517 > CAYREZ01. The sequence goes on along the minus strand of CAYREZ010000006.1, from coordinate 7,929 downwards.
GACGCCGGAGATAAAATGCTTTTTAACACCCACTCTCATAGAGTTTCTGTTACCACTGCAGATAATAAATATATAGGTCGACTACCTGATGATTTATCAGCAAGACTTAGAAAACTAATTAAATACGGGAATGAATATGTTGCATGCGTTAAATCGGTAGATAAGAAAGAGGTAAGAATTTTCATACGCGAAACAAAAAGAGACAAAAAACTTGCCGATATTCCCTCCTTTACCAGCGAGAAAATTGATTACGTATCATTCACTCCTCCGGAGATGGTGCACAACAAAGACGAGCTGGTAAATGACTTCTCAGAAGAAGATTCTGAGTAACTTTCAAACTAGATACCCCAGTTATAGTTATTGCCGATTCTTATCTCCATATCATAATTGCCCTCAGGATCGACCTCTTTTATACTACATCCCAAAATCTGGGAAAGATTATACCACAGGTTCCCATCATCTGTATAAATTTCACAATTCTCTTTGATGCTGGTTTTATTTATTGAAGCCACCTTAGCCCCAAGTACCTCAACAACATCAGCAATCTTTTTAGATACTTCTTCCTCACTACCGTCCGAAATAAGTACTTTCAAGTTATTTTGAATAATTCGAGTGTCCGAAAAGTACGAAAGTAGTTTCTCTGAGGGCGCTCTTACAAGAACATACCCTCTACTTCCATCAATAAGTTCTTTCTCTTCTAAAGCGGTTCCATTTCTTAAATCGATATCTTCAATTTGATTACTTTTTAGCTTGAATAAGAAAAAATAAAGCCTCAATCTATCCTGTAGCGACAGGTCTGACTTGTCGATTATTACAAATTTGTAAAAAAATCTGAACTTATTCTCATTAGAAAAAAGTTTGAGATCATAATCAGTCCAAACATGAACAGGAAAAGTAAAATAAAAGGTCAATGTCCTACTTAGAAAGATTCCTCCCTTTCCCTCTTTCTTACCTAAATCATATAAAGAACCCAACCTCCATGTACCAAGATCGCAACACGCCTCAACTTGAGTAGCGGTAGGTATAATAATATTAGAAGCGCTTTGCGCAACGGGATCCAATATGGTTACTGTAACGTTCTCATTATCCTGAGACACTATGGTAAGTTTAGAAACCCCGTCCCAATTAGAAGAAGCCCGATTTAATAAAAATAAAATGAGTGCGCTCAAAATTAGAAAAACAATAAGTACTCGTTTCTTTTTTTTTGGACTTTTAACGATTTTCTTCTTCTTATGAGTCGGCATATTACATATACGTCAGTCTTTTGAAATGCGAATGTCCCGCTTTAATTAATCTTTCACCTTTGGTTCCATAAGACTTTATAATATGCCGCATATGTTCCCCGGCGATAATTGAGGGTACGATAACATAATTCGCACCAGCTTCATACAACCTTAATGCTTCATTACTGAAGGCAGCCGTCATTAGTGTTAAAGGTCTTTTTTCACCCCGAATATATTCAAGTACTGCCATATTATCGGAAAAGTTAGAAATTGTCGAAATAACAATACGTGCCTGACGTAGATTCGACGCATTTAGTATCTCCGGATCTTCAATATCCCCAAAAAGACACTCAATTTTCTCTGCAGTAAGTTTTTTATACACATTAGGATTGAAATCAACTACTATCAATCTATAACCTTTTTTTACTAAATATTTTAAAAGCGATTTTCCGGTTCTGTCACAGCCAATTAAAACAACATGGTCGTTATAATTTAGAGACTTAATAAAAACACCCTCTTTTGTAATGTCTCGCTCAAAGATTGACAAATATTTCGAGATTTTCTTATAAAGCTTTTCTGCGCCGAATATCAAATAGGATGAAGTCGTCATTGTTATAGCTCCGATAATAATAACCAGGCTGAAAAACTTTGAGTCAATATAACCTAAACTTAAACCTACTGACATTATTATGAAAGAAAATTCAGAAATTTGAGCATTGGTTAATCCCGTAAAAAAAGATGTTCTTTTTCGATAGCCTAAAAAACCTAAGATGCTCATTATGCTCAAAGGGTGCACAATTAATACAAATATCGAAAAAAGCATTGCGGGGGCGAGCAAACCAAATGTAGTATCTCCGATTGCAAGTTGGGAACCAAGCAGTATAAAAAATAGTGTCAAAAAAAAGTCTCTTAAAGGTCTCATTCGAGAGCCTATCTCCAATTGTTCGGGTAGATTTGAAAGAGCCAAACCGGCTAAAAAACCGCCTATCTCGAGGCTGAATCCTAATGGTCCATGGACAAAATACGAAAAACCCATTACCCAAGCTATACTCAAAATAAACATCATTTCTTGGGAATTCAATGTTAATTTTTCAAAAATTTTAGGTATAAATTTCTTCGAAACAAACCAAACAAATGAGATTAACCCGAAAGCCTTTATAAAAGTCAACAAATAATTTTGGTAACTAAATCCACCACCCTCAATTCCAGACAAGAAAACCAGAAAAGAGATTGCAAAAAAATCCTGCACAAGTAGAATTCCAATTGCCAGCTTTCCGTATAAACTTGATAAATCTTTTTTCTCAGCCAAAAGCTTTACTACAATGATTGTCGAAGAAAAAGATAATGCTACTCCAAGAAACAGCGACGGAACAAATCCAAATCCAATTAAAAGGCTTATTAATAAACCCGAAATAAAAGTTATTACAACCTGTCCCAAGCCGGTTATCAAAGCTACTTTGCCTATTGAAGGCAGCTCACCTATATTCATCTCCAATCCAAGTATAAAAAGCAGAAGTGTCACGCCAATCTGACTCAATGATTGAAGCTGGTTTGTGTCTGATATAACGCCGACTAATGAGAGAAAAAAACCTGCAAAAAGATAACCAATAAAAAGAGGCTGTTTTAATAGTCTTGCTAATAGACCGAATATTGCGGCTGCAACTAATAATGTGGAAATTTGTGAAAAGTCCATCTCATCTTAAGATTACGAGGTTTATGGAAGCTTTTCAAGTAAGTCAAGAGTTTTATTAAGATCATCAGGCAACTCACTTCGGATTCTGACATTCTTCCCACTAACCGGATGTAAAAAAGTAATCTCCTTGGCATGTAAAAAAAGGCGTGGACAAAAATCCCTGTCTTTCCTTGCAGTTTTTCTGCCTGCATAAAAAGAGTCGGCTACTATGGGGTACCCTAAATATTTCAGATGAATGCGAATCTGATGGGTTCGACCTGTTCTAGGTTCAAGTTCAACTAATGTATAGTAATTGATACCTTTTTGGTAATACGAAATTACTTTATAAGAAGTTTGCGAGTCTCTCCCTCCGGGCAGCACGCCAAATCTTTCTCTGTTCCATGGAAGTCTTCCAACGGGAACTTTAACCTCTCCCGCTTTTTGGTCAATCCTACCGTGCGCGAGTGCTATATATTTTTTCTTAACTTTTCTTTCTTCGAACTGAAGTTGTAAGTTACGAAACGAATCTAGATTTTTCGCAACGATTAAAATCCCGCTCGTGTCTTTGTCAAGCCTGTGAACGATGCCCGATCTCTCGTCCCTACTCCCCGCTAGAGAATAATCGAAATTTTCTTTTAACCATGTCTGAACCACCGGCGTCGAGCCTGTCGTTCCCGCTTCGTTAACAACCCAGCTAAAAGGCTTATCCAATACTAATAAATTTTCATCCTCAAATATCACTCTTGGTTTCATGGAGTAAGTATATTATTTTTCTCTTTTTGCCTGATCTTCGGCGCAAAGTGTAGCCTCCGGATAAACCATCAGTCTATCCGTATCAATCATTCTGCCACAATCCTCGCATATTCCATATTTGCCTATTTTGATCCTAGTCAACGCTTTTTTAGTCTGGATTATTTTTCTATCAAGTTGATCTCTTATTGCGGAGGTCCTTGCGTGGCCAAACTGCTCAGCTGCATCTGCATCAGGAGATGCGTTATCAATAAGCCTGGTGGTATCCTTGAATGGATCATCATCTGATATCTCCTTCTTCCTTTTCTCAAGTCTTTTGAGGTTACTTTGCAAAAAAGAGCCTACTGGACGCAGTAGCTTAGAAGGAAAATTAATTATCCCTTTGCTATAATAAGCAACGTTTTTCTTTTCCTTACTACCTTTTTTTGTCATATTATATTTATTTGCTAAAAGCCAAATATATTATTACTATCAGGAAAATAAAAAAGGAAACCGCTGAGGGTATCCAATCAATTTTACCAACAAAGGATATCATATTGTCCGTCGATACTGCAACAGGAATGCGAATAAGAAAAAATAAAGCTGCAATACTTACCCCCGCAACCCCAAACCTCCCTGAGCGATATAACGAAATTTTTTTATAATTTCTAGATAAAAGAAAATAAACCGGGATTAATAATAAAGTAATAAAAAAATAGATACTCCCCGTTACCGATAATCCAAAAAGGGATATAATTAAACCAGCTACTGAAAAAAAAGTTATTCCTGCAAACACAAATGCCTCATATACTTCAAAAATTTTAAGTTTAAACCGGTAAATTCCATAATATAAACCTAAGTGTCCTCCGATCAATGTTAGCCAAAACCACCAGTTTTTATAAACGAAAAGACTAATAACAATCATTGCCGAAAATCCGAAAACTGAATAAAAAAAGGCAGTAAATATCTGACTTGTTAGATAGTCCTCACGCAGCCTCCTCCAAAAAAGAAAAATTGAAAAAATGACTGAAAATAGCAAAATTAGTATATAAAAAAACATGCTTTGTTATTCTACGCAATTTGACACGGACCTACATCGTTTGTATTATACATAATTACTGTGCTAGAAACTCCTCACGTAATAGTGGGGGCAGTGATTGCAATAAAAGTGGTAAATCCTGCCCTGTCTTTACCTCTTGCATTCGCAAGTCATTTCATATTGGAAAGAGTTCCCCATTGGAATCCCCATTTAAACACCGAAAAGAATAAACTCGGAAAAATAACAAAAAGGAGTATTCAAATTGTAATTCTGGATTCATCGCTTGCGCTTTTGGGAGGATTTTATCTGGCTTCGAGAATGCTTCCGGATGTCAATAAATTTACAATCGTACTTCTGGCCTGTTTTTTATCTTCTCTTCCAGATCTCGTTGAAGCACCCTATTTTTTTCTAAACATTAAATCTCGCTGGATCAATAAATGGATTGCCTTGCAAAAATCGATTCAGGTCGATACTTCTATTCTGCCCGGAATTTTGACCCAAATTGTAACAATATTAGCAGCGTTCTGGTGGCTAAAAGCCTAACTTATTTTGCCCGCTCGACATAATCGCCCGTCCGGGTATCAACTATTACAGAATCCCCTTGATTAATAAATAACGGCACCTTTACACTCAATTCGTTCTCAAGTTTTGCCGATTTATAAACATTCGAGGCTGAATTTCCTTTCACTCCCGGTGCGGTTTCTTCAACCCGCATTCGCACTTTTGGGGGAATATCAATAGATAGTGCCTTATCTTCCCAAAATAATACATTCACATCTTGCCCTTCCTTAATAAAAGGCAGCTCATCTGCAATTATATTTTTTCCAACCTCTACCTGTTCAAAATTAGAAGGATCCATAAATAAGGCATTTTTGCCATCAAAATAAAGGTATTGAAGTTTACGCTTCTGAGTTGCGATTTCATCAACTTTTACATTTGCGCTAAAAGTTTTTTCCTCAACAGCTCCCGTTTCAAGATTCCTCGAGACAACTCTGACAGTCGCACCGCCTCTCCCCATCTTCGTATGGGTATATTTAACGACTTTATAGGGCATTCCATTTGAAAGAAATGTAATTCCGTTTTTTAGATCCGTTGATTGAATCATAATTTTATTATCCACTTACCATTCTTTTGAACCAATTTTTCGTCAAACCAGATCTCCCCACCATCACGCAAATCTTTAATCATATCCCAATGAAGTGCCGATTCATTCTTGCTGCCTGTTTCTTTGTAACCATTTCCTAAAGCTAAATGGATACTCCCGCCGATTTTTTCGTCAAATAAAATATCTTTAGTAAACCTTTTAATCTGAAAATTATTTCCTATCCCCAACTCCCCAACCCGCCTTGCACCTTTATCCATGTCAAGAATTTTATTTAAATCTTTCTCGTTTTTATCCGCCGTTGCTTTAACTACTTTTCCATCCGTAAATTGCAACCTTACATTATGGAATTCCTTACCAAGATATAGTGCCGGATAACTATAAGTTATAAATCCGTTAGTAAAGTTCTCTAAAACAGATGTAAATACTTCGCCATCCGGCATATTAAAACGGCCATCCCCATTTTCTGCACTTCTTCCCTCAATTGATAGCCATAAATCAGTTTCATGACCTAAAATGCGAACTTTTTTTACACCGTCAATGATTTTTCTTAATTTCTCTTGTTCCTTCTGCTTCGCTACCCAATCAACGTTGTTTACGGCTGAGAATACAAATTCTTCATACTCGCTTAGGGACATGTCGGCTTCTTGTGCTTGTGCTTCTGTTGGAAACTTACTTATTACCCAGCGAGTTTTTAAAACGCGGTGGTCAATGAGCGGCTTTACCACTTTAGATCTTTCTGAAATCTTTACTGCATCCATATTCGAAAAGCCCCGCGTATTTGACTGCGCGTAAAGTCTTATCCACACATCAATACCTTTAAGCTCCTGATCTGACAGTTTTGGATACGCTTTTAGCTGATGCGGTTTTGCATATTTAAAAAATGCTTCGGCAAACTCGTTATAGGTTCGGCTTATAACCTGCTCGTCAACATCAAAATGAACTTTCACTTCAACCGCACCGGCAATAATAGCTTGCTTATAAATTTCTAGAGTTAGTGGCTTTGCCAACCAATCTGAAACAATAAGTACCCTGTCGCCTTTTTTAACTCCGGTTGAATAATTTACCAAAATCTTGGCTTGTTTAGTCACTCTATGGTCAATTAAACTCATACAGGCGTATTCTAGCTTAATTGGAATTATTCTTAAAGATTCAAATACCCTTCAAGCTTTTTATTATTAATATTTTTATTATTATTATTATTAATATTAATATTCGAAAAAACATTACTACCATACACTGTAGTGTGGTATTAGTGTATTAGATCACAATTTTGATTTTCCGGTCTTACTGGAAGAAAACTGAGAGGCGAAAAATTCATAAAGTTCCTTATTTGTCTTCCCTGTAAACCTATCAGCTTTTAATTGCATCCTTTCAATGATATTTTTTATTTTTTCTTTTTCTTTATAATCTGCAGATCTAGCAAACTCTTCAAATATCATCCAAGGCCAAAAATACAACGAGTAACGTCTCTTAATATTTCTCCAATTATAAGGGTCATATATTTCTTCCTCTGATATGGGTTTTTGGCTTTTTTTCTTTCGGGAAATCATAATTTTAAAACCATCCCCAGAAATATTGAGCCAAGTATTGACCCTTGCAATAGTCGAAAACCCTACCTTTAAATCTTTTCTTATCGTTGAATAGTCAATCCCTTTAACTAAATCTTCAGCAATTTCCAATCTTTTTGCTATCGTCTCCACTTCTTTGGGTGTAAGTAAATCCGTTATCGCATCTGCCACTTCTTTGGGTGACTTTAACACGCACAAGGCGCGGCACAGGTTTAAGATCAATTCTTTTCTTTTTGTTGATGTTAGCTTTGAACTTCCCTTCGTATAATACATAACTACCATACACTGTAGTGTGGTAGTTATGTAACATCAATAAGCAAAAAGGTAATTATTTTGGTAAAATATCTATTATTGAATTTGAGCAATGAGGTGGTGGAATGACAACTGCTCCCCGTTAGGTCGGATGGCGGAACTGATAGACCACGAATATGCTCGGGTGCTGGAACGGTAGACAGGCTGGTCTCAAAAACCAGTGATATGAAAATATCGTGAGAGTTCGAGTCTCTCCCCGAGCACAATATTGCGGTTTTAAACTTCAGGGATTTATATCTACGTTAATTCTTTTCGCTATATTTAACATATTTTCATGAAGT
>CAYREZ010000005.1:0-26157 GCA_964423565.1 uncultured Gammaproteobacteria bacterium | reverse complement strand
AGCTACACCTTAAAAGTGTATCGGAAGTGTCGCATATGTGTTTACACAATTCGCAAATTGTCTTGCTTCTTTAAGAATGATAAAATTCATACATAGTTGAATCTAGTTCAGAGAAAAATATTTCAATATTATTTAAAAACCCAACAGGAGACGTTGATAGAGTGAACGTATCCTGTGGCCGTGAAGCACAACAAGTAATAGCATAAAGAGCATCTTTTGGGAACGTAGCGATTGCAAGTGTATCTGAATACAAGGCAGTTAATTTAACAGAAAGATATAGAGTATTGATATCAGAAGACCTATTGAGATTTTGGCGATCGTGTATTTTATCATTTCTGCTTTCTGAATCACATAATTAAAAACATTGTGCAAATCGAAGTAAGCGCTGGCTTCAAACATATTCCGGGTGCTAATAAAAAAATGCGGGTAACCTACAACTACCTAAAACATACAAGTAAAAGTAGGTTTCGTCAGTGGACAATAAAAAATTTAAATAGTGCTTTGATAGAAAAACTTAAAACTATAAAAATTTACTCCATTGTTGATGTTGGTTGTGGAGAGGGATTTACACTTGAAAGACTTCGTAAAGAAAAGATCGGGAAATACTACTTGGGAATCGATGGATCTAATATTGCTGTTAAGCTCGGTAAGGTGTTATTTCCAAAAATAATATTTGAGAAACATAATATCTACAAACTACCATTGAAAGATAATTCCTATGATTTTGTTCTATGTACTGAAGTGCTGGAACATCTTGAAAAACCAGACAAGGCACTTAAAGAACTGGTAAGAGTCTCAAGAAAATACTTAGCGCTATCTGTACCTAACGAGCCATTCTTCTCTCTTAAAAATTTGCTTATGATAAAAAACATTAGAAGATTTGGCAGTTCCGTGGAGCACATAAATTGGTGGACTAGCCGAGGTTTTGTAAAATTCGTCTTGAAAGAAAAAGTGAAAATAATTAGACAATGTCATCCATTCCCTTTCACTTTAGTTTTTTTAGAAAAATTGTAATATGCAGTGGATAATTCCTATGGCAGGTAAGGGTAAACGTACTCTTCCGTTAGGCAATTTTAAACCTTTCATTAAAATTGCTGGGAAAGAAATGTTAAGTTGGTTTATATCTTCAATTAAACACTCCGTAAAAGAAAGGGATACATTTTTATTGATTACTTTATCTGGAAACTACAAAAGGTACGACTTTATCAAAGTAACTAAAAAAATATTCCAAGACAACAGGTTGAATAATAAGTTGGAATATTATGAAATTCCAACCACTCCGCGAGGAACTTCAGAAACAGTACTATTATCTAAAAACTTAATAAATAGACTAAGTAAGGTCATGGTGATATATCCGGATCAATATACAGACTTTGATTTATCTTCAGTAAAAAATGGTTATGGATATCTGGGAGTTTGTGTTAATTTTGGTAATAAATCTGGATTTGTGCAGATAGAAAATGGAAAAGTTATTCGGTTTGTGGAAAAAACAAATATTTCAAACATTGCAAGTTCTGGTTTCTACTTATTTCCGTCTGGCAAAGATCTCATTTATGGAATAAGAAAACAAATAGAAAGTAGTGATTCACTTAATGGTGAATTTTATCTTGGTCCCTCTATTAATTTTCTAATCCGAAAAGGAATTAAGGTTTTTCCCATTGAGGTTAAGGCTAAATATAACCTTGGCAACCCAGAGGACATTGCATATTTTGCAAAAAATTGTGTGGATAAATTCTCCTAGCATTATTGAATCTCTTGAAGAACCTTTTGTACTGAATCAAAATAATTTAGATAATTCATCGTTTTGTGGTTAATATGCTCCTCTAAAGCCTTTTCGCCAACCCATTTAAAACACTTAATTTCTTCTGGAAGTTTAATATCTTCATTTTCACCTAAAAATTCAATAACAAAAAATGATTGTATTTGTCCTCTCCACCTATTACCAGCTAGCTTAACTGACTCGGGATCCCAATCGTATCTATTTTTTACATTACTCTTTTTAATAATCTCAAACTTTCTTGATCCAAGCTCCTCGAATAACTCTCTCTCCATTGCTTGTCTATCAGTTTCCCCAGCGTCTACACCACCCTGGGGAAATTTCCAATATTTATCTTCCCAATCAACTCTTTGAAGTAATAAATATTTTCCATTTCTTACAATAATGCCTGCTACATTTTTCCTGAAAGGTAGGTTTTTTACATTGACTGCCATGATTTAATTATAGTGGATAGATGCGTAAATGTTCTGTCTAATTCATTTTTATCAATTGGTACATGTAAACCATTAAAAGTCCTTAAATTTTCCAGTCTTGTGCGTTCTGAAAATGATCCGCTTGGATCAAAACATTTTCCCGAACACTGGTTCTGGTCCATTGTGGAAAATCCCAGTTCTCTGATAATAGGAAATGTCACATTGTGACGAATGGATAAGTTAACAGCTTCTTTTTCAATTTGATTAACTCTTCTCTGTGGATCATCACTACCTGTTATACCATGTTTGAATAGTATAGCTTGTGACTTTAGGCTTGTTGCCATCAACATTAATAATGACCCGTGCGGAAAAACTGAAAACTGATCAGTAAACAATCCTTCCATCTATGTCTTTATGTGCTATCCCTTTAAGTTTTGTCCAATCTCCGCCCTGATGGATTATTTGAGCCATTTCTAGAAAAGTAATATCACCTTCACCAATCACTATTGAGTCTAGATCTGGTACGGATTCAAATGCGCGTTGTGGTTGGAGAGTAGGGAAATAATTTCCAGCAACAGCATGAACATCTGGTTTTTGTTGGCGAACTAATTTAATAACCTCTTCCGTCCAAGGAGTAGCATCTTTAGCTATAAGCGAAAATGCAATAATACTTGGTTCAATATCCAATATCTGTTCAGCCGCCTCTTCTGGTCTATGGGCCATTATCCTTGAGTCGATAATTTTTCCATTAACTCCAACCCGTTGAAGCTCAGCTGCAAGGTAACCAAGTCCCAGATGTTCTCTACCTCTATAAGTGGTTTGCACATAATTTCCACCACAGTTAGGATTCACTAATGCAACTTGTCTTTCTTTCGACATGTTGTCTTATAGTATATCAAATGTATAAAAATTATATTTAACCACCGTTGGAGTCTTATATACACTCATTGCGTTACATCATTCTTGGGTCTATACTGAAGCGCTTCCGCCCTTCGATGGTTCGACTACGCTCACCACTCAAGACTTCGGCATTACATCATCATCAGTAGGACGATATTGCAATGCCTCAGCTATATGATTTGTCGTTATATCCTTTACTCCTTCCAAATCTGCAATTGTTCGTGCAACTTTTATAATCGACTTAGAATCAACTCAATATTTTCTTCTACGGGTTTTTCTCCATTTACCACTAGTATTCAAAATCTACTTTTTTATCTTGAAAACTAACATATCTAGCCGTGTAATCATCAAACTGCTCATTAGTCGGACCAATCTGCTGTCCTAAATCATTTCTTACCATTATTCTTTCCCAGGCAACAGATTTATCTGTAACAACCTCAATAAAAAGAAGTCGAGATGGATAAATAGCCTGCTTAATAAAATTTACTTGCTCGGGTTTTTTAAGACTAGTCAAAAGCTGTTCCCATATAACGATTTTTCCCTTACTTACACCTTCAAGCGCCATCTTTTGCAAACCCGGTTTTAGCTCTTCTACTGAAGCTAAATCCCTCGTAAAGGCTGAAGCTTTATGTGTTGATGTATCTTTATACCTATATTCATCGGGGTCTATTCTTACGATACGATCCGCCCCTTCGTCTTTTAAAGTATCAACTAAATTTTCAACAAGATAAGACTTGCCCGACCCAGGAATTCCTCTTACCACAATCAACATTCCCACTCCTTTTAAATGTTCTTTCGACTGATTAAGCTCTGACATATACCCAAATAGTTATATAAGAAGTTTGCTAATTAAATTTTTTATTTCTAGTAAATCTTTAAATAATAATCTTTTTACTGTTTTATCAACATTTTCGATTTGAACCCATCTATAATCCGTGTGTTCACCTGATAGAACTACCTTATTACTTATTGTTTTACATAGAAAAATAATATATTCCACACTCGTATCAGAATGTTTAAGTATTTTAATTGGATAGACTTTTTGAATCTTTATACCTGTCTCTTCATATACCTCTCTTACTAAAGCCTGGGTTAAAGTTTCTTGAGTTTTTACATGACCTCCGGGCACATCCCATCCACCTATACTACCCTTTAAATTACGGGGTTTAAGTAATAAAACATTGTTTTTCCAAACGATAACTGCTTTTACAGAAATTTTATTCATACTCAAGTTTGTTTAAATTACTCAGCACTTTCATAATAATTTCACTTCTATACTCCATCCATCTTTTTTTTGAAATAGTGGCTAACGCTTTTCTTAATAGAGTCGTCTCATCATCCCTTACGATGTAAAATCTACTTAAACCTTTGTAACCTGGTGGAAAGTAAGAATTGTAGTTTTTTACAATTTCATACAACTGCCTTCTTTTATTTGTCACAACTCGCACCCCCATCGGCAGAATCATTAGTGATCTTATCTGTATCTATTTTCCGGGAGGAATTAATATTTATAATATCAAGAACATCCTTATTATGGGGCGCCTGGTAAATTATTCCTGAAGACTTAATATTGTGCACATTAAGCCTATTTTAACATAGTAAAACCAGATTACGCTTAATAATTCGCAGTTTTAACTAAAATTCCCTGAAGAAAAGTTATATTTTTGTAATTTCTTCTGCATCAAGCATTCTGGAAAGATTATCCGAAGTTCGCAAAGCATTTCCTAAACTTCCTGGAATTTTACTTCTCTCCCTATATAAATTTCTTGCCCCAATATGTCCACGCTCAGCCACATCCCGTTCCACACCTTCTGTAAATAATTTCAAAGACCTTTCTCCATCCAAACCCAAAATAGGTGTTCCGTCCACGTATAAACCACCTTTTCCATTAATAATCACAGCCTTTGAAGCAAGTATTTCCAACACTTCTTTTTGTATTGCCAAACTTAAGTCCGTCATTGTTGGTATTCTACTACTAACCCCATAATAAAGGCAAATTATTAAATTTAAATGAGGAATCACACTTAAAATAAAAGAATTTACCTATTATGGGATTACTTTACTCTGCAAATTGACTTCTCTGCCTTAATAATAAATACTGAATTGTGAGACAAAAGGGCTTTACGCATTTTATTCTGATTCTCGGTATTGCAGTTGTCGCACTAGGGTTAGTTGGTTTTAGCATTTATAAAAACAGTCAAACAAAATATTTTTCAGAAAAACCATCAATCATAACACCTACTCCGTCCACTTCAACTGTTAATTCCCCTCCAATGCTAATTAAGGACAGTCGTTGTTACATGAATCCTGATGTTGGACCCTGTAAAGCACTCTTCAAAAGATATTATTATGATATTAACGATAGTAAATGTAAGGAATTTACTTGGGGTGGGTGCAATGGAGTTGTACCCTTTGAAACCATAGAAGAATGTCAAACTTTATGCGAGTTCGACGAAACTACATATTGGAAAACATATACTAACACTAATATTGGTTTCAGCTTTAAGTATCCTCGAAATTCAGAATTTAAGGAAGGTGATACGGGGGGAAAGATAATCGCTTCACTGTTACTTAAAAGCGGAAGTGGCCAATCAAGTTTTGGTTTATTAGTTTCTAACGGAAGCATGGAAAATCACACTGCAGCAGATAGAGAAGGATATGTTTTATTAAAAGATAGAGTTAAGAATCTCGAAACTAAACATATTATAATCGACGATACAACAGCAAAAGTTTGGTATGCACCTAAAGACAATATATACAGAGGAGATATCCCCTTCAGAGATATTATTCTTGAAAGAAATGGGAACACATATTACTTTTTCGATTATTACACTAATAATGGTGATTTCCTAGATAAAATCCTCTCCACATTTAAATTTTTAGATAATGAATCCGATGAGGAAGAAATTAAATAATCCATAAAAGCCACTGTTTCGCTTTATCCACGCCCTGAAGGGCATGATATTCGCGAAATTTGCATAAAATTAATTAAAAAAATATTTTCCTGATACAAACAAAATTAATCGGTAAATTATATTCTCTGCATTGTACATATAAAAATAAAAGTAAAAACAGGGGAATAGAAATTATAATAATTAATTTCGGAAAAGCAGACAGGTGGAATAGGTAATAGGATCCATAATTCGGATTACTATATGTAATGATCGTGAAGGGAATCATAACGATCAATGCACCAATATAATAAGACATTACTATCCACACACCATATTCGGACAAAGAATTTCTGAATAATGAATAAGTAATAATAAAACATATTGATCCCACTAATTGCGAAAGTAAAATTACAGAACGTGCACGGGTATTGGAAGAGATCTTTAAATAATGCGCAATATTTTCTTTAAGCCACTTCTTCATTCTGAACAATATTATTATTAGGATTAATTAACCGGAAGTGAATTAGTTGTATAGTCGGGAGTTATTTGGATAATAACAGGGGGTGTCACAACTCCGATTATACTATATCTCCGGAATTAAAACTCATCATCAGTAGGACGATATTGCAATGCCTCAGCTATATGGTTTGTCGTTATATCCTTTACTCCTTCCAAATCTGCAATAGTTCTGGCTACTTTTATAACTTTATGATATGAACGAGCCGTCAAATTCATTGTAGCTACAGCACTTCGGAGTATTGCTAAGCAATCTTGGGATAATTGGCAGAATTCTTTAATTGCTTTTGAGGATAATTCACTATTGGACTTAAATTTAGTTCCTTTATATCTCTTACTTTGTATATCTCTTGCCTTTTGAACTCTTAATTGAATTGTCTTAGAACTCTCAATTTTTACACTGAGTGTAGTCGAAGTGCCAACCAATTTATCAGTTTCCAACAAACTTAAATGGACATGTATGTCAATTCTATCCAATATCGGACCAGATACTCTTTTTTGGTATCTTAGTATTTGTCCGGGAAGGCACTTACAGGCTTTCTTCGGATCCCCGAAATAACCACACGGGCACGGATTACTGGCTGCTACCAAATTAAACTGGGCAGGGTAAGTCACAGAACCCTTTGCCCGAGAAATTGTCACAAATGAATCCTCCATAGGCTGCCTGAGTGATTCCAAAACACTTCTCGGAAACTCCGGAAATTCATCCAAGAATAAAACTCCCCTATGAGCTAATGACACCTCACCGGGAGAAGGATTGCTTCCGCCTCCGATCAAGCCGATTCTACTGGTAGTATGATGCGGACTTCTAAAAGGCCGGGAAGTAATTATAGACTGTCCAATCGGCAGGTTTCCGGTTATTGAATAAATCTTCGTTGCTTCTAAAGCTTCATCTTCGGTTAGTCTGGGCAGAATTCCCGGAAGAGCACGAGCTAGCATTGTTTTTCCCGATCCCGGCGTACCCTTCATGAAAATATTGTGCGAACCTGCCGCAGAAATTTCCATTGCTCTTTTTGCCTGTTCCTGGCCTATAATCTCTGCAAAATCAAACTCTGCGTCGGCTGTTTTAAGTAGAGTAGAAAGACCGACCTTCTTTACGGGCTCTATCATTATTACTCCATTTAAGAATCTAACTAGCTCCAAGAGCGATTCAATAGAATAAACTTTAATTTTGGATACTACAGCGGCTTCTTTCTCGTTCACCTTCGGAATAAATATTCTCTCAATTCCCTTTTCTTTAGCTAGATAAGCCATTGGCAAAATTCCATTTGTTTGCCGTAGCGAACCATCTAAAGAAAGCTCTCCAAAAAACATACTATTTGTTACATCTGGATTAATTTGCCCTCCGGCAATCATGATACCTAGCGCAATAGGTAAATCGTAAGAAGGTCCAACTTTCGGGAGGTCTGCTGGTGCAAGGTTTACTGTTATTCTTGCCATCGGAAAATCCGCTCCGGAATTTTTGATAGCGGAACGAACTCTTTCTTTACTTTCCTCAACCGCCTTATCTGGCAATCCCACGATTGTGAAACCCGGAAAACCTTCCTCGGGAATATCAACTTCAACGTCAATTAAAGTAGCATTCAATCCAACCGTCGCACCGGAAGTAATTTTC
Organism: uncultured Gammaproteobacteria bacterium; assembly: GCA_964423565.1. Classification (GTDB taxonomy): domain Bacteria; phylum Patescibacteriota; class Microgenomatia; order UBA8517; family UBA8517; genus CAYREZ01. Next base: position 18,042 of record CAYREZ010000005.1, on the reverse strand, counting down.
GCCAACATTTATTTACTTAAAGTAAAGTGTCCGAAATCATAAATTTATCTTAACTTCATAGTAATAATTAAACTCTAAGTATCTTGAGGACATAATGAAAAAGAAATTAGTGCAGATCCCAAAATAAACCTCATACTTCTCAAAGATGCGAATAGCCGACTACTCTGATAAACTCTTCCATCGAAGTTATGCCTGAAAAGACTTTATTAAGTCCGGATACATGAAGCGATTTTAGTACCTTTTTCTTAAGTAATTCATTAATAAATATAACCGGTCTGCGCTCAATAATACTTGCTCTAAGATCATCATCAAAACTGACGATCTCGAATATTCCGGTTCTTCCTAGGTACCTGCGATTTTGACAGGCATTACAACCCTTCCCTTGATATATTGGCGTTGCTGCATTTGTGCCAAGTAACTTTTTCTCAAGTTCGTTCGGAGTATCGGAAGTTTTACAAGCAGGGCATATTTTTCTTACTAACCGGGTCGATATTACTGCCTTAATTGACTGGGCAATATTTGTATTGGAAAGCCCCATTTCGATTAGCCTGCTGACAAGGGCAGGTACATCAAAAGTATGAAAAGTGGAGAGTATCAATACCCCGGTCAGTGCCGCGGAAACTGCCATCTGGGCAGTTTCTTTGTCCCTTATTTCCCCAATCATAACAACGTCAGGATCCTGCCTTACGACCGAGCGCATGACATGGGGAAAATCAAGGCCGGTATCCTCGTTAATCTGAACCTGACGAATTATAGGCATTTGATACTCGATAGGATCTTCAATAGTAATTATATTTTTATCCTCCTTGTTAATAGAGTTTAAAATTGAATACAGAAGATTAGTCTTTCCGCTTCCGGTCGGTCCGGTAATAACAATCATTCCCGAGGGAGTCGCAATCAATTTACTTATCTCAGACAACTGATCCTCCTCCATGCCTAAATTGGCAAGATCGATCAAAATATCTTCCCTATTGAAAATGCGCATCACTATCGTCTCACCGTATGTCGTCGGCAGTGTCGAAACGCGGATATTATAAACTTTTTCATTTAATTTGAATTCAAAATGGCCATCCTGCGGAATTCTGTGCTCGGTTATTTTAATACCTGATATTACTTTTATCCTTGTGGTTATGGCTTCCTGTTGGTAAGTATCAAGATATCCGGCTGGATAAACGACTCCATCAATTCTATATCGGATATTCAGGCTTTCGCGTTCCGGGTCGAAATGAATGTCGCTTGCTCCTTTTTGAATGGCTTCCAATACAATCTCGTCTACTTTTTTACTTGGTTCTTCTTTTATATAGCTTGCCTGCGGGTCCATTATTACTCCTGTTATTTAAGAATAGCACACACAAATGGAGTTATTACGAAAAATAACTAATTAAATATTACTTTATCGAGAAATCCTTCTTTAAAAAATAATAGGTATACTAATATCAAAAGCAGTGAATAAACTATACAAAATAGTATAAACATCCATTTATATTTTTTTACTAGGTACTCCTCTTTAAGAATTTTTTTATAAGCAAAAAAGGCAAGACCCATCGCAAATACTCCGAATACTATGTATCCAGTCGTGGCTATGATTTTAAAGACTATAATTCCCCCCTCTACAAAACTTACCTTTTGCATAATTTAATTTTGACACCAGTTGCAAGTATTCTCAACCTGGTAGACTAATACTTAAATCAAAAAGTATCGTAAAAATATTTAGATAGATTAACCCTTGTGCTTAATTTTAGTATAGCTATTTATCTGAAAATTTGTCATCCTAAAAGGTAATGCGGCTTAATGAAATTAAGGAACCGGTTGCTTTTTTCTGCAATGAATTTGCACTCGATAATGATCTGCCGACTTATTCCGGCGGATTGGGTATTCTTGCTGGTGATATAGTAAACTCTGCCGCAACGACCCATTTTCCGATGGTCGGAATCGGAATATTGTATAAGGGCAAGGAATTTAATCAACATATTACCGGCGAGGGTCGTGAGGAAAAAAGGGATTCTGAATTTGATCATGACACCTCATTTTTAAGAACTACGACGGTTGATGGAAAACCGTTGGTCCTGACGCTGGATATTAAAAATCAGAAGGTTCAATTTAAGTCATATCATATCCGTCTGTCCGACACAACAATAGTATTTCTGCTTTCTACGGACGTAGACGGTAATCCTCCCGAATGGATCACGGACATGGACGCTTTATATCACGGCGATACAAATAGCTTGATAAGACAACAAATACTACTTGGAATCGGAGGACTAAAGCTTTTAAATGCTTTGGATATCAGTCCCAGAATTTATCATATCAATGAAGGCAGGCCGTGTTTACTGATTTGGCAATTAGTTGAAAATTTAATTGAGAAAGAAAAAATGAATTTTAGTCAGGCGTGGAAAGCAGCAATAAAAAAAATAGTCTATACCAATCACACTCTGGTTGCCGCAGGAAATCTGACTTATCCATCTGCAACCATCGCATGGTGGGCAGAATCTTTTGCCGATAAGTTGAATGTGGATACGAATGAGTTAATAAAAGATGGGCTTACCGATCCTCAAACATTTAGCATTACCCAATTTGCATTAAACATTTCAAATAAACACTCCTCTGTCAGTAAAGTCCACTCTCAATATTGCGAGCGCGAATGGCAACAATACGATTGGATTGCGATAACAAACGGAGTCAATATGGACCGTTGGCAAGATAGCGATTTTCGGTCCGGAAATCTGTCAGAGCAAGGCATTTGGGATCTGCACTTGACGAAAAAAAGAGAGTTAATGACCACTGTTATAAAACGTACCGGTTTCGGCTACGATCCAGATAAATTAATTGTTGCCTGGTCGAGAAGACTTGCCGAATACAAGCAACCTAAAGCAATATTTAAAGATATAGAAAGACTTAAGACTATTCTTACAAACAAAGACCGGCCTATTCAGCTGCTTTTCGCCGGTAATTCCCATTCTGCAGATCCAAACGCAAAGTCAATTATCGAAGAAATTATTGATCTTTTTACTGATGAGCTTTCGGGGAGTGCCATTTTCGTCCCGAATTACAATATTTCACTTGCTAACCACCTTACTTCGGGAGTTGATCTTTGGTTAAACACCCCGAAAGGAAATTTGGAAGCATGCGGCACTTCGGGCATGAAAGCGATCTCAAACGGCGTACTCAATTGTACGGTTCTCGACGGATGGACATACGAAGTCGATTGGAACGATACCGGTTGGATAGTTGACCCAAATAATGTGGCTGAAAGTTTTTACTATTTGTTGGAACATGAAATTTCGCCGCTATACTACGAAAGAAATGCAGATGGTTACCCTTCGAAATGGATTCAAAGAATGAAACGCTCAATTGCCATTTCAAAATACTTCAGTAGCGAAAGAGTTTTAGAAGATTACAAAAATTTCCTCTACAAATAAATCCGGGATTATTTTATGTACTTTTTAATTTTCTCAACTACTTGTTCGGGAGTTTGCATTGCTTTAACTAAGTATTCCTCGACCCCAAGCTTTATAGCTTTCTGCTTTTCTTCTTCCTCGGCAAGATTTGTCAAGGCAACAACAGGTACCTGAGATCCTTTCGGATTCTGCCTGAATTTTTCCAAAAAATCCGTTCCCGACATTCGGGGAAGCATAATGTCAAGAAGTATAATATCAATTTTTTGAGTTAATGCCGTTTTTAAAGCTTCTTCTCCGTCTTTTGCATTGAGTACACTAAACCCCTCAAAAGTAAACTTTTCCGTATACATTTTCAAAAGCACTGGATCGTCCTCGACTATAAGAATTACTTTTTGGGAAGCCGCACCCTGCTGTTTCACTGATTGAGGGTTCTTACTGCTATCGTCCATATCTTTAGAATATCATAAACAATTTGAGTAATAATTATTATAACCTTGCTAGTTTAGTAACTGGATTATATTATAATAAATAGGATATGTTTAAAAGCCTGAAAATTGTTTTATTAATTACATTTTTATCCCTTACTTTCGTCGTATTGAAAAACCCGACAACAATTCATGCCTCGGAGGGGACATTTGACATTGTCAGCACAACTCCGGAAAGCTACAGATGTTTCGCAACATCGCTCTTAAGAGATAATAATAAATTCAAACTAATATTCAGTTGTCGCGATTTACTTTACCCTCCTGACGAAGATTTATTTGAATATATTATGTGGGCAAATCTAGTATCTGAAACTAAACCCCAAAAACTAGGAACATTAGGAAGAGGAAGGGGTGAATTTGAAGTCGGAAAACCGTTTTCGGAATTATACGTAACTATCGAAAAAAACGGAGGAGTGAACCAGCCGCAAGGTCCCATTGTAATGAGCGGGGTGGTAAAATCTATCGATTTACTTGACCCTAGATTTTCTCCCTCCCCTACGTCAGTCGAAGGAGAACCTGAGATTAGCGAAGCTCCAAAAGCTCAACAACTCTCGACACGGGATAAATTAATAATTGGTCTAAGACGAGCCGGGCTAGTTGCACTTTTTGCTTTGATTGCACTGATTGGACTAATCTTCGTGCTAACCAGATCAAGAGGCTAAAGATATTTCAATTAGAAGGATTTAAAATTGGAAGTTCGAACCAGAAGTTACTACCCTTACCTTCTTGTGATTCTATTCCTATTAACCCGCTGAATTTTTCAACTAAAAGGCGCGAAATATATAAGCCAAGACCCGTCCCTGTCGTTTTTCCGACATTTGTCTCAACTCGGTAAAATTTCTGGAAAAGCTTCTTTTGCTCTACCAAGCTAATTCCCGAACCGGTATCAATTACTTCCACTTTTACTTTATCCTTACTAGATTGGCTCAACATTACTTTTACACTTCCTCGATCGGTATATTTTATGGCGTTACTTATCAAATTCGCGATTACTTCATGAATTCTATCCGGATCAACCCTGACTTTGTCTTTAACTTGTTTCGGAATTTCCAATGTATAAGAAAGTCCCTTTCTGGCAGCTTCGGGAATAAATTGGTTATATACTGCTCTGACAACTTGCGACAACTCCTCTTCTTCCCATTGAAAAACTATTCTACCCTCCTCGATCCTTGAAACATTTAACATATTATTTACAAGCCTTATCAATCTTTCATTTATAGAATTTGCATCCGCTAAAAACCCCCTTGCCTTTTCGGGAATATCTCCAGTATCCCCTTCCATAACCATTGATATGTAACCTTTTATCGCAGTCATCGGAGCCCTAAGCTCGTGCGCCGCCATTGAGATAAATTCATCCTTCTGGGCATCAAGAGCTTTAAGCTTGTCATTCAATTCAGCCAATTTTTCCCGCTGCTGAACTTCCCTAATTACACTTTTTATTAAAAGAGTTCCAAACACTACCATTGAAATAAAAATTAATGAATCTGTGATTGATTCTGTCAAATTTTGTGATACGAAAATTTTAGAAAAAAGAACGATCCATATTATGACCGTAAATGCTTGTGTAGCCAGGACTCTGAGATCGAAAAGTCCGTGTTGAATTATTGCGTAGCTAACAAAACTTGTTAGGATTAAGGTGTATACAGGCAATAAGTTAACAAAAGTAGAAATATTAAAAACTAAGACTAGGATTACATTTGTAATGATTATAGAGGAAAACATCAGGATTGCTCCTAAGAAGAATGTTCTTATCTGTCTTTTTTCTATACCTTCTGACTTTTTATATTTTCGTATTAAGTATATAAATCCGCCACCTAGAAGTCCAATCGTGTGGACAAGAAAAAGAGCCATTCCAACACCTGGAGTTGGTTGAATCTTGCCATTAGTAATTTCAACACTACTAAATATTAAGTTTGTCTGTGCAAGTATTGCTATAATAATTGTAGAAATCAAAATAGTCCAAAAGATTCTAGGTTTTAGTGTGAGATCTTTACCGGGATAAGCGGTTGCTAATAAAAAGAACGTTAGATTTATAAATACTGCAACTGACATTACTGTCTTGATCCAAAATGCAGTTAGTAACAAATATAAAGAAAGTGTTGTTGTTAAAAAAGCGAAAAATCTATTTGTAGCACTTTTAGAATTACGAGAAAATGTAATGATTCCTAAAATAAAATTACCAATTACTGCTATGATTGTTGTTAATAATTCCAAAGAGGGCATACTTATATAAGAATACGTTTATTGGAGTACATTAATCAAGTATTGAAGAAAGTTTTGATAACAATTTTTTTCTAGTAAATACTTTTTTCTTGGAATTAAAGTTACTAACAATCAAATCATCCAATAACAAATAATATCTGCCGCTTTCGACTTTTTCTCCCAAAACAATCTTTTTAATTACGGTTGCTATCAAGCCCCCTGCTACTGTCGCAGTTGAACCCAGTTGAGGCCATGTTCTAATTGTTTTACCTATTAAAAGAAGGGAATCCAACATCTCATTAGAATTGTGTTCAAGTCCGACAATCTGCATAGAAAGTTTAATTCTCTCGATGTTTGTTGTATGTAATAAATCAATTTTCTCAATATTTTTCACCCTGCCGTTAAATAACATTGGCTGGGGGTTTTTATCGTATCTCTCAATGTCTAAAAAGACGTTATCTCCCACGTCCGTTGCCATTAAAACAGGTATTTTGTTTTCCCTCGCCAATAGCCTAACTAACACTTTACTTTTAAGATCATCCATAGAATCAACAATTATATCTGGCTTCGGTTTATCCAAGATTATCTTATTGATAACTTCCGAACCACTACCTTTAAACTTGTAGACATTACAATATGGATTTATTCCCTCTAATTGCTGTTTAACAACGTCTACTTTTAATCTTCCAATTGTATCCCAAGCAAATCTTAAACGGTTCAAATTTGTGGGAGATATAATATCAGGGTCCGATATTTTTATACTGTCAGCTCTAGATAAAATCATCCAAGTAGTAGCTGCATGACTGCCCACGCTTAAACCAAAGAATGCAACTACGGTTTTTTCCAAAAGATTCTGTTGTTTTTGCGTCACCAAATTTTTATTTCTCGAAGTAACAAGATCTTGATAATATTTTTTTGAAGGTAAAAAAACCTTCGAATTTTTATTAAATTTTATCTGTTTATTATTAGTAAACAACTGTTTCTCTAACAATTTAACTGCTTCTTCATTGGCTTGTGTAACTACAGGATTACTAATCTCCCATAATTCCTGGGCGATAAGGTCTAAGAAATTTTTACTTTTTTTTGATTTACTTGTTATCATATTTAATAACTTCAACCGCAACCAGATCTGGAGGAGTAAAAGTCTGTTTATTCTTTTCCTCATTTAAAAAACCAATGAGGGATTCCAATTGATCAATAAATCCAGACTCGAATTTCTTTCCCTTAAGTTTTTTCCCCACAGATAAGAATGTTTCTGCCAATGGTATTACTTCGTGGTAATAATTTCCAGGTTTCCTTCGGAAAATATACTCATTTACGGGTTGTTTGTCTACTACGTTAATAACTTCTGTTTCCAGACTTTCTCCAAGAAAGGGGTTAAAGCCAGTTTGTTCAAAAAATTTTAATGACCAATTCACAAATTCTGAAATTGCTTCCCCTCCCTTAAATGTTTTCCAGTTCCACTCCAACATTAATGATTTTTGTGAAGCTACTCTGACCGATTCTTTTATGGCTTGGGCTCGCCGTTCGAAAGACAAATGCGCTAGTACAATACGGGTATGAGTAAAATCAAACGAATCATCTGCAAAAGGCAAACTCGTATTATCTACCTGAACTGTCTGACTAAAACCTACTTTTTTGCGTTCTAGTAAAAATGTTGAAGAAATATCGCAAGCCAAATAATAACCACCAAGCTCTTGAACAAACTCTTCTAAAGAAATGCTAGGACCAGCCCCAATATCCAAAACCTTTTTTCCACGAATACCGCACTTTAGCAGTAATTTCTTAGATGCTTCCAATGGGAAGTTCAACACTTTTAATCGAGTAGCTTCATCCTCTGTTGTTGCTATACCTAATTCATAAACATTTCCCATACTTTTAACAATTTTATGCCATTTTTTGTATTTTACCTTCTGGAAAGTACTTCGAGTCTTGGAATTTACACAAAACTACTTTAGGGTGCATTTTTCCTTTATATTTTTGTTCTACTTGATTATACTCGCTATTCAGCTTTCTAATAATTTCTACAAAAAGTTTTTGGGTCAAATTTTCAACTTCTCTTTTCTTAACAACTTTTGGCTTCAATTCGGCTCTTAAAAGTAAGTATTGATCTTTTCTCTCATCTATTTCCTTCGAAGTAATAAATCTTCCTGTTAAATGAGGTTGAAGTAATTTGTGTTCTAAAACAGCTTTTATGTTCTCGGGGTATATATTAACTCCATATAAACTTGTCATAAATTGCTCACGACCTAAGATAAAAACAAAAGGAAATCGAAAGTCATCAATGTTAATCTTAACCTTTTTCAATCTTTTCAGAAAATTCTTGGAGCTTTTTTCCACTGTTTCAAGTAAATCAAAATTGCCTATAGTTCCACCATGATCATGAATATTGTATCTAATTAAAGGAGATGTTGCATTCATTGTTATTAAAATTTCACCCCTAATACTTCCCTCCAAATATTTTATTAATGGATCAAACTGGTATAGAAAGGGTGTTCGGTCGCTATTAAAAAGCGCCTTATTTAACTCGTGATTTGTTGAAGCCTCTCTATGAAGAGCAATAGAAAGAGGAGTCTCAAAACCCATTAAACCTGCCTCCGCTGAACCGTAAATGTTTATAATTGTTCTTAAAAAATCTGTTTGTCCAACTAAAGATAGAAGATAGTCGCGCCAATTTTCTGAAAAGCCTTCCCCAGCTCCTAGAAATCTTACATTTAAATCTGGCCACTTAATTCCTTCACCCTTACCGTTTTCAATCATTATTTTTAATATTGGTGGATGACAAGCAATAATTGTTTGGTCGTAATATTTTGAGAAAGATTTGATAACCTTAAAGGTTTCTTCTTGGTTATAACCTGGCGATGCTAAAGTAAAGGGAACTTTATGGAGCCTTGCAAGATACAAAGACATTTCTGTATACATTCCCGCAATCCAATTACCTAACCCAAAAGAATTTATAAAAAGAGTATTTCTATTGTAAACATCGAATACTTTACTTAATAAAAGTTCATGTATTTTGGCGCCCTCAATTTCCTGTTTTATATCACGGGGCCAAAATACAGGTTCACCCGTTGAGCCGGAACTGGCTGCAAATGTGTGAGTTTTTGTTAAATCGCCTTCCCAACATCTCTCTTTAAGACCGTAACGTAAAATGTAATTTTCCTTAGTAATAAATGGTACATATTTTTTGAATCCACTAATATTTTTTATCTTTTCCGGATTTATTTTGTTTTTGGCAAGAAAATCTTTATAAGCAGGAACTAATTTCGCGGCTTTTCTAAATAAAAACAGTGTTTTTTTATCAGCAAATTTATTTCGACTTTGATTTTGTACCGATTTTAAATAATCATTCTTTTCTGACTTAAGATAAGTTACGACTTCGTCCATAAATTCATACCCTTCTTGATTAACTCGACAATTTTGCTTTCTAACAAATGATCACTAACACTTTCGACATACTGTCCTAAAGGTTGCTCTTTTTCTATATAAGGAACTTCTTCTCGCAACCACTCATAAAAAGGTTTTGTTTTGGGAGATAGCAGTTTTGGACCGCCTCGTAGATCTATTGCTTGACAGGCACAAATCAAATCTGTTGCGATAGCTAATCTTGTAATGTTAAGCAGCTCCCAAGCGAAAATTACGGACGTAAAAGCGTGTGAGGTGATATCTTGATTAAATTCTTCGTGAATTCCAAACATAGTTGTAACCGGATTCGCGAGAAGCATTGAGTAAACCTCATACATACCCATTTGAGTTTGCAGACCTTTAAATGCGCTTTGACTTAATGCACTTTTATCAGATAAATTAGCAGGAAGTCCATTGTTGAAGTCAGGATGCACTAAACGTGCAATATGTCTGTCATTTTGTTTTACAATATGCACCATTATTTTTCGCATTCGGTCAACCGATTCGGCTACATGCATTGCTAAAAAATTACCACCGCTAACCCATTGGTAGGGTTTTTCGCCTTTAACTGTCGTTTCTGGCGTTGTCCAAAGCGGATTGTCAGAAACACTATTCGCATTTAACTGCAACGTATTCCAAATTTCTAACACTGCTTCCCAGTCAGGTCCGTAATATTGGGGTAAGCATCGAATACTATATGGGTCTTGAACTGATTTTCCGCTCTCCCTCAGTTTAAAACCTTTTAATTCCTGCAAAGCCAATTTACTTCCGGTGAGCATTATCCTTAATAATCTTGCTTCCAATTCTTGTCCAGGATGAGGTCGTAAATTTGAAAGTAATGGATGAAAATTTCTTGTACTACCTTTAAGAGCCTCAATATTAAGCGATGCCGCAATAGTGTTAATTAACATAAGGGAAAGTAATTCATGTAAGATTAAAATACCTGCCGAGGTTGAAAAATTATCTCCATTTACTAAAGCTAAGCCTTCTTTCGGAAGCAAAGTTATCGGTTCGATACCGGCAACTTTCAGGGCATCCTTTGCGTGTCTTTTTATACCATCCTTGTCCCATACATAAGCAGAATCATTATGTAATAAACACGATAGCACTCGACCATTGGGCGCTAAGTCCCCCGATGCCCCAATCGTTCCATATCTTCCGACAATTGGGGTTATATTTTGGTTTAATAGTTCTTTCAATGCATGAAGGTTTTTGAAACGAATTCCACTATGGCCGGATAGAAGCATATTTATTCTTATTAACATGCCTCCCCTTACTACCTCTTTTGGAATTGGTGGACCTGTTGATACATCAACATGTATAATTGCATCTGACAAGCGTGTTGCATTGACAAGTCGTTTAATTTCATTACCTTTATTTAATACGACTGATGCTCTTCCGCCATATGAAGTTGTCGTACCATAAATCGGGACCCCCGATTTTACCTGTTTAATAATATGCTTTCGTAATAGTTTGAATTTTTCACGATGCGATTTTGGGATTCGAAAAGCTACTTTCGTGTCATTTTTTGCAACACGTACTATCTCCGAGATTTTTAAGTTACGATCCCCAGACAAATAGACAATTTTACCGTTACTTAATGAGTCTGAGTACTTATTGAATAACTTGTCAAACATTTTTCTAAAGAAAAACCGCCTTTAAGGCGGTTGAGAATACACTTATTTATTTAATATTCTAATTTTTCCAAAAATAAAAACATACTGTACCTTGGTTAGAGTGTTTTTAAAAGAATACAGAATACACTCATATCATAATAGTATATAGTATAATGCTAACAAAATGAAGATAATTTATCTCGCCATAAAGATTTCTTTTGTTTCTCCTGAGGCTGAGGCGTGGAGATGTCCATTCATATCTACATAAATTAAATACTCAGTATTGCCGATTGGGTCTTCTGCCTTCGGGTCAGTCGGCATTTCAACAAGATAAACAGGCACGATTTCGTCTCCGGTCTCGCCTGCACCAGCTAAATCAAAACAGCCTATGTCAGTACCAATGCAGGTCAAGCTGGTTGGAAAGTTATTCGTATCAGGATCTCCGTCTGTATCGGGAAGATCTCCGCTATGCTCCGAGGTATATTGCAAAACAGCCGATAAAATTCCTGTTAAGTCTGTTTCACGCTCGGAATCCCGAGCTTTTGCTAGCTGACGACCCGGATTTACTGCAGTAACAACAACAGTTGCTAACATCCCGATTATCGCAATTACAATCAATAACTCCATTAATGTAAATCCTTTCAGTTTTTTCATCTCAAATTTACTTTTATAACTTTACTGGAAAATACCCAGCTGTAAGTTTCTTCTAGTTTCACCTCATCAACTTTGGGATTAACTTTCGTAGTTAATGCAAGCTCGTATGCAGTTGCAAATGACGAAAAAATTCTATTAAACGCAAAAATAGTCAACCCTCCTAAGGGAATTAGAATTAGCAAAAGGATTAGATAATATTTATCTATTTTCGCCGATTTTATCGTTAACATATAAAAATAACCCGTATTTAAATCTTATCACGCCCGGCTCATCCGGAGAAGGTTCTACCTCAATTTTAACAGGTCTGAAAAGGTATTTTAGATTTTGAATATTACTTAAATTACGCTCAAAATCTTCCCAATTACCTTTCATTTCGATGCCTACCGGAAGTCCGAAATTGTCCGTCTTGTCTTTGACAACTTCTTGGCTTTCAACTGTAAACTTAGTTATTGTTGAGTTATCTACCTGAAGTTTTTCCAATGCGTTTAAAAACTCTACTATCCCGGACTCGTCAAGAAATAAACCGGCTAGTTTCCCCATCTTCTCATCATAGACAGAAAGATCGGTTTGCAAAAAAGAGGTATCTTCATCGGCTTTAGTATTTGCGTTTCTTAAATCTTTAAGTTCTTGAGCTTTAGTCGGGAATTTTGAAAGAATCACAATTAAAAAAATAATTGAAAAAAGATTAATTATCCCAAGTATAATATCTTTAACGGAAAAATATTTTTCTTCAAACTTTCCTTTTTTTTCACTTTCGACCGTAATTATATCTTTTACGACCAAGTCTTTACTTTTCTTGCTAACAATTAAATTTTTATCCACGCTAACTTTTCGCTCAACGTCGTCTTTTTTTTCAACGCTCATTTTTTTAATTGGTTCGTCTTTTTCAAGATCTTTTTCTTCTTTCCTTTCATAAGCAGGCAATTCCTTCATCTCGGTCAAATACTTCTCATAAGATTCGTCTTTGGAATCATTTTTGATAACTTCTGTTTTAATATCTTTGGATAGTGTTTTTGCTGCCATTATTTAGTTTTAATCTTTGCCTTATTTATAGAAACTATTGGTAAATATTCAAGACTCACTTCAAACTCTAGATTCGTCCCGGCTTCAAAACTGGTAATAGGCATTTCTATACCGACAAAATTGGTATTGGCCATTAAATTCTGTTTGAAACTGACAAGGGTTTCACGATTTGCGGATATTCCCGAAAAGCGAATTTTTCCATTTTCATAATCTACGGTGTAATTTGCTATTGTTATCCCTTGAGGTTTTGCATTCGCAATTTCATTAAGTACAATTTCCGGGGAAACCCAGACTTCCCTAATTTTTTCGATCCTGTCAATAGTTTTATTTATACTCTCAATTTTCGTCGTAAAATCCGAGGTTCGTATAGTCATCGGAGAAGCTCCTATCGCTTCTATATCTTTGATTTGCTGATTCATAAATAGAAATGCTGCTAATGTGATAAAAAATGAAATCCAGACAAAAAGGGTGGTCGTCAGGGTCAAACTCCATGCTTGAACTTTTTTCTTAGATGTTTGGTATTTCTCAACTAAGCCTATTGGTAAAAGATTTAGTGTTAAGGGATCGGATGGCTCGGATGGCGTTTGCAATTGAGATGAGTAGCTAACTAGATAATTTTGAATCTCTGAGGAAGTTATGCCCTTTAGTTTAGGGTCGATCAATTTTAGTTCGAGCTTGAGTTTTTGCGCTATTTTCTCAAAGTTACCAATATGGATTCCCTCACCACCTGCGTACAACGTTTTTATTTCAACTTCAGTAAAATGGTTAATAATTCTTTTTATATTTTTCTCAATTTCCTCAAGCTCACGCCCTACGACGACAGAGCTTGCATAAATCTCGGATCCTTTACCGGCAACTATTATTGTTTCGTCAGAAGATAAATATACAATTATCTTGCCTTTTTCATCCCCTTCTGTTAACCGGATTAACGATATCGAGGGAATTTCAACATTTATAGGAAACAGTCCGGCTGCTTCAAGTGTATCGACAAAATCTTTCAAAGAATTAGCTTCAAGAGCAACAACTAAAACTTTATAACCATCTTTAAGTTTGTCTACAATTTTGAAATCCATTATCATTTCCTGGTTCTCCGTGGGCAGGTAGTCTTGAACTTGCCAACCCACAGCTTCTTGAAGCTCCGCAATTTTCAATCCAGATAAATCAATTAGTTTAGTGAAAGTTGAAAATTCGGGAATTACAAGAAATACACTTTTTTCTTTAATTTGGAGTTTCTTCCAGGCTTCTTTTAATAAACTGGCAAATGTGGATTTGTCTGCAATTTTATGGTTTTTTATAAGCCCTTCGGGTAGGTCGATTGAAGCACGCTTGATTACTCTTCCCTTATTGGAATTCAGCTGGAATATCTGAACCGAATTTGATAAAAAGTAAATCGAAACTGATGTTTTTCCAAACATAGGCAGTCCTTACTCTAACTTTCTTTTTGAAAAAGAAAGTTAGACAAAGAAAATACAAAAATAAGATAGCTAAAAATAATTATGTCAGATGTTGCAACTGATATCAATCGGCGGCTGTAAAAATTCATGCGTATTGAATGTCAAGATAAAGTACATTTGCGTGGTTTTGAAATAGTTTCTATACTTAAATATCAAACGCACTCCCATTCTGCCCATGCCGAAATTTAATAGAAAAGCCAACGAAGGCCAAATGCTAATTGCTATCCTTATAGCACTAGCGGTTTTTGCCATCCTTACCCACGCGCTTTTCACCTTGATATCAGCTTCATACGATCTTGTATCTATAAATAGAGCCCGGGTGACAGCAAAACATATAGCTCAGGAAAAAATTGAGTTAGCGAGAAATGTCCCTTACGATGATTTAGGTACGGTCGGAGGAATCCCTGATGGGATTTTGGCACAGGAGGAAATCGTAAATAAAAACGGACTGAATTTTACAATTACTACTAGCATTATATACATTGACGACGATTTTGACGGTCAGGGCGATGATGATCTTTTCCCTGATTATAAAAGAGTTAGGGTGGAAGTATCATGGGAGGGTCTTAATGCATCAAGAAAAAATCCGGTTGTTTATATAACCGACGTTTCTCCTAAAATTTCCTCCGCAGCAGAAGGAACAGGCATTCTTCAAATACTGGTACTTGATGCATACGGTAATACTTTAAGTGGAGCCGATGTCACAATTGTCGCTGACACGATCACCCCGCAGGTTAATCTGACTCAGCAGACTGGATTTGATGGCTATGTAACCCTTCCGGGAGCAACTCCATGCGTTGAGTGTTATCAAGTTACAGTAACTAAGGACGGATATAGCAGTGAAAAGACTTATTCCACTTCTGAAATTGCAAATCCCGATAAGCCTCATATAACGGTAATTGAAGGAAAACTTAGTTTCATAACTTTTAATATTGACCTCTTGGGGACAATTTCGCTTAATACTTTAGCCGACAAAACACAAGAATACTCTCCGCAACCTAATGTTAACTTTATCCTAAGAGGAGCAAAAATTTTAGGTACCGACGCCCAAGCTCAACCTGTATATAAATATGAGGAAACGTATACCACCGGTGAAAATGGTTCAACCACCCTTAACGAGCTCGAATGGGACACTTATACTATACTAATGCCTACTATAACAAGCTGGGACATCGCAGGATCTACCCCTCTAATTCCAATATTTCTTGAACCGGAAGAAAATCAAGATATAGACATCGTAGTATTCTCCCATAGCGACCATAGCCTTTATGCTATCGTCAAGGATACTGCACAAAATCTGCTTGAAAATGTCTACATAAAAGTAAGTGACGGGTTGGGATTTGAACAGGAACAGATTACCGCCTCGACAGAAAGTGCAGATTTTGGCCAGGCATTTTTCGCCTCCCTTAGTGAATTAAACTATCAAGTTACGGCTACAGCCTCAGGTTATTCGAATTACTCAGGTAGTTTGGATGTCAGCGGTTATACAAAAAATACGATTATTATGAATTCTGAATAAAATTTTAACTTGAAAGAGATGTCAAAAAAAACAAACGGGGGCTTTACTTTAATTGAGATCCTA
Source organism: uncultured Gammaproteobacteria bacterium (assembly GCA_964423565.1). Lineage (GTDB taxonomy): Bacteria > Patescibacteriota > Microgenomatia > UBA8517 > UBA8517 > CAYREZ01. The sequence goes on along the minus strand of CAYREZ010000005.1, from coordinate 2,223 downwards.
ATTTCCTCGGCGTTACTCGTAATTCTTGCAGCAGGGTTTTTGGGAATTCAATATATTTTCAGTCAGAATCAAGTTACCGCTTGGAATAACTACATGAATATTGAGGATTCGAATTTAACCGTTTCAAAATTCATAAAAGAAATTCGGGACGCAAGACAAAGCGCAGCAGGTACTTATTTTTTAGAAACTGCCGGTGATACTGAAATTATCTTTTACTCCGATATTGATTATGATTCAGACGTCGAAAGGGTAAGATACACTATATCTGGAAGCGATCTAATAAAAGGAGTAATCAAACCGATCGAAGGAGCTACTCCTTATTTAGTGGCAAACGAAAAAGTAAGTGTAATAACCGGCATTGTCAGAAACGGCACAGATCCGCTTTTTTATTACTACGATGAAAATTGGCCAAGCGATACCGTTAATAATCCTCTTGCTCTCGCATCAAGAATTGCAGATACCACCTTTGTTAAAATAATATTAAAAGTAAATCCCGAAGAAGATAATCCTGATAACGACTTTACACTAGAATCTGCTACCGTTATAAGATATACAAAAACAACTTTATAAAAATGGTAAATAAAGAGAAATATAGGCAAGGAACAATAACTCCGGCACTTCTTATTATTGCAAGCGCTTTCATTATTGCCATTTACGGTCTACTTTTTATATTATCCTTGCAATTTGACTATTCAAATCGCCAGATAGCTTCCGAAAAAGCAGTTAATATTGCTGAAGCAGGAATTAACTATTATCAATGGCATCTGATTAAAAGCCCTGGGGATTACCAGGACGGAACAGAGGATCCGGATGGCCCATATATACATGACTACACCGACCCGCAGGGTGATGTAATCGGCCAGTTCAGTCTTTCGATCACGCCTCCAAGCCAAGCATCTTCAATAGTTACTATTAGCTCAACAGGCTATACAAACCAATATCCCAAAATAAAAAGAACTATAGTCGCAAAATACGGAAAGGTATCTTTAACCGCCTTTGCATTTGTTCATAATTCCAATTTGTGGTTCGGGAAAAGTATTACCGTGAACGGTCCGGTATTTTCAAACGGAGGAATTAGAATGGACGGGACGAATACTTCTACGGTGCAAAGTGCGAAACAAACTTATATTTGTGGTGTCGAATCGGGATGCGACGAGGACGGAGAGGAAAAACCCGGCATTTGGGGAACCGGAGATGACGAAACTCTTTGGGAATTTCCCGTACCGCCTATTGATTTTGCCGGAATTTACGTAAATTTTAGCCAAATGCAGGGAGCTGCAGAAAGCGAAGGACTTTATCTACCTCCCTCCGGAGATCAGGGATATCAAATCATTTTTAATTCAGACGGAACTTTTAATCTTTACGAGGTCACCGGAGTCGATTACATAAAAGGCTATACGCCGGAAGTTGGTTGCCAGGATCTCTACCAGGTTATTTTAGACAAGGTTTTGGTTGGAACTTATAACGTCTCCGATACTCCGGTAATATTCGTTGAAGACACTTTATGGATAGAAGGAACATTAAAGGGAGAGATTACGGTGGCTGCTGCAAGATTCCCGTTGGGAAGTTATACTACCTATATATATATCCCGAATAATTTGATTTATTTAGCAAAAGACGGTACCAATAGTTTAGGATTGATTGGCCGCGACGATATAATTATGACTAGGGACGTTCCGGACTACTATGAAATTAACGGAGCACTTCTTGCACAACAAGGTAGAATTATACGCCACCATTACGGTATTCAAGGCTGCAAATCTTCGGGCTCCGATAAAAATAAGAATGAATTTATTTTCTACGGTTCGATGATAAGTAAGGATCGTTCGTATTGGAATTTTTCAAGCGGTCCTGGAGTGCCGGCATCGGGCTTTGTAAAATCAACTCTTACATTCGATCCTGATATGGCAAACGATCCGCCCTCATATTTCCCAGCAACCCAGTATCAACTGATATCATGGAAAGAGGAATAGCGCTGGAATCATTTAAAACAAACTATATTTGAATAAACAACTACGCTCCCTTTTGGCGCATCTACCTCGCTACATATATCCTTAAATGGATCAGGTCCTAGATAATTCCCGCTTGTTTCACCGGAAAAGTCGTCATTAAAATATTCTTCCATATCGGGTAAATCATTTACTACCCCTGCCGATGTATTATCATTTTTTTCCACTTGTACGTTTAAAGTACCATTTTCCCTATAAAGAAAAAGGCCTTTAA
>CAYREZ010000004.1:26746-27093 GCA_964423565.1 uncultured Gammaproteobacteria bacterium | reverse complement strand
CCAAGATTACTGATTTTATATCATTAGATCGGACTGATCCTTTGAAATTCGTAACCAAGAAAAATAGTCAAGATTTTGACATGTTTCTAAAAAAAGAATTCCTTGATACAAGATTTGACAATCTGGCTGGGGCTTTTCAAAGACTAGTCGAGGAAAAGACCAAAAAGTGGATCGAAATAGCACAGGAAAAGACAAAAATAAAAACAGTAGTACTTTCAGGTGGAGTATTCATGAATATAAAAGTGAATCAAGTGGTGGCAAGCTTACCAAAAGTAAAGAGGCTTTTTATAATGCCGTCTTGTGCTGATGAAACGGGAGCAATTGGGAGTTCATATTTGGGTTATTTG
>CAYREZ010000004.1:13776-26736 GCA_964423565.1 uncultured Gammaproteobacteria bacterium | reverse complement strand
AAAGTAAGAAAGCTATAAGAATAGAGCCGATATCCCACTTGTATTGGGGTCCTTCATTTAGTGATAGCGAGATATTTGGTGAGTTAAAGCCGCTAAAAAGCAAAGTTTCTTTTAAAAAAGTAAAAGATGTCGAAAAGGTTATAGCAAAACTTTTATCTGAGGGTAAAATAGTAGCAAATTTATCAGGAAGGATGGAGTTTGGGGCACGAGCCTTGGGAAATCGTTCTATTCTTGCAAACCCGACTAAGTATGAAACAGTTAAAATTATTAATGAACAAATAAAGAGTAGGGATTTCTGGATGCCTTTTGCCCCGACAATAATTAAGGAAAGACAAAAAGATTATATAGTTAATCCAAAAAATATCGATTCACCCTATATGATGTTGGGTTTTAATACGACAAGGTTGGCGCAAGAGGAAATTAAGGCAGCTTTACACCCATCAGATAGTACTTGTAGGCCGCAAATATTAGATAAAACAATTAATCACAGATATTATAGAATAATTAAAGAATTTGAAAATTTAACAGGAATTGGTGCGGTTCTCAATACTTCTTTCAATATTCACGGTTTTCCAATTGTCCTTGGACCCAAGGAGGCGTTAATTGCCTTTCTTAACTCCGGCTTGCAGTATCTGGTGATGGAGAATTATTTGATAACTAAAAAGCACAGTCATGCAAAGTATTAAAAGAAACAAACTTTCTTTTACTGTTTACTGGACAATAATCAAAATTTCAAGAAGTAATGTCGTGACCAGAGTTTTAATAGACTTGTTGGCCTATTTATATTACAAAATTTTTAGAACTGATCGGTATTTTAAATTCATAGGTAAAAAATACCGATATTTTTACCATTTGTATAATAGGACCGTGGCAGGTGAAAGGATTGTTGAAATCCCGATCTCGAAAAGCTATATCGATAAATATAAAGGAAAAAATATTTTGGAAGTAGGTAATGTTTTGTCACATTATTTCAAAGTTGAACACGATATACTGGATAAATATGAAAAAGGGAAAGATATAATAAATGAGGATGTTGTAAATTATACTTCGAATAAAAAATATGATCTTATAATAAGTATTTCTACAATGGAACATGTGGGGCATTCATACGGAGAAAAGAAGGACTTAAAGAAATTTTCAAAAGGAATAAAAAATTTAAAAAAGCTATTGGCCAATAACGGTAAACTGCTCATAACCTTACCTGTTTATTATAATTCTTATGTAACAAATCTTATTATAAAAAAGAAAATGCCTTTTAAGAAAGGATATTTTATGAAAAGGTATTCTTTTTGGAATGAATGGAAGCAAGTTGATTATAAACAAGCGGTAAGTGGAAACAAATATGACGGGTTTTACGCAAACTCAAACGTTATTTATATCGGAGAATATAACAAGTGATTTTACCCAATGAAGAATGTTATTGGTGAAAAACCCGTAAGGAAACTTTACGGCGGACTTCTCGCAAGGGCAAATTTTGTATTAAGTAAGGACATTAAAAATAAAAAGGTATTAGATATAGGCTGTGGATATGGCTGGTTTGAAATATATTTACTAAAGAGGGGTGTTAAAAAAGCCGTGGGTTTGGATAATCAGAAAGAAACTGTTGAAATTGCGAAAAGATACTCCAATAATAAAAACCTTAAATTTATTGTCGGTGATGCATCTAAACTTCCATTTAGAGACAGTTCTTTTGATACAATAGTTTGCTGGGAAACGCTTGAGCATATAAAAAAAGAAAGCGAATTATCCTTTTTTCAGCAAGTTAAAAGAGTATTGAGGAAAGGAGGATATTTTTATTTAACTACTCCATACGATAATTTTATTTCAAAAATAACAGACCCGGCTTGGGTTTTATTCGATCATAGACATTATTCATTCGCCAAACTTAAAGACTTAGGTAATAAAAGCGGGTTTAGTCTTGAAGATATATTTGTAAGTGGCGGTTATATAAGTACCATGTATATCCTTAACTGGTATATCACTAAATGGATATTTAGAAGAACTCCTTTTTTTGCTAAGTTTTTTGAAAATTTGTCAACTTGGGAATACAAAAAAAGAAGCGGTTTTGTAAACGTTTTTGTGAAATATAAAAATGAATAAAGTAAAGTTTATTAGCGAATCCGCTTTCAGGAATAAATATAAATTTCCAAAGATAGACTTAGAAAAAATGAAATTATTTAACGATGCGGATATTATTGAATTGTGGAAACTAGAAAATAGACCTAAAATCAGGGAAAAACTGAATATATTTTTAAGGTCATATTTAAAGTTTGCTTTAAAAAATCCGGGTTTTATAAAATCATTTGTAATTCCAAGAATGATAAGCTCCGTTGGCGAATTATTAGATATTAATAAAACAAATGATAAATCACATAATCTCACAAGCTTTAAGAAGTTGTTGGTAGATACCTATAACAGAAGAGTTAATATTGCTTTAGCCTTTCAACCTAAGACTCTATTAGAAATTGGTACCTATTTCGGGTGGGGTGCCGCTTCATTCAAAAAGGGGATTCCAAAATGCAAGGTATACACTATGTCGCCTAAGGATAGCAGTGTAAATAACCCCGTTAAAGAAAACGAAACTGGATATTTTTATAAGAAAAAGAACTTGAATATAATCCAAATATGGTCGGATAGTACAAAATTTAATTATTCTAAACTTCCAAAAATTGATGTCGTTTATATTGACGGAAACCATTCTTTCGATTTTATATATAAGGATTTAGAAAATACTTCAAAGATTGTAGATAAATGCATAATTATTGATGACTACTTACCGAAAGGAGAAACAAACAAAGAAGCACACTTTTATGGTCCATGGAATAATGATGTAGTAAAGGCAACAAACGATTTTATTATTGATAACCCTGATATATTTCGCAAAATATTTTGGATTAAAAATACCAGACTGTGTTTATTGATAAAGTAACAGCATAAAAATGAAAAAAATCATTAAGCGAAAAGGCTTCTACACTTTAATTCTTATAATAACTTTATTAATACTTTTAAGCTGGTTTAGGGATGGTAAAAAATTTGCTACAGCTGAGGAAGGTGCGCCATTTTATGACATCAATATTTCTGCAAGGCTTTATGGGTCTACTTGGAGCAGAAGTGGCTTTGGTTTTGTAAATCCGATGGTGTTGCCAATTGGATTTTGGTTAAATTCAATACTTCCGGTAAATAATAATTTTATTGAAGAAATGAATTTTGCCTTTTTAATTTTAAGTGGTTTTATTGGAATGTTTTTGCTGGTTAGTAAAATGATTAGTAATAGATTAATTGCAATGACGGCTTCGATTTTTTATTTTTTTAATTTATATACAATGACTCAAGTGTGGCAACGTTCACTGTATGCTGGCATGTTTTCTTGGGCATATCTTCCACTTTACACATTTTTATTTATACGATGGATGGAGCACGGGGGTATAAAAAACCTTATAACTTTAGTATTAAGCACGTTTTTTTATATTTGGTTATTTGTACAAATTGGTTATGCGTTTAGCCTAGTAGCAATTTCCGCTACTTATGTACTGATTAAAATATCAAGAGAAAAGGAAGTTATTGATAAACTTAATACCGCTTTAAAATCAGCTTTTTATGCCTTTATTGCGTTGATGGTTAACTTATGGTGGATCTACCCGTATTTGAAATTGTCTAAGTATTTTTATAATGAAGTTACTACAGTTAATTTGAGTTTCGAATCTTTAAAAGGAGTTAGTACAAGCTTCCCTTTTTCCCAAATAGTACTACTACGTCAAAAATTTTTTTTTGAATCGAGCGCCAATCCCGACTTACCGAATATAACATACGGAACATGGTATGAAAATTTTTTACCTATACTGTTGAGCTTAATAATTCTTAGTGTTGCCTTTTTCGGATGGTGGTCATGGAAAAAAAATAAATATTGGAGCTTCTTAACCTTGACCGCATTTATTGGGATTTTTATTTCAAAAGGCGTTAATCCTCCCTTTGGTTATCATTTTTTTCAATGGCTTTTTAATAATTTTTCCTTTTCGGCAGCATTGAGAAATCCTTATGAGAAATTTGGTTTAGTCTGGCTATTGCCATATTCGGTTTTTTTTGGCATTGGATTATTTGAAATATCAAAGCGTGTTCATGTTAAATTACGAATAATAGTCGTTTGCTTATTATTAATTCTCACGTGTGGCATATTAGTTTGGCCTTTATGGACTAGAAATGCATTCGCGGATTATTCTTGGGTTAGATTTCCCGAAGAGTATCGTGAACTTAATGAATACCTTAATAAAGATTTCGACGATGTGAGAATTTTGGTGCTACCCATGGTACCTGACCACGGAGCTAGATTTACTTGGGGTTATAGAGGATCTGAACCAAGTGAATTTATTTTTGATAAAGTTTCAATATCAAAAAATCTTTTATTAAAATATTACAAAGATAAATACCTAGAATTAAAAAATGCTAGTGAAGGGATCGGCGATCTAGAAGATTCTTTAAAGGAAACGAATACGAAATATCTAGCGATCAGAAACGATCTTGATTGGGAGCCAATCGGTGCAAAAAATCCCAATGCTGTTGAAGATATATTAAAAAATCAACCTAATATCAAATTTATAAATAAATTTGGCGAGCTTTCATTATATGAATTTATTAACACTGGCTTTGGTTTTATAGTTGCGGAGGGATTTAACAAACCAAAATTAATCTACGAAAGACTGAGTCCTACAAAGTATATGATAAAGGTTACGGATTCAAAAAATAAGTATAGCTTATTATTTAAAGAAACGTACAATGATAACTGGATTCTGGAAGAAAATGGCAATATTATTGGGAACCACTATATAACTTATGGTTATGCAAATGCTTGGGATATTGATAAAACCGGGGATTATACTTTGGAACTAGTCTTTAAAGTCTGGCCGTGGGAGTAATATCTTTTACCATGTCTTAACAATCTCAATAAGATAAGAATTGTCCGAAGTTTTCAGGATTATAATATTTCCTAAAGTTCTAACAACAATCTCTCCTAATCAAAACATGCTCCGCAAATTTGAGTTAATAGCGGTCTTTAAAAGTAATATTGAAAATTGAGCAATCCCACAAGAATTACTATCGGTAAATACAGGTTATTTGTGTTTCTTATACCCTTTCCAAGAATTCATTGATAGATCATAATTATATAAGTCTATTTATTTTTTTACTAATGGAAAATTATAAGTATATTATTAGAAACTTAGTAAGTACTTTTCGAAAAGATTCAGGATTATTCATCAGTTTAATTGTTATATTCCCTTTAATATTATACCGATTCCAAAATGGGATTATTCAGCAGGATGATTACATAGGTTATGCAAAGAATTTAAGCAGCGGATTAAAGGATTTGTCATACTTTGATTCACGGCTTTTTCCTGGACTGCCGATTTTGATTTATATTTTTGAAAAATTATCAAGAAATTTTCACCTTGCGGGGTATTCGTTAGTAATATTATCATTTTTAGGTAGTTATTATTTACTTAACAAAATTACGAAATCAGGAAGTAATGTTCTTCCATTAGTTTTTCCGCCCATAATGCTCGGGATAGCCACCTTAATTGCTTCGGAGTACCTGACAATTTTTCTGATATTACTAACTTCATACCTTTTTTTAAATAGGAGTTATTCTTTGGCGGCATTTACATCAGGAATAAATATATTATTCAGACCAGCCGGTAGTTTATTGTTTATCGCAATGATTGTGGCATTATACTTCCACTCTCGGAAAGATCTTAAAATTAAATATTTTATATATTTCAGCATGCCGATATCATTTCTGATGTTATATAACAAAATATTTTTCAATAACCTTTCTCCGTTTTACCAGCTGATTACATATAAAAATGTTAGTCCATACGGAAATGCTATTGGATTTATTGGTGTATTAAAAGATTTAGTAAGAGCGTATAAATGGCATCAGTACGATATTCTGATATCCGGAATGTTTTATTTAACGTTTTTCAGCTGTTATTTACAGGTAGTCTTGGAAAAGTATAAGAAAAGGAAAGATACGAATACATTATTTCTTATTCTTTCAATATTATTTTATTCGTTTTTCGTTATGTCGTATTCATTCATGCCATATCTTGAAAACTTTGCAAGGTACCTTGCACCCACAATTCCTCTATTCTGGATTCTTGAGAATAAAAGCTTTAGTAAGAACGTTTATATTTATTTAGGTTTAGTGCTATCCTTGCTGGTGGTTGTTTATTAAAAGTCGGATTATTTATGAATAAAACTAAAGTTCTGATTACAGGTGCAGACGGATTTATCGGGGAGATGTTGGTTAATAAGTTTAAAGTATTACCATATTATTCATTAACACTTCTGACTCTGACTGAATATCGATCAAAAAGTAAAAAAATTAGACGGATTAGCGCAGATTTGGTCAGCGGTCGCGGATTGGAAAAACTAAGAGATTGGAAATTTGATTTGATCGTGCATACAGCCGGTAGTACGGATACTTCAAAAAAAGATCACAGAGCAAATGATATAGGTACAAAAAATTTAGTTGAATCGCTTAATTTGATTGAGTCATCGCATTTTATATATACAAGTTCTACCGCAATATTCGCAGGAAGGAGGAATTGTACCTCGGGAATTAATGAAGATACAAGTCCACGCCCCACTAATGAGTACGGAAGAACTAAATTGATAGCGGAAGAATATTTAATAAGGGCAAGCAGATTAAAAAAATTCAAGTTGACAATATTAAGGTTATCTACTGTTCATGGAAAAAATACTAAGAAAAACGGTCTATTTGATACTTTAAGTAAAGATATCAAGCGTAATGGCATGATATCGAGGATTAATTGGCCCGGATATACTAGTTTGGTACACGTCGATGATGTATGTGATGCAATTATATTAATTTCAGAAAAACCTCCTAAGATAGGTAAATTTAATTGTTATAATTTGTATTCAGATTCGTGGACAATGGAGCATATAAGCTGTTTTATGCATGAGGCACTTAAGATACCCTATCGTGCAATAGTTGTCCCCAAAGTTTTATGGAAAATAAGTGCAAAATTTAGACTTTTTATTTCTTACTGTGAGAAATTAGTGCCTTCCGAGATTTATAATTATTTATGGCGTTTCGGTTTAATTGTTGACGATACGTTATATTGCAGCTCTAGTAATTTATCCGATAAAATACCTGATTGGGAACCAAGAAAATTTTATGAAAGTGTACAGGACGTTGTTGATATTAAAGTATGAGTGAAAAAGGTACTTTACAATTTTATTTTTTTGCTCTCGCACCAACAGGTGAGGGTATTTCGGGAAGCGATAGAGTTTTCATCGAGCTTGCCAGAAGGTGGTCGGAGAAAATTCCATTGACAATTTACACGACTGAAGAGGGAATAAAAATGATGCAGCGTCAGAAATTGAAAGGCAAACTTTTGAAAATAATTAAAGTAGAAAAAGGTAAACTTCCTAAGAACTTCTTTATAAGGTATCTTTATAAAATATTCCTCGCTATTAATCTCGGTCTTTCTTTACAGATCACGGATCACCAATCACGGATCACCTTTATTTATTCTTCCTCCGAATTTTGGATGGACTCGTTGCCGGCATTAATAATTAAAATAAGGTACCCAAAAATAAATTGGATTGCAGCATGGTATCAAACTGCTCCAAATCCACTTAAAGGATTTATAGAACAAAGTTCAAAGGTCAAAGTGCAAAGAACCCCATTAGAAAGTCCGAGACTTCTAACGGGGCAAGGAGGTCGGAGGCAAAGTAGGTACAGTCTTTCAGCCCTTTTTTACTGGCTGATGCAATTTCCGATTAAACCGCTGATATCAAAAATTGCAGATAAAGTTATCGTGAATAACGAAGAAGAAAAGAAGCAGTTTCCCAATCATGCAAAACGTGGAGATACAACCGTATTAATAGGTGCCGTTCCCCTAAATGAAATTAAAGAATTCCTATCTACTAATCCCCATCTACTATCTACCAAGAAATACGATGCTGTTTTCCAGGGAAGATTTCATCCGCAGAAAGGTGTAGTTGAACTAATTGATATCTGGAGAAAAGTTGTAGAGAAAATTCCCGATGCGAAGTTGGCAATGATCGGAGATGGACCACTTATGAACAAAGTAAAATTACAAATATCAAATTACAAATTACAAAATAATATTGTGTTATTTGGATACTTATTTGATGGTGAGGAAAAATACAAAATATTCTCCCAAAGTAAAATTGTTGTTCATCCTGCCTATTATGATTCCGGCGGTATGGCTGCGGCAGAAGCTATGGCGTTTGGGGTAGCATGTGTAGGTTTTAACTTAAAGGCATATAATTCGTATTATCCTGAAGGCATGATTAAAGCTAAAATAGGTGATCTGGATTCATTCGCACATAAAATTACCGAATTAATCGATAACCCTAAATTAAGAAAAGACCTTGGAGATAAAGCTAAAGCAATGATTTATAAAAACTATTCATGGGATGCACGAGCTAAAGAAATTTTACAGAAAATAATCAACTGATAATGGCTACTATTTCAATCCTTTTGAAAATGGTTATTACCAACATGGTTTATATAATACCAGTGGTTTTAATTTTTCTGGGCATTACTTTGGTTGGGACTATTTATATAGTTTCATTAAAAGGCGAGCGCAAATGGTATTTAGTGTTACCCGAAGGTGCGATTACGGGCCTTTTAAGCTTTATACTTTTATTGGGCACGTTAAGTTATATTCTGAAGGGTAGATTTGGAATAGCTGTTATATTCCTGGTGTTTATTCTATCCGGACTACTGCTTTTTAAAAGAAACCGAGAATATTTTCCGAAAATTAGATTTGAACCAACTTGGAAAAATGTAACCATTGCCTTAATATATCTCGCAATTGCAGGATTTCTGTTTTTCCTTGTAGGTGCCAATATTTATGGGGGAGATGTTATCGCGTATTGGGGACTGGCGACGTCCTTTGCAAACGGTAATTATCCCCTACACTCTCCTTGGCAACCCGATTTACTTCCTGTTCACCACCAAGGAACATATTTGGCAGAAGGTGCGATCCATGCACTCTCGGGTGCTGACATGCAGCTCGTGCATACAATGTATTCTTATTTTGTAGTCATTAGCGGATTATTTTTGGTATGGGGATGGACCAGAAAACATACTAATTTTTCTTTTTTATCGCTTATTCCGGCTCTATTTACTTTTTTTGCTTTCGGCGGAATGTTTTACCCGTTACCAAATTATGCAAAAAATTACATCAGAGCAGAAGTAGACCACGTAACCGGGAGACTTCCCCTTCTGCTTGATGCAAAAAATCGCCTTGGCGGAGCATCAAATTTACCCGAAGTAATTTATATCAACCACAGAGCAGCAAGTTTGGTTGGTACCATTTTTATTTTAATATTTATTTGTTCGAAATTGAAAATAAGCTTAAGAATTAAAGCTTCGATCGTTGCTGCCTTTTCCGTCGTTGTATCTTCGTCGGATGAAGCTTACTTACCGGTTCTTGGATTTGCAGGAATAATTTGGTTTATTTACGAGTTTTTTAAATATAAAGGTAAAGCGAGAAAAATGAAAGTATTCCGGGATTTTTGCATAGCAGCCATTTTTGCTACGATACTTTTTTTGCTGGTAGGAAGTGCTTTAAGGGATTCCCTTTTCGTTGCCTCATCTGAAGCCCCTAGATTCCAATTGGATTTTTCCTATAGCTCTATTGCAGCTAGAATTAACGGTTTAAGAAGCGCGTTTTTAAGTATTAATGCCCAATCGAAATATTTCTGGTTACTTCCTGATTTGAGAATTATTATTATTTTTGCATTTTTAATATCGTGGCTATCGAAATCCTTTTGGGCTAAATTTGTATCTTTATCGACTCTTGGGGCCTTAATTGCATATCTGACTGTTAGTCATACTTTTTACCCGAACAACCAGGATAGATTCTTACATATACTTTATTTTGTTTACGGCGGTGTTATTACATATTCATTGCTTAAACTTATACAAGTAAGAAAAGGTTTTCTTAAAATATTTTCCGTTATATTACTTGTTAGTTTTTTACCGTCAATTTTATTTTCGACCAGATATTTGTATACTCTTGCAAAAAAAGATTACTACCCGAATTTTAAAGGAAGCTTGCCTGATTATGATGTTTTGAAGTGGGCAAGAAAAAAGATACCGAGAGGGAGAATATTTTTTATAGACGGATATCTAAATGGAGTTTCTTATAGTTATTTAACTTTAAATGGGATTCAAAACTATGGACTTTTTGTGCCGGTTAGTCCGGCGAGGATAAAAGTTCATACACCTGATTATGGAATTGAGGCTGTGGATACAATTAATACTCTTAATCCTTCATCAATGGGAGCGTTGAAAATAGATTATCTTTTTATAGTTAATGGCCAGGAAACGAAATATCCGATTGAAAGACGGAGAGATATAGAAAATAATATTTATTTTAGAAAAATATACGAAGATAAATTAGGCAAACTCTACGAGGTTGATAAACAATATTATGACAATGCCAATGATTTACCGGGCGCGATATCACAACTTCCCGGTTTAGTCAAAGAAGGAAGTAATATATATTTTGATAGTCATCCGAGACTGCATTTTGGTTACAGAACAGTACTTGTACTATCATTAAAAGATAAAAATTATATTTATACTGTTTGGGGTCCAGGATTATTTAATTACATTGAAACCAAGATAGTAGTTAAAACACCAGATGATTCTATCAAATATGACTATCTTGTCTTGGGATTAGTTACAAATCCTATGGAGATTTGTAATTGCAAAAAAGTTAACCTGATTTGGGAAAACGTTTTTGCAAAAGTATATGAATCAGAATAAAAAGCAGATAAAAGTTGTTGTTGTTATTCCGACTTTTAATAACTCCGATACCTTAGGTGATTGTGTAAAATCCGTACTCGAGCAAAACCTAAAGCCTTTTAAAATTATCATTGTGAATAATGGAGGAGAAGATATATCTATGGGAGAGATGAAAATCCAAAATCCAAAATCCAAAATCCAAATAACAAGACATAAATATAACTTAGGAGTTGCTGGGGGACGGAACAGAGGAATTAAGGAAGCAGGGGAAAATTACGATTATATTTTCTTTTTCGATCATGATATGGTGGCCGACAGAGACATGCTTAGGAAGTTGGTTAAAGTTGCAGAGAGTGATAAAAAAATTGGTATTGTAACACCCAAAATTTATTATTGGGAAGAAAAGGATAGAATTTGGTCAGCCGGGACAGGAATGAATTTATGGACAGGTCAGGTTTTATTCAGGGGAGGGTTGGATAGGGGTCAGTATGAAAAAACTGAAGAAGTTCAGGTTGCACCTGCCGCGATGCTTGTTAAGAAAGTTGTAATAGATAATGTAAAAGGATTCGAGGAAAAGTATTTTGCGACCTATGAAGACACCGATTTTTGTTTCCGTGCAAAACGGGCAGGGTATAAGATATTTTATGCACCGAAGGCAGTTGCATTTCATAAACTATCGACAAACTCGAAAGAAGAAGCGGACAGGTTGTTGTCAAGAGCTTATTGGGTGGGGAGAAACAGAATCATCTTTATGAAAAGTTTTGGAAGGAACATGCTTATATTTGTGACATTTTTACCGTTATATACTATTTATTATCTAAAGTTGGCTCTTCAAAGAAGGAGACTTTCGGACTGGTTTTTATTTCTAAAAGGAACAGTTGACGGACTTTTGACTTCATGACTATTTTGAAATACATACCATTTAGTTATCACTGGATTGTACTCCGTGTTATAGGAAGTGACGTTCATACAATTTTGGATTTAGGTTGTGGAGACGGAACTTTCATGAAAGATTTATGCGGAGGTAAAAACTGGGAGATCACAGGTATTGAACTTCATTACCCTTCATTGGTTAGGGCAGAAGAAACGGGAGTATACGAAAAATTATTAAAAGGTGATGTTACAAGATTACCCAAGGAGATACTAAATAAAAAGTATGATGTTGTTTTTTCTTCCCAAACGCTTGAGCATATTAATAAAAAAGAAGGATTAAAAGCACTTAAGACTTGGGAGAAATTAGCAAGAAAAAAGTTGGTTATAACAACACCCGAGGGTTTTATCGAATACGAGCCGATTGAGGCGAAGCAAGAGAATAATAAACTGCAGAAACACTTGTCAGGATGGAGTTATGACGAGATGTTAAATTTGGGATTTTCAGTTCGGGGACAGGGTGCAAAATTTATCTATGCTAAAAATGGAATTGCACCAAAATATCCTAAGTTACTTTTTGTTTGGATGGCTTTTTCATTTATTGTTGCGCCTTTAATTTATTTTTTTCCAAAACTCGCGATTTATATGGTAGCATGCAAAAAATATAGTTGATGAAAAAAATAAGAAAAAATTCAACTTTTCCGCTTGTTTCGATAATCATTCCAGTTTACAACGCAGCGGAGTTTATCGAAAGAGCAGTAATCAGTGTTATGAAAACCGACTATCCGAATTTTGAGATAGTTTTAGTTGATGACATGTCTACGGATAAAAGCTGGGATATTTTAAAAAAAATAGTAATAAAAAATAATAACATCAGAATTGAAAGAAATAGTAAAAAACTATTAGCAGCTGGAACGAGGAATGTGGGATGTCGAATGGCAAAAGGTGAGTTTATTGCGTTGTTGGATCATGATGTCGAAGTCGATAAAAATTGGATTAACGAGGCGATAAGCATTTTTAAGTTAAATAAAAGTCTGGGCACGGTTCAAGGTGTAGTAATGGATGTTGTACGAAGAGATATTATCCAACATGCCGGAATTATGATTAATGCATATTTGGGTTGGGTAATAGCAAAAGGCTTTGGAAAAAAAATTAAAAACTATAAGCCAAAGGAAGAAGAAGTCTTTGCGAATGCAACAGGATTGATATTTAAGAAAGAAGTTTGGAAAAAAATAGGAGGCTTCGATGAAGATCTTGCTATAAATCTAGATGATTGGGATTTT
>CAYREZ010000004.1:12886-13766 GCA_964423565.1 uncultured Gammaproteobacteria bacterium | reverse complement strand
GTTGGTTGTATGGATATAAACAAATTCTGGCTCCAAAATCTATTACTTATCATTGGTCAAAAAAACAAAATGTTCGTGATAAATGGATTAGCAGACTACCTTGGGAATTCCATTTTGCTAAAGTACCCTGGCTTTTTATAAAAAATTATGAGCTTGTAAGCGTATTTAAATTTTTACCGATATATCTAGTTGCAAGTTTCATAAGAGGTATTTTCAACCTTATATTCAGATTTAATCCATCGCCCATATTAGCTTATTTTGGTGCGTTATTTTGGACGGCAGTCAATTTTGATAAGCTAATTATCAAAAGACATGAAGTGCAGAAAAACAGACAATTAAAAGATTCATATCTTTTAAATAAAATTATGGACAAGAATTTCGTAACCGGTTATTTTATTAAACACTGGTTACCCGTAATTACACTGGGTAAGGCAATGTCTACGAATACTCCAAAATGAATTCATTCTTTCTTTAGCATAATAGTTACAAACATTCCTAATTTATCGTTTAAGGGATAAATTATATTTTCGATAAAATTAACTAAAGGTATTAATAATGAAGGAATAATTTGGGGTAACGTAAAACCTCCGCTTAATAGATATAATAATGGGGTGTGTGGAATAATTTCTACAATTTTTAAATTGGGGAATAATTTTTCGAATTTTGTTCTATCTCTTATAAATACTATCCAAGGTAGTGCTCCGTTAGCGGAAGATAAATAACCTTTTTCTTTTATTTTCCAATCTGCGTTATGATCAAATAATTCATGATGAAAGAATTTATATATAAACCTTCCCCAAATAGAGTTGTATGGTTCAATCATAACTACCGACCCGCCCCTTTTTAAGCATCTCTGAAATTCCGATAGCGCTTTTTTGGG
>CAYREZ010000004.1:9967-12876 GCA_964423565.1 uncultured Gammaproteobacteria bacterium | reverse complement strand
TCTTAATATGATGGAATGTATTGAGCATATAAATTGCAGACAGGGAATTATTTTTGAAAGGCATTTTTTCGGCTGCAAAGGTCATATCGCAGCACGGAAGTTTCATAATGTCGGAAGTGATGCAATCCGGAATAATTTCTTTGATAAAACCGCTACCGGAACCTAATTCAACTTTTTTACCATTTGGAGACAATTCTGAGAAATCCTTAAATGTTTTATAGAATCTTGTATAAATAGTGTTTAAGACTTTCTTTTTTTTAATAATTTCTGCCCTTTTTACCGTTATTTGTGGATCATCTATATCCATTTTACGTAAATTTTATTTTTTTAGCTGCAAATACAACCATTTTTAGAAGAAGAAACCCATGTGTAAACCTACTTATATTTGTTTTTCCATATACCCTTTCTTTATATCTTATCGGAATTTCAACAATTTTTAAATTAAGCTTTGAAGCTCCGAAAATTAAATCGTAATCTCCAAAGGGATCAAAATCACCGAAAAATTTCCTATTGCTTGCGATTTTTTCATAGTTACTTTTTAGCAAAACTTTTGTCCCACAAAGAGTATCTTTGATTCGTTGATCTAAAAGATAAGAAAAGGCAATACTGAAAAATTTGTTTCCTAAATAATTCAATACTCTCATCGCCTGTTTTTCCATAGGGTAAATCAAACGTGACCCCATGATAAGATCACCCTTACCGTTTGCCGCCGCCTCGTAAAATTTTATTAGCTCTTTCGGATCGACCGTCAGGTCTGCATCCAATATCATAAGTAGATCATTCTTTGCATATGAGAACCCTAATCGTACCGCATCACCCTTCCCTTTACCCTTTTGTTTTAATAATTTTAATTTTAAAGAACCTTTATAATTTGCTATTTCGTCTTTAATGACTTGATAGGTGTCATCAGAAGAATTACCTTCGACAAAAATAATTTCAGTACTTTTACCGATTTTTGGAATTTTTTTAAGCACGCCTCTCATATGTCCTGCTTCGTTTCTTGCAGGGATTATAATTGATACAGAATAGTCATTTCTAAACTGAATCGGTTTATAAATTGCGTAATTAGTTAAGCAGACGATGTTAATTAAAGGGATCTGGGACACGACTTTGTTAATAAAATCTGAAATGAGCGCTATTTTATAAGGCATAATGAATCTTTTTCCAGATTTAATTTTTTCAAAACCTTCTAAATAAAAAAAATTATTGATGTCAGCCTCAGACAGCCAGCTTGACTCTTTATTTTGCGGGAGTCTTAATCCGAGTTTTTCTGCAACGTCGAAAATCGGTTTCCATAAGAAATTAAAATATACAGCGATGACTCTAGAATTATAAAGCGAGAGTTTATTTAGCGAGGAAACTAATTTTTGTACATCTTCTGAATCGTTAAGCGTGTGTGTAAGGAGTATGTAGTCAAATTTTTTATTGAGCTTTTGCAGAGATGCATAATCCAAGAATTTAATTTTTTTGTAGTGTTTTTGCGAATGTTTTAAAAGCTCCGGCTTTGAACTTACTCCAAGTTTTTCCTTATTTGGAAGTTTAGAAAGTAATTCTCCACCCTGTGATTCAAATTCAATCAAGCTTACCTCCGGGGGTATTAAAGACGAAGCTAATTTTTCCAAATCATCATGAAAGTAGCTGTTTAATCTATAGAATTTTTTCCACTCCTTTAATTTGGTGTCTGATCTTAATTCCATTTCATCCGTATTATCTTTTGTTTAACGTCAGAGTTCAACAGTTAAAACTTTAACTTTGGGATTTTTACACAAACCTTCACATAGATAGAAGTTTATGATAACCGAAATATCGTCTTGAAAAATTGGTTTTAAAAAAATATTAGTAATACCCTCGCTTTTCTTAAGATCGTTTGTTGATGTTAAGACCACCTCCTTTTTTAACAAATTGCTAGTTTTAGAGTCATAAATAAAATACTCGATATTTATTTTTGAGTCTTTATCAGAAGGAGTCTCCCACTTGAAACTAACAGCTTGAGTGTCTTTAGTATATAATTTATTTAACCGTATAATCGAATTAAGTTTAATATCCTCGAAAATTTTGATATTGACATCCTTTTTTAAACACTCACTCATTTGTGCGATTTTAATTCTTACCTCATCAGTATTATTCTCCAGCCGACCAGAGTCGTTTACACGCCATGCATATACATTCTCGATAGGAATTGGCTTATCCATTGGAAACCAGTCATATATTACCTGCTTTTTTATATCGTTTGAACATACCAAATTAGCTGCTAAATCAATATCTGCGGTAAATGCCGGAAGTTTATTAATGTCCGATATGTTTCTGGAAATAGATAAAGGTATAGTTCCCCCCGCCGCCCAAAGCATTTGGTTATTGGAAAGAGGGGGTTTACCGCCAAAAAAGAATAATGAGTCAGACAAATCTTGAGGAGCTTCAAGTTCCTGCTTATCGTAAATAGCTTTAACTGTAAAATAGTCACGATATGCTTTTTCAAGTCTATTAATCTGATACGATCTGAAAATATTTATAACGATTAAGGTAATTGTTAATGATATTAAGATTTTTTTTGGCGTTTTTATTAATAAATTAAATACTATGAATAAAAAAAACATAGATGAAAGAGTTTGATATCTGTGACTTGCTGATACAGCCATGTACGGAAATGCAATCCAATTTGGTAACAAAAAAAGTAAAACCCCTAAAAAACTTATTATGAAAAACGCGTAATTTTTCCATCTTTTTACAACTGAAATTGCAGATAGCAAAAAAAGTATAATAATTAAAAATACTCCCACAATTTCGGGAGATTTGAAAATCTTTGCAATTACCCCTTCAAAGTCGACATCATGGGTAATAAAAGATCCAAAGAGATTACCTAAGGAAGTGAGATAATTCGAAGTATAACTTTTGTTACCCAATGCCTGAAT
>CAYREZ010000004.1:5825-9957 GCA_964423565.1 uncultured Gammaproteobacteria bacterium | reverse complement strand
CATCAGCTGTAAAAAGAATTGACCTTCCATATGAAGTAGGTAATAACCCTAAAATAATAACACCAAGTAATATAGAAATTTTTCCCGCGATATTTTTATATGAAATTATTTCGCGATCTTTACTTTGGAAATATTCCCAAACAATAAGCAGAAGTGGGAGAGCTATACTTCTTGCTGGATCTGCATAAATTGTTAAAAACATAAAAAATAGTGAAGTAAAGAAATATTTATAAGATTTTTCAAAGTATGATTTTATGTAAAAAACCAAGGTGAGATTAATAGTTATTATTAAAAAGGCTGATATTCTAGCACTAACAAAAGTGTATGATTCTAACCCTCCGAAATATGAGGCATACAGTACGCTAGCCAGTATAAAAAAGGTCTTTTTCTTGTATAGCGTGTAGAATAATAGACCATAAGTTAAAGCCGCTGCCGTTTTAAGAAGCACGCCGAATATATTATAAAGAATTGGATTAGTGCCAAAAAGATAATACCAAGGGTAAAAAGTAATAAACGATCCGGGATGGTGCATCCATGTAGTAAGATAACGCTTTAGAAAAAATTTGACCGCCCACAAATAACCCCAATCGTCCATAAAAAAATGGAAAGAAATAGCTTCACCATAGCTTAATAGGGCAACAAAAAATGTGGATAAGATTAATAAAATTAGATATTTTCTTGAAAGTTTGGATTGACCCGATTTATTTATAGTTTTGGAATGATTACTTCTGTCCATTAAGAATTTGTTGTGTCAATTCTTTTGCTTGCTGGGTTAATAGCCAATATGCTGATGCGTATTCGTACTTTTCCTTAATCGTATCCAGATAATATGTATAGCCGGATATTACTTCTAAATCTTTAGACTCCGGTTTAACTTGGCTATCGATTAACGAACCTGCCGTAGTATTATAGCGGATTGCGGTTTTTTCAAAGTTGGTAAGATCATTATTATCGGAAATGTATATAAATTCTTTCATTCGACGATCAAGTAATTCAAGAATGTATCTGTTTTCCTTTTCCGGACTGAATTTTGACAAAAAGAATATTTTAGTTTTTTCAGAAACTCTTTTTAAAGGATAATAAGGATTATTTGGATTTATCGACTCATAGCTTACTTCGGGAATCGAGGAGCTATTTTTTGCATACGTATTTAAGGGTTTAACTAAATAGATTGCTAGAAGCACTAAAATGATTAATAGTTTATTCAATGATGTAATTTTCATATAGATATATTGTATTATATACAAGTTTAAATATAATAGTAGAAAGCAATTACCTTAATGATTAAGCATTTTTTATCGATAACCGATTTTACGCCAACTGAGATACTTAGGGTGTTAGACATGTCTTTGAAAATTAAAAAATCTCCGCGCAAATTCGCAAAAGTATTATCGGGAAAAACTTTGGCTATGATTTTTGAAAAACCCTCACTCCGTACACGTGTTTCTTTTGAAGTAGCAATGACCCAGTTGGGGGGACACGCGATATATTTGGCACCAGCTGATATCGGACTGGGTGTAAGAGAACCGATTAAGGATGTTTCAAGAGTACTTTCAAGAATGGTAGATATCGTAATGGCAAGAACATTTAAGCATGAAACTATTGCCGAACTTGCTAAATATTCTGGCGTGCCGGTGATTAACGCGTTATCGGATCTTGAACATCCTTGTCAAATTATGGCTGACCTTTTAACTATTAAGGAAAAAAAGCAGGAACTAAAAGGAATAAATCTTACCTTTTTAGGTGACGGTGAAAATAATGTTACCCATTCTTTGGCCTTAGCGTCTGCTTTACTGGGAATAGATTTTACGGTAGCAGCACCGAAAGGTTTTTGGATGTCAAGGCAAGTATCGAAGAAGGCTAAGTTATTAGCAAGGAAGTACAGGTCAGTGATAACAGAGACAGACAAAGTAGATGATGCTATAAATAATGCTGATGTAGTTTATACAGATACATGGATAAGCATGGGGGATGAAAAAGAGAAAGAAAAAAGATTGAAGATTTTTAAAAAGTATCGGGTTGATTTAAAACTTATGAGTCTGGCAAAAAAAGATGCAATATTTATGCATGATATGCCGGCGTATAGAGGTAATGAGGTAGCAAGTGATGTTATTGATGGGAAGCAATCCGTAGTAATTGACCAAGCGGAAAACAGACTACACGCTCAAAAAGCATTGATTTGTCATCTTCTTGGGGTTAAAGTATAGAAGTTAATTCAGAACCTAACATAAATATAAAAAATTATGATTGTTTTAGGAATAAACGCATCTCATTGTGCAACTGCATGCCTATTAAGAGATGGCAAAATTGTATCGTGTATATCCGAAGAAAGATTGACTCGCATAAAAAATCAATCTGGACTTCCTGTTAATGCGATCAAAAAGGTACTTGAAGAGTCTGGTATAAAATCAAAAGACTTAGATAAGATTGCCTTCAGTTTTCAGGATATGGCTATTAATTCCGGCTTTGCCGTTTTGGGAAATTCTGAAAATACGGCCAAATCAGTTTATTCTTATATTTGGTACTTTAAGGAATGGCTTCTGGCAACAATTCCTGCTACAAGAATTTTTTACCCCGCTTTTCAGAAAATATTTTATAATTTGTTTGTTTTTCCCAGGCTGAAAAAGGAATTATTTAGAAATGTTAAGAAAGAAACAGGAATAGAAAAAGAGAAAATAGAATTTATCGATCACCATACCTCGCACGCTTATTCGGCTTATTTCGGATCGCCGGATTATTGGAAAAGCAAGAAACTTATTTTAACGCTCGATGCAATGGGCGATGATTTATGTGCAACTGTATCTGTAGGGGAGAACGGTAAAATTAAGAGAATTGCAGCGACCTCATACGGAAATTCAATAGGTGATTTATATGCCTATGTAACACGGTATTTGGGAATGAAGATGGGTGAGCATGAATATAAAGTTATGGGAATGGCTCCTTATGCCTCGCAGAAGTATGTTGATAAGGTTTATGAAAAAATTAAAGACTGGGTGTGGGTGAATAAAAATGAATTAACCTTTGGAACAAAAGTATTTTCGCATGTGTTTTATAAATTTTTAGATAAACCTTTCAGGAATGAAAGATTTGACAATATATCCGGGGCGATACAGAAACTTACGGAAAAAGTAATTGTAGATTGGGTATCAGCCTCAATTAAAAAAACCAAAATTTCTGATGTTGTTTGTGCAGGTGGAGTATTTATGAATGTTAAAGCAAATCAAAAAATAATGGAAATGGCCGATGTCAGAAATTTATTTATATTTCCGAGTTGTGGTGATGAGTCAACTGCAGTTGGATCCGCGTATTACGTTTACGAAAAAGAAAAAAACAAGAATAAAAATTTGCCAGGAATCAAACCGATTACAAATTTATATTGGGGTTTGGAATATAGTGATGCATATATTTCCAAGATTTTGAAAAGAAAGGAATTTAAGCATTATAAGGTCGAAAGAGTTGGTGACATGGAGAAAAGAATCGCAAAAATGATTTCGGAAAGGAAAATTGTAGCACGATTTAAAGGTAAAATGGAATGGGGTGCAAGAGCGCTGGGGAACCGCTCGATTTTAACCCACCCTCAAAACATGGAAGGTATAAGGGATATCAATGAGCAGATAAAAAGCCGGGATTTCTGGATGCCTTTTGCATGTTCAATAATTTTAGAGAGGATGAAAAAATATCTAGTCAATCCTAAAAATATTAATGGCCCTTACATGATTTTGGCTTATAATACAAATAAGGAGGGAGCGGTTAAACTAAGAGCAGCAATTCATCAGTATGATTTCACAGCAAGACCGCAAGAGGTAAGAAGAGAATTTAATCCTGATTATTACCGGTTAATTTTAGAGTTTGAGCAATTGACCGGAATTGGTGCGGTTTTAAATACTTCATTTAACCTTCACGGTTACCCAATCGTATGTTCGCCTGAGGATGCTTTATATGTATTTGAAAACTCAGGACTAGAATACTTAGCACTCGAAAATTATCTCGTGAGTAAAGATTAATGATTAAAAGATATCTTAACCTCCCAGTTCTTCTAGTTGTATTTATTACACTTTTACTTATCGTTATTTGGTTTAAGGGTGGGTATTTAATGGGCTCTTCTGAATCGGCATTACCGTTTTATGATTTA
>CAYREZ010000004.1:0-5815 GCA_964423565.1 uncultured Gammaproteobacteria bacterium | reverse complement strand
GTATTTTAATATCACTAGCCATGCTTGGGCTTATCCGGTTTTAGGAAATGCTACCGGCATTTTTACTGCTTCGGCGCCGACTTATTATATTCTTGGCTTAATTCAAAAAGTGGGCATCCAGGGTTTTGTAATTGAAGCTTTTGTTTTTTGGTTCTTGCTGCTTGTTGGCGGTTTATTCATGTATTACTTAACAAGATTATTATTTAAGGATATTGACAAACGATTTGCACTTTTAGCAGCACTCTTTTATATTTTTAATTTATTTACCCTAGTTAATATATGGCAGAGGTTTTTATATAACTACATATTCTTTTGGTCACTTCTTCCATTATTTTTATACTTATATTTATCGGGATTAATTAAAAAGAAGTTTATATACGCATTACTTATTCCGATTGTTATTTTAATTTTTTCTTATACTTTAACCTCAACGCCATTTTTGATAATACTTATTTCTCTTGCTATATACACCTCTTTATTTTATTTGTTCTTTAAGAAATACGATTTGTTATTTTTACTAAAATTTAACTTTGTAATTGGTTTTCTTTTTCTACTGACAAATGCATGGTGGATAAGTCAGCTTATGTCATTTCTATTTTCGAGTAGTTATGAAGTTTCGGTAAAAAATTTCTTTTCTTCACAAGGCAATATTGATACCCTTAATGTTTTAAGCAGAAGCCTGGGCAAATTAATAAATATCACTCGACTTTATCATGGAACTTTTTTTAGTCAAACTGATTCTTGGTTAAAAGTATTTGGATTATTTCCGCTATCTTTAATCTTTTTTATTATTCCTACTGTTATCTTTTCTACTTTAATTAAACATAAACGAAAATTTTCAGTACTTTATCTTAGCGGTCTTTATCTAATAGCCATATTTCTAAGCAAAGGTAGCAACCCACCCTTCGGAGACTTATATAGCTTATTTTTTTCTAAATATACCTACCTTCAAGTTTTTAGAAATCCTTTTGAGAAGTTCGGTTTTATACTAACTTTAACAACAGCTCCACTTTTTGCCTACGGTGTTTATAAATTATCAGGAGAAGTAATAAAAATAATCGGAAGACTGATTGTATTTTTCGCAGTAATGATAATTTTTGTTACTAGCTTACCGTTTTGGACAGGAGAGGTATTAAAAATACGTACTAAAGAAAGCAAGGAAATTGATTTCAAAGTTGAGGTTCCATACTATTACAAAGAAGCGAACGATTGGCTGAACAAAGAGGCTGGTGAAGCAAGAATGATTGTATTTCCCCTAGGGGATGAAGGCATTACTTATAATTGGGAGAGAAGCTATTCGGGAGTTGAGCTAACTAGTAATTTATTTGATGTATCAGCAATATCTTACAAAACAACTATTCCATATTACTCCGAAATAGCAGAAAACTTGGAGCAGGAATTGATTAAGAGCGAGTCCATATTGTCAGTAATGAGTATATTAAATACAAAATATATCCTGTTTAGACCTGATGTCAATTGGAAAATAAGAAATATGCGTGATCCGTTTACTATTTCTGACAGACTTCGGGATAATGCATATCTTGAAAAAGAAAAACGATTTGGTGAGCTTGAAATCTGGGCTAATACAAATTGGATGGATAATAAAATAAATGTATCCAATAAGGTGACAAGTAGCTTACCTGTAGCACTTTTGCGAGATGTAAAAACCTTAAAAGATGGGGGTATTCTAGCTTCACACAACAAAAATGACCTAAGATTAGAACCTTTTGAGGATAAACTAATAATACATCCAAAGAATGCTTTTTATATAGATAAGATTGTCGAACTTGGTTTTGAGGAAAGGCAAGATATCTTTCCCCACATTAAGTATTTACCGTCTCATCCTCTTCATAAGCTGATAAAAATAAAAGAGTGGCTGGATAAACTCTTGATCCGTAATAATGCTGATTTAACGATGAAAGAAGTTACCTACTTGGGAAAGAGGCTAAATGAAGTGCAAAGGAGTATTGAAGCATTCGATACAGTATCTATTAAGCAAGCACTAGATGACTATGAGCGTGGGTTAACCATTTTGTCTGATGTTGTTGCCAGTTTAAACGCGGAATCCATTACCACAAACAATAAGGTTTGGAATCAAGAATATTTATATGGAATTTTTGTTAGGCATAGTAACGCGTTTGATGATTTTTCAAATTTAACAAATGACACTGCTACCAAAGAAAATCTGGTTAATTCCAAGACTTACCTAAGAAATTTTATATCGGATATGGGAATTGCTCCATATAACAATTATATTAATGTAGAAGGCTTGCCGGTAGAAAAAAGACATACTTATCAATTTGAAATTAAAGAACCCGGGGATTACGAGCTTTTTTTGGAAGATAGGGATTGGTCTAACTATTACGAAAATTTTTTCCTCGAAGATTTTCCATTACAGTTAAATGGAAACATTGTAACTACAAAAATCTCGACGGCTTCTGCTGGATTAATCAGTTTGGGTAGATTCGACCTGAGTTCGGGAGTTCACGAGTTAGGCTGGGATACACCAAAACGGAGAAATTTGTTAAATACTAACGGAGAGGATTATGTATTGAAAGTCGATCATGATGAAAAAGAGATCGCATTTAAAATCAATCATTTCGATCCTTATTCTTCATACGAGGTGAGTTTTGATTATTGGCCAAGAGTTGGGGGTGGTCTAACTTTTTCTTTTGAGGAAAATAATGACCCGATAATTAACGGTTTTGTTCGAGCTCATTTTTTAAAATATCTTGGGCCTGATTATTATTATCGTGATTTCAGAAATTTCTCTGCAACTATAACTCCTGATAAAAATTCCGATTCGGCAGAAGTTGTTTTTAAAGCAAAGCCGATTAACGAGTGTGAGGATATTTTTAGGACTTCAGGAATATTTCGTTGCAGAGACCCTGTTTTTAGTAGAAATTATGATAAAACCACGGAAATAATATTAAAGAATATAAAAATTTACAAAGTTATGGACATCGAGCCATCATTGGTAAAGACTTATAATAATTTAGGTCTGGTTTTGCCCGAATATAAATATTCAAAGATTAACCCAACCGAATTTGCTGTAGAAATTAATAATGCCACTGATCCGTTTATTCTCAACTTTTCCGAATTATATAATTCTGGTTGGAGGGCTATTTACGAGGATGGGTCAATTATAGATGAGAAAAATCATTTTCTTGCAAACATATATTCTAATGCTTGGCTTATTGATAAGAAAGGGAGTTATAAATTAAAATTAAAATATCAGCCGCAGGATTATTTGGAGAAAGGTAAAAAGATCTCTTTGTTATCTACTTTAATTGTAGTTGCACTTTTATCAGGATTGATTATTTTTAAAAAACATGAAACGAAAAATTAATGTAATTATAAATCACTATATAGTAGAACTTCAAAGTTTATTACAACAAGTTGCTTTACCAACTAGCCCTCGAGTTAAAAGGGGGGGTATTTTAAGGATATTAATATATTTATATTTTGTATCATTTACTATTTATACTCTTTACATTGTATGGACATTAAGAAGAGAGAAAACTATAGCGGTTTTAAATACCATTTATTACTGGTGGGTTCTCGTTGGTTTAGTTTTTGCAATTAAAGCATATAGGTTGAATAGTGATTTTTTATTGAAATATTCACTAATATTATTTTTAATATCGGTCTTAATAATGCTTTTTAGTACAATTATTATTTCGGAATTTATCGCAAGCGTGAGTTTTGTTGGCTTTTTTGTTGGAATAGTTTTAGCGTTATTTGAAGCTAAGAGAAATAGTGCCCACAATTAAATTATTTTCGCCGGAAAAGTAAAAATAAGTTTAATGTTTTGGATGGCGGTAATAGTGCAAGCTTTGATAGAATATAACAATCATGCTAAACAAGCTTCCTGATATCTTCTACTCTCTAGGGCTAATACTTTTAATTGTTTCTTCAATTACGATATCAACAAACCATTTTGGTTTTGCACAAAATCTTCTTAAGTTTATCTACGTTTTGCTGACATTGGCTACTATTTTGTATTTAATAAGATTAAAAAAATGAAAAGGAGTTATCGTTTAATTACTTTCGTATTTTTATTATTTATTTTTTCAAGTTTTTTGTTTCCCGGTAATCGGGTTGCAAATGACTATCCCTTAATATCCGCAGATTCGGGGATCGAAGGATTTTCACCGCCTTCACTCTGGTCGGAAAGATCGGCCGAAGGAATGGGTGAATATGTAATTTCAACACTCTGGTCCTGGCCGATGGATTTTTTATACGGACTATTATTTAAACTTGGATTTAATTTTTCATTAGTGGAACGATTATTGGGTGTGACTCCGATACTTATATTGGGTTATGTCGGGATAAGTAGACTTCTTTCTCATTTTAAAATAAAAGGCTACGGTAGGGTGGTGGGCACTCTTTTATATCTGACGAATACGTATATTATCCTCTTAGTCGACGGAGGACAGTTTTCAATAGGAATAGCTTACGCATTTTTCCCAATAAGTTTTATTTCGGTTATTAAAGCTATCCGGTCAACTCTATTACAAAAAATAATCGCAGGTTTATCCGTATGTGTACTGGGAGTATTCGACATCAGGTTTATATATATTTTATTAATTTTATTATTTATTTATTTTATTTATGAAAGTATTTTTCTGAAGAAGGACGAAGTAAAAAGGTGGATCCGGTCTTCGTTTTTGACGGGTTTTATCACATTGTTGATATTCACCGGACTTAATTTTTACTGGCTGTTGCCTGCGCTTTTAGTAAAAGCACCGGTTTTGCCTTCCACTTATCAAAGGGTAACACAAACCTCATTTCTTTCATTTACAACTTTAGGTCATGCACTTTATTTACTGCAGCCTCATTGGTATTTGAACGTGTTCGGTAAAGTTACACCTTTGGTTGCCGGATTTGCGTTTATCCCGATGTTGGTATTTTTAACCCCGGTTTTAAAGAAAAAAGACAGGAACGTGGGTTTATGGCTTATAGTTGCTGTTATCGGAATATTTTTGACTAAAGGTGTCAACGCTCCGCTCGGTACGGTTTATAATTGGTTGTTTGTTAATATACCTGGATTTTCACTGTTCCGGGATTCCACTAAATTTTTCTTTCTTGTAGCATTAGCATATTCAGTATTGATTGGTTATACCGTTGAAGAATTAAATCAAAAAATCAAATGGAAAATGGAAGATGGAAGGTGGAAGATAGTTATACCGATCATTCTTTGTCTTTATTTGATGATTATTATAAAACCAATATGGACAGGCAAAATGACCGGAACATTTTCGCCCCCGATTAATAAAGAAGATTTTACTAAAGTGTCCGAAGTGTTGAAAAAGGATACCGATTTTGGAAGAGTTCTATGGATTCCATCAAGACCGCCATTGGGACATTTATCTCCGATCCATCCGATCCTCGAAGCATCAAGGATAGCAGCCAAAAGACCATTTTCGTCAGCTAATGTAGGAATTTATGAATCCTTTAATTTCATTCGTGTGGCATCTTATATGGGAGAATTATTTGATATCGCGGGTATAAAATATATAGGTTATCCATATCCAGATACGAGGAGAGAGGATTTAAAATCAGATAATATAGATTACTATTATTCATTCGCAGAGCAGCTACAAAATTTGGGGTGGATTGATGATATATCATTATATCATCCGCCAGTCGCGCTTTTTAAGACTAAACATAGCGAGGATCGTTTTTTTACTGCTGAAAATAAATTTTCAAAACATCTTATGGTCCATTTTTTATTATATTCAATCCTAAAATGTTCTTTTCCAGTTAGGTTTTCGTTTCCTTGACAAAATGGACAGTCTTTTGGAATTTTATC
>CAYREZ010000003.1:0-27823 GCA_964423565.1 uncultured Gammaproteobacteria bacterium | reverse complement strand
TATCATCTTTTTCTTCAACCAGGAGTTGAAGTCATTGATAAATTCGGAGGGTTTGCCAAATTTATGGTTTGGAAGGGTCCTACTATAACCGATAGTGGAGGCTACCAAGTGTCTTTTCTTTGGGATCGTGCCCATAAAACAAGAATAAATTCAAAGAGGAAAATTCACATCACGGATATGGGCATATATTTTAGGTCGCATATTGACGGAACTAAACAGGTTCTTACACCCGAAAAATCGATGTTTGTGCAAAATAAGCTAGGCGCCGATATAATTATGGCTTTTGATCAACCATTATCAGATAGGCTAACAAGGGAAAGATTGAAAGACGCTTTTTATAGAACTATGAAATGGGAGGAGGAGTCATTTAAATATTGGCAAAAAAATGAAAATGAAAGAAAAAGTGGTAGTTATCAGGCTCTATTTGGAATTATACAGGGTGAAACGGATAAAACTCTTAGGAGAGAATCTTTAAAATTTATCTTATCGACTGGATTTCCGGGTCTCGCAATAGGAGGGGCAAGTATTGGTGCGAGTCCTGAGGCTAGTGCGAAATCGCTTGATACGATAATCGACATACTTCCTGACAATAAGCCTTTACATGCGCTGGGATTGGGAGGGGGACCGGAGGGCGTTTTTGTTGCAGTTGAACGCGGAGTTGATATTTTTGATAACTCTTCGGTAACAAGAATGGCAAGAACAGGACTTTTACTCATATATCCCGAGGACGGAGGAAATACCGGTAACAAGTTTAGACTTAATATTGAAAAGAGTGTGCTTAAGGATGATAAGACACCGATTAGTAAAATATGCAACTGCATGACATGTTGTACTTACTCGAAAGCATATATCCACCATCTTCTTGTTAGTAATGATCCCTTAGGGGTTCGTTTGACAACAATCCATAATATCTGCTTTTATAATAATTTAATGACTGAAATTAGAAAGTCAATTTCAAATGGTGATTTTCAGGTTCTTAAGAAGAGGTGGATAACCTAATAAAGTTTCCTAATTAGAAATAATTTAACACCACGAATTCTACATCTCAACAGTGAACTGTAGAATTTTTTTCTTATGTAGATTGAATTATAAATTTTAATATATTTTAATAACGGTTTCGGGAAAAACTCGAAATTAATATTCGGAAAGTCCTAAAGTGCTGCTTGAACAACCGGAAATGCTATGTAAGAATACATAAATATTATGGAAGAAGTTAACCAAAAAATTGTTTTTAACTGGATAAATATATGGAAAGTTTTGGGATTTTTGCTTATTGTAATAATAGTTATTGTACTGGGATCAAGTATTTTGGACAAAAGAACAAAACCAACGAATACCCAGACGGTGACGGTTGAGGAAGGTAAGGAGGTGGAAAATAGTAATATGGGTGATTTAAAAATTGAGGATATTAAAGTCGGTGAAGGTTCGGAAGTAATAGAAGGAAATGAAGTAAGTGTTCATTACACAGGTACTTTAACCGATGGAAAGAAATTCGATAGTTCATTGGATCGCGGGCAATCCTTTTCTTTCACAGTTGGAGAAAGACAAGTAATTGAAGGTTGGGATAAAGGACTTTTGGGAATGAAAGTCGGAGGAAAGAGAAAATTGACAATTCCGCCAGAAATGGGTTATGGTGCCCAAGGTGCGGGCGGGGATATCCCTCCTAATTCGACGCTTGTGTTTGAAATTGAACTTCTGGAAATAAAAACTGAATAATAATTTTGAAACTATATTCGACTTTAAATTCCCGTACTAATTTTATAGTTCTTTGAGTTGATTTGTAATATCTAACCGCCCCCAATAATGTTTGAGGAAAAGAATATTCTATAGATAAACCACTATCATCTAATTCATTCTCCAGTTGAGTATGTAAAGCAAGAGCTGTACGAATATACATCCCAATGAGCCTTGATGTTCTTATGCGTTTTTTAGAAGCAATTTCCACAATACTATTTCTTAGTTGATCGGGTAGAGTCAAAGCGTATTTGGATGGTTTACCCTCGGTCCCCATAACTTTCATAATATCATAATGCCAACTTAATTTATATTTTATCCCAAATCGAGAATTTCAGGGTCACTGTGGTATCATTTAGTTAAATGAACGAAGTTCTTCGTGTCATAAATAAATCATTTGGTACCTATAACGTAAAAGGGTTATATATCGAGCCGACCTATTGGCAAGCCGCAGCTATCGTTATACTTCTTTTTCTGCTTGTATTCACAATGGCAAGACTTCGGTTTCTCTATCTGCATTGGCATTTGGATAAGAATACAATCTCATTCTTTTTCTGGGGATTTTTCTTAGCTTTAATTCTTGAGGGTTTTTTAATAGTCAGCGGAAGAACATTTCTGACCGAGATACTAGGTTGGAAAAATCCACCTAAGCCTATAGCAAGAACTCTAGAGCTAGGGAGGGAGAAACTTGTTAATGTTTTGGGCGTGGATGAGGAAATCCCAAACGCCAATGCTAACGAGAAAAGAACTTACGAATCTGTTATTGGAGAATATGAAAATCTTCAGGATAAAGAAAAAGAAATGGTCAAAAAATACTTCTGCGAACCATAGTTTCATCCCTCGAAAAAATAAGTACAAATAGTATACTTAGAGTCATGAATTCCACAGAACTAAAAACAAAAGTAGATCGTTTGGCAGAAGAATTTGAAGACATAAAAAATTCGTTGAATCTCGGGAACAAGAAGCTAAAACTAAAAGAATTTGAGATAAAATCATCAGCTTCAGATTTCTGGAATGATCAGGAAAAGGCAAGAAAGCTAATGCAGGAATTTGGTGACCTCAAAAACGAAATAGACGATCTTGAAACGATAAGTAGCAATTTGGAAACCCTCTTGGGCTTAGCGAAAGAAGATACTCTATCTGAGGATTTTGTGAACGATGTAGATAAGCTGGAGAAGAAGTTTGAAAAATTCAAATTAAAGTCATTTTTATCAGGCGATTACGACTCAAAAAATGCACTGGTTGCAATTCATGCAGGTCAGGGAGGGACTGAGGCTATGGATTGGGTAAGCATGCTCTTTCGGATGTATATTAGATTTTGTGAGGGGAGAGAGTGGAAAACAGAAACAGTTGAAATATCAGGTGGTGAGGAGGCTGGTATTAAAAGCACGACGTTTAAGGTTGAAGGTAGTTATGCATACGGATACTTAAAAGGGGAAGCCGGTACTCATAGGCTAGTTCGTCAATCCCCTTTTAATGCAGATAAATTAAGACAGACCTCATTCGCGCTAGTCGAAGTATTGCCTGAGCTTGAGGAAACAGATTCCCCGGGTATACAAATTAAAGAAGAAGATTTGGAATGGCAGTTTTTCAGAAGTTCTTCCCAAGGCGGGCAAAATGTACAAAAAGTGTCAACCGCCGTTCGTTTAAAACACGTACCAAGCCGAATCGTTGTGACTGCCCAAGCTGAGCGTTATCAGGAACAAAATAGAAAAATAGCCTTGAATCTATTGCGCGCGAAATTGTGGATTCTGGAGCAGACAAGAAAAGAAAACGAGAAACGTGACCTTAAGGGAGAATATAAACCTGCTTCTTGGGGAAACCAGATACGCTCATATGTTTTACATCCGTATAAAATGGTTAAGGATTTAAGAACGGGCGTTGAAACTTCGAATGCCGAATCGGTTTTAGACGGAAATATAGCAGATTTTATTGAAGCGGAAATTATTTCAGGATTAAACAACAAAACCATAAATTAGTTACTTGCCATGATTATACGCGGAATGTTATAGTTGTTAACGATGGAACAACAATCTAATCCAGCCTCAGTTGTCCAAAAACCAAATATCTTAAAAGAATTTCCCTCCAATGCAAAAGTGGGCATAAAGAAATTAAATATCATAATTCTTTCCATTCTGGTGGTTTTAGCGGGAGTAATTACGGGATGGCTACTTTCGGGCAAGGGGAACGCAAAATCGCAAACTTCTGGATCTGAGGTATTGAAGGTCGATAAGTCAACAGGCGAGGCTGGACAGATTGATGAAAGCGTTGAATACAATGAGGCTGATGGTATGCTGGTAGACGGCGGAATTGAAGGAGAAGGAACTCATCATCTTGAGAGAGATGGAGGCCCTTCAAAATACGTATATCTTACTTCTACATCAATTGATTTACAGTCCTTTGTTGGTAAAAAGGTCAAGGTTTGGGGACAAACTCTTTCACCAATTCATGCACCATGGCTCATGGATGTCGCAAAAATCAAAGTAGCGGAATAATTTCTTCTTTGAATGGGCGATTTTATAACAGCATTCAAGAAAACCACGGGTTTTAGCCCGTGGATGAATTGAACGCTGATATGTTGTCATCCGCTTTTGGAAGGAACCCCCGCCTTTTAAGGCGGGGAGGATGTCGTCTGATAATCTTAAGATAAATAAATGTTGGTATTTAAAAACGTTACAAAAAAATTTGGTTCAATTGCAGCCCTGGAAGATATTAGTTTTGAGGTGGATAAAGGTGATTTTGTGTTTATAACGGGACCATCGGGTGCTGGTAAAACTACGCTTTTAAAACTTATCCTAAGGGAAATTTCACCCGATAGTGGCGAGATTTTTCTGGATGATGAAGATATTGGCAAATTACCGCTTAAAAAAATTCCAAAACTCAGACAGAATATGGGTGTGATATTCCAGGATTTTAAGATAATTCCTGAAAAAACCGTGGCTGAGAATGTTGAAGTTGCCCTTGCTGTAATCGGATTGACCAATAAGGAATGGAAAGCAAGAGTAGAACATGTCTTGAAACTTGTCGGATTGTCAGAAAGGTCAAATCTATTTCCTGTACAACTTTCGGGAGGTGAAATTCAAAGGGTATCTCTTGCCCGCGCTCTTGTGGTCAACCCTAAAATAATTCTGGCAGACGAACCAACCGGAAACTTGGATTGGAGTACGGCCGATAAAATCATGGACTTACTTGAAAAAATAAATGAGGAGGGAAAAACTATCATTATGGCAACTCATCATAAGCTAATAATCGAAAAGATGAAAAAAAGGGTTATTGAGCTTGAAGACGGAAGGATTGTTAACGAGAACTCCGGTAATAAGAGTAAGTCCAAGAAAAAAGAAAGCGAGGAATAAACAAAACTTATGGCAAATATTCAGTTTAAAACGGCATGGGATCACATAAGAAGAGCTCCTTTTCAAGCCCTTGCGGCACTTTTTGTATTGGGAACAACTTTTTTTGTAATTAGCATTCTTTCAATACTGACGTATTCCAGCGGAAAAATTATAAAGTACTTTGAGACTAGACCTCAAATTATCGCCTTTCTAAAAGATGAAGTTACTGAGTCACAAGTTAGTGAACTAAGGCAGGGTATTGAAAACGACAGCAGAGTAAAGGAGGTAAAGTATATTTCAAAAGAGGAGGCTTTGGAAATATATAAAAAAGCAACGGCAAGTAATCCGGTTCTCTCGGAACTTGTCAGTCCTTCAATTTTTCCGGCAAGCCTGGAACTTTCCGTAACCGATTTATCTTATGCTCAAGTGGTGATTGACGAAATAAAAGGTAGCCAGTATGTTGACCAGGTTGGTTTTACTGCAAGCTTGGGCAGCGAAGACAATCTTGGTGAAGTGATTAGCCGCTTAAGAAACATAACATGGTATCTAAGAATTGGGGGAGGAGCATTTGCGATACTTCTTACTTCGACATCCTTTCTGGTCCTTATTATTATTATCGGGATGAGATTGACTACAAGAAGAGGCGAGATCGAAATTCTCAGTCTAATTGGAGCTACTCCCGGATTTATCAGAAATCCTATAATTCTGGAGGCGCTAATCTACGTCTTTGCCGGTGTCTTTGCCGGGTGGTTCCTTGCACTCATACTTGTTTTATATTCAACTCCTTCTTTGATAAATTACTTTGGCGAAATTCCGATTTTACCCAAAAACACAATGGAGTTGATTTCGATATTTGCACTAATTTTTTGCATAGAGGCCTTAATTGGTGTATTTTTGGCATTTACCGGAAGCATTTTGGCGGTTTCCCGGGTTAAAAAGAAAAAATGAAGTTAAGTAAGATAATCCTTCTCGGAGCTTTACTTTTGTCAATCATCTCTCCAACTTTTAATAAAGGTTATGTTTATCTTTCAGAAACTCAAGAAGAAAAAGCAAGTCGTCTTAGCAAAGAAATAGCAGGGTACGAACGCGAAATAACAAAACTTCAAAGTGAGTCGAACACTTTATCTAACCAGATTGCCCAATATGACATACAAATAAAGCTTACAAGTTTGAAAGTAACCGATACAGAAGAGAAGATTTCCCTTCTGGGAGGAAGAATTGATCAATTGGAAGTTTCATTAACTTCGCTTTCAAACGCATTTACAAACCGTGCAGTTCAAACTTATAAAATGTCTAAAGTAAATTCTCCGATGCTGATGATATTAACCTCATCGGATCTATCCAGCATATTTACAAGTTATCATTACTTGAAAAGAATACTAGAAGCCGACAGAGATCTTCTTATAAGATTGGAGGAGGCACAACAGACTTATAAAGATCAAAAGAGCGATCAGGAGAGACTTCAAGAAGAGCTTAAAAAACAACAACAGGTTTTAGGGTCACAGAAGGCTGCCAAGGCAAATCTTTTACTGCAAACGAAAAATGATGAAAGAAAATATCAACAACTGCTTAATCAAGCTCGCTCCGAGTTCGAAGCAATTCAGGCAATTCTAGCCGGCAGGGGTGACGAGACGGAGGTGGGTAAAGTGAGCGAGGGTCAAAGAATTGCAAGTATAATTCAGGGAGCATCCTGCAACTCAAGCGGAGAGCACTTACATTTTATTGTCAGCAGAAACGGTATTACCGACAATCCGTTTAATTACTTAAAAAGCATTGATTACGAGAATTGCTCGGGCTCAAATTGTGGTAGTGGAGATGGAGATTCTTTCAATCCAGGGGGCTCATGGGAGTGGCCAATAACGCCTAAAATTAAGTTCAGTCAGGGATATGGTTCAACCTGGGCCGTTAAAAATACATGGGTAGGGAGAGTTTACAGTTTTCATAACGGGATAGATGTCAATTCATCTTCTTCCTCTGAAGTGAAAGCCGTAAAGGCGGGCACTTTATATCGCGGGAGCTATGCAGCCTCAAGCGGTTGTCGATTACGATATGTACGCATTGATCACGATGATGGAGATTTGGATACTTTTTATTTGCATATTAACTATTAGGTAATTCAAATATCAAATATCAAAATGTAAAATTAGATATCGTGTATAAATTGGTATTTTTCCTCATATTTCTATTAATTTTTCCGGTGACAGTTAATGCACAGGTTGTGATAAATGAATTTAGTTCAGGAAGCTCGCATGATGATTGGGTAGAGTTATATAACAGTGGAACTCAGGTTGTGAATTTAAGCAGCTACATTTTACGGGATTCCACCGACACTAATAAGGTTGAAATAAAAAATATTCAAAACTCCCTAGAACCAGATAGCTACTTGGTAATAGATTTGAAAAATTATCTCAATAAGGATGGTGACAAAATTCGTTTATTAGAAATATTACCGGATAACTCAGTAGTAGAAAAAGACATATTGTTATTTGGTGATAAGGGTGGTGTTTGTTCACCCATAGAATCGGGTACTGCAGGAAGATACCCCGACGCAAATAATACTATTGACAGGTTTAAGATCGATACTAAAGGGGGTTCCAACGATTCTTCGTTACTGGATCCTTGTCCAACTCCTACATCTTTACCTGCAGCTACCTATACGCCTACTCCAAAACCAACCGCCACTGATAAACCTACTAATACACCCAAACCCATCTCAACGATTAATCCCAAAAATACAACTACCCTTAAACCAGTTTCCACATCTGATTCGACAAGTAATATATCCAGTGAAAATGAAGCTAACGGCGACAAAAAGAATGAATCCGAGATAGTTCTTGGAGTTAAGAACGACACAAATGAGTTGTCTCCGACTCCCTTTGAAGAACAAGTGAGTAGAAATAAATTTCCACTTCTCGCCGGAGTATTTGTCTTTGCAGGAATTGTTTTAATTGGTGGTGCTATTTATCCCTTAATAAAGAATTTAAAAAAGCTATAATTTTGAAAGTGACTAATAATTTAAATTTGTACATAAAGAAATTTATACTCTACTGGCTTCCTGTAATTATTTGGGCGATTGTCATTTTTATATTTTCTGCCAACCCTACTACCCGGGCGTCGGAAATTCATTGGCAGGATTTTGTTGTTAAAAAAACTGCCCATGTATTTATATACGCGATTTTAACCACCCTGTTATATAGGAGTTTGATAGCAAGTGGCTTGGATACTAAAAAATCAGCTGTTTTATCGACTATTATTGCAATACTTTACGGCTTTTCTGATGAATTTCACCAGTCTTTTACTCCGGGTAGAGAGCCAAAATTACGTGATGTTTTTTTTGACACATTTGGATCAGCTACGGCAGCTTATTTAATATTAAACAGATTTAAGTTTTTTCCTGAGAGAATCCGGACATTGGCAAGAAAGCTGGAAATACTTAAATAAATACACTTCACATAGTTGCAAGCAACTGTATAATAAGTTGGCCATGAAAAAACAAATCTTCGTTATTTTTATAACACTATTTATATATGCGTTTCTGACGCCTTCTTATTACGAAATTAACGCTCAGGTAAATTCTGATACAAATTCCGATCGTATTATCGTAAAGTTTAAACCTTTGACTCCTTCTTTTCTTAAGAAGAAAATTATTAGCTCTTATGGCATAAATATTGATGAAGAACTCAAACTTGGGAATACTTATATATCGAAAGTCAAAAAGGGTAATGCACAAGAGATTGTTGCTAAGTTGAAAAAAAATCTGTTGGTAGAATATGCGGAAGAAGATTTTATTGCCAATAAATTGGAAATTCCTAATGATCCCGACTATTCAAAACAATGGGGACTAACAAAGATACAGGCTAACTTAGGATGGGATATAAGCCACGGAAGTCCTGAAGTTAAGATTGCAATTATTGATACGGGAATAAATAATAGTCATCCTGATTTAGCCGGTAAGATTTACTCTTCGGTCAATTGTATTGACCCAAGCTGTCCCGCTTTGGTAACATCTGATCCTGACAGCCATGGCACGCATGTTGCTGGAATTGCCGCTGCTTCGACAAATAATAATATAGGGGTTGCAGGAACCTCCTTTAATTCGAGTCTAATGTCTGTAAAAGCACTTAACGATAGCGGAAGCGGATACTATTCATGGATAGCTAATGGAATAATTTGGGCGGCGGATAATGATGCAGATGTTATTAATCTTTCGCTCGGCGGCGGGTTTCCTTCCATTACTCTTGAGAGCGCAATCAACTATGCATGGAATCAGGGAGTTGTCATAGTTGCAGCGGCTGGAAATAACGGATCAAGTTCTCGAGTGTACCCGGGCTCATATGCAAACTCGATAGCGGTGGCATCTACAGGCCAAAATGATCTTAAAACAAGCTTTTCAAATTACGGATCGTGGGTCGATGTGGCTGCTCCCGGTTCTTCGATATATTCCACATATCATTCCGGTTATGAATATTTATCCGGAACTTCCATGTCAACGCCATTTGTTTCGGGACTTGCGGCATTAATAAAAGCAGTAAACCCCGGGTGGAGTAATTATCAGATTAGACAGAAGATAGAAGCAACGAGCGATGCCATTAATGGGACTGGATTATATTGGCAATTTGGAAGAATTAATGTATGTAGTGCACTTGATTGCAATATAGTAACAATAACACCAACTCCGACCCCCGTCGTTATTCCGACTGCGACTTTTACTCCCACACCCCCATTATTGCCTACACCTACAAGTACTCCGACCCCAACACAAATACCTTTATTATCTCCTACGCCAACTTTAGGGATAAGCCCAACACCATCGCCACTTCCATGGTGGTGCAGGTATATTCCTACCCATCCATATTGTCAGCTTTAAATTGAGTTTTAGCAATGTTTTATAGAATCGAGGCAAATAATTTCTTTTATTGAATTATTTGTAGCTTGACAATAGTTTTCTACTTTTGTAACATACTAAAACAATTTTATTTGCCTTCCCAAGTAAGCGATTAACTTTCATTTAATAAAGAGATGGAAATAAGTACAAAGTTCAATTCAGTCAAAGAAAGAGTAAACCTGTCTGAAAGAAAAACCACAAAGCTAATTAAATATGCCATCATCCTTGCTGTACTTCTTGTTGTTATAACTTTGGGATTAAAAGTATTTAATAAGTCTGATAACTCTTCAATAGATAACAAAAAGGTTGAGCTAAAACCCGCTTGGGGAAGTCAGACTTTAAATAAAGAATTTTCGTTTCCCTTGAAAAATAGCGAAGGTGAGGAAGTTTCTTCTATTAAGTACTTTATAGATAATGCGGAACTCAGAGACGAAATAATAGTTAAGGGTAAACAAGCACAATCAGTTAAAGGAAGAACGTTTTTAATTTTAAATATTAAAGTCAAAAATGAATTTACCCAATCTATTGAGATTAATACAAAGGATTATGTTAGATTATCAGTCGGGGGAAACGATACCGAATGGTTTGCGCCGGATATTCATAATGATCCACTTGAAGTGCAAGCAATTTCCACAGAACCTACCCGATTGGGATTCGCAATAAACGAGTCCGATAAAAATTTGACCATTGCAGTTGGGGAGATAAATGGCGAAAAGGAGAAGATTCAACTAACGCTAAATTAACAAATGGGTGATAAATATTCTACGAAAAAGATATCAAGCACCTTGATCGAGGAAATAAAAAGGGCGCTTCAGAGTGTAGGTAACTTCGGCAGTATCGAGGTTTACATCACAAAAGGCATTGTAAGTCAAATTACAATCAGGAATATAAAAAAAACAGTAAATTCTCGGAATATAGATAATAAATTATCTTAAAAATAGGATAACTTATACACTAAGCATAAGACATATAATTATTTATTAGAAGCATGAGAAAATAAACTTTGTAATAGTATCAAATAAAGCTATTGACAAATTCAAAAAAGACATATATAAATTAATGATACTTAAGACCTATATATAATTTTTTATATCTGCCCCAAGTCTTAATTAGTGTTGAGAGCTGACCGCAAACGGAGGCTCTCCGGTTTGACCAGATCCCGCATTTATGTGGGAGTCGAATCGGGGCGCCTCCGTTTTTTGTTTCAGGCAACCTTTAGTTACCTGAATAAGAAAACGGATTTGATCTAGGGCGAAGTGCAAACTTGGTAAGTTAAATCTTAACCAAGAAGCCAAAAAGAGAGGGGGTGAATAGATTAATGATTTATTTAAATAAGAAAATTGCTACTGCTTTCGCAGCAGGAGCATTGCTATTAAATACTGTTGCTCCAGTTTTTGCAGGCACGACCATTATTCTTTCAGAAAACGGTGATGGTTCTGATAATGACGCTACCGTTAAATTAGGCCAATCAACGACAGTTGTTCAGTCTAATAATGCTGATGTATACAATAATGTTGATGCTAAAGCAGAAACGGGCGACAACGAAGCAAGTGAAAATACAGGAGGCGATGTCGATATTGAAACCGGAGACGCTACAGTTAACGTTAATGTTGAAAATACATTAAACAGCAACTCAGCTGAAGTTGATTGTTGTCCTTCTGGAGATATTGACGTTTTGATAAACGGCAACGGATCAGATACCGACAATACTGTTGATCTTAAACTCGGTACAGAAACTGAGCTTTACCAGAATAATTATGCTAAAGTAAAAAACATTGTTGATGCTGAAGCGGAAACTGGTGATAATGAAGCCGAAGAAAATACCGGAGGATCTGTTTCAATTAAAACAGGTAATGCCTCAACAACTGTTGGTCTTTCAACAACTGCGAACGCAAACTCAGCTCGAATAGGCGGAGGCGGCCAAGGCGGATCACTATCTGCAATTATTTCCGAAAATGGAGATGAAAGTGATAATGATATTGTTTTAAGTCTTGGTAGCTTAGTGCTTCTTGCACAAAGCAATGTCGCCGACGTGTTCAATCATGTTGATGCTGAAGCGGAAACCGGAGATAACAAAGCCAAGGAAAATACCGGAGGCGAAGTTGAAATCGAAACCGGAGATGCTGAAGTAGACGTAACTGTTGACAACATGGTTAATTTCAACTGGGCAGACCTCGAATGCGGATGTTTACTTGATGATCTTTTTGTAAAGATTTGGGGAAACGGTTCAGATACCGATAACACAATCGATGCAGAATTAGGTCAAGAAACCTTAGCTTTCCAAGGTAACTGCGCAGAAGATAACCAACTTCCTGGAGATGTTTCATCTCTCGGCGGAGAAGGTGAGTGCGAGTTGGACAACTTTGTGGATGCGGAAGGTGATACAGGGGATAACAAAGCCGAGGAAAATACCGAAGGCGATGGCCATGATCCATCCGTAAGCACAGGTGAAGCAGACGTTGAAGTTGATCTTGAAAATTCAGGAAATGTCAACGTATTAGGAGACGGCTTTGAATTACCTTTTGATGAGGTTGACTTTGGATTTAACTGGGCCTTTTTTGCGGCTTGGTTTTCCTGGTTAGCAAGCTAAGTCTCGCTTGAGGTTTCAGGGTAAGTCTACCCGCACTTCGGTAGGCTACCCTTAAACCCAAGAGAAAATTTCTAAATTGAAGATTGTAAATTAAATTGAAAATTATTGAAATCCTGCCTTGAGAATAATTTACGAGAACATATTAATTACTAAAAAAAACTTACCTTTATTTCAATATAAAGATATTGAGATTGGGAGTATCTTAACTTATTTAATAAGAAGAATAAATAAAATGAAACTTGAATTTACGACTAGTTTTAAGAAATTGCTTATAGGCGTTTTTGCAGCGTACTTTCTTTTATTGGGAAATCCTTACGCAGGCGTATTTGCATATGATATTCCGACGGCTCCTTCAGCACCTACAGCTCCTTCAGCACCTACGGCTCCGACTCCTCCACCATCTCCGGAAACAGATCTCGCTGCTCCTACTCCGCCCTCTACGCCTACTTTGGAAGAAATATTAAATCCAACATCAACTCCGGAAGAAACGGTAGTTGAAGAAGAGGATATAAGTAACTCAAGTACTACGAATGATACAAATACTGCTCCGGAGAATAATTTATCAAATACTCAGTCGCAAGATGAGAATCTAGGAGGCGTAATAGACAATAGCAATGTCGGAGATACATCGATTGACACAGGAAATGCTACCAATTCTGTTAATATGCTCTCGAGTGGAAATAATAACTTTTCAGTAAGTCCGACGGATGGAAGTGGAGGAGTAAGCATT
This sequence comes from uncultured Gammaproteobacteria bacterium, assembly GCA_964423565.1. GTDB lineage: Bacteria > Patescibacteriota > Microgenomatia > UBA8517 > UBA8517 > CAYREZ01. The sequence continues at coordinate 14,552 of CAYREZ010000003.1, read as the reverse complement.
ATTAACGATGGTAATGGAGGTGGCTCGACGAACGACGGCTCTGTAAGTATTGGTAGCGATAGTACAACTATTCAAGACAATACTGCGGTAGTTGTCAATAATTTGAACCAGAGTACAACAACAGGAAAAAATTCTGCATCGAGAAACGTCGGCGATTCGACGATCAAAACTGGAGATGCTAACACTTCCGGAAGAGTCATAACGGCAGTGAATACGAATATAGACGGAGTAGCTGTCGTTGAATTTAACGTAGTTGAAGATCATATGGGTGATATTATTTTGGATTTCGGATCCTCGTGTATTTCAGGGTGTGGAGGTGGAAATACTACTATTGAAAATACAGGAAACGGAGATGACTCGGTTAATAGTGGTAATCTTGATTCCATTATTAATAACAATACTTTCCAGACGAACGATGCCTATATTGAAAATAACGTAATTTTGGATTCAGATTCCGGCAGTAATGATGCAAACAGAAACACCGCAGGAGATACTTTAATTGAAACGGGAGATGCAAACGTATCCGCAAATGTTCTTAATTTTGCTAATAATAATCTTGCAGGAAATGTAATTGTAGGAGTTGTTAATATTTTCGGCGATCTAATTGGGGACATAATATTACCGGTCGAAAGCCTGTTGTGTTGCGGTCAGGATGTTACATTAAAAAATACTGACAATGGAGCAAATTCGAATAACGATACAACATACGAATCAGACGTAAATAATAATATCTATCAATTTAATAATATAGAGCTTGATAATGTTCTGACATTGGAGGCAGCGACTGGTGAAAATTCTGTCAGCGAGAATACCGCGGGGAACAATAAAGTAACAACAGGCGAAGCAAATATGACGGCGCAAGTGACGAACATCGCCAATCTAAATTTAGCAGGCGGGTATTACTGGTTAGTTCTCGTTAATGAGGCGGGGCATTGGATCGGAAGGATATTAGGTGCTGATGATGGAGCAAATGTCGCCGGTTCCGCTGCGTTTGAAATTGTTGTTGACGAAAATGGAGAGATATTGGTAGTTAATTCTGGAAACGGTTCAGACTCGACCAACTCAGGTAATGTTTCGCAAGAAACAAATAATACTATTGTTCAAATGAATAATGCAAAAATAGTTAATAACATCAATTTGTCTGCTAATACCGGGGATAATAGTGCAGATAAAAATACCGGTGGAGATTCGGTAATTCATACCGGAGATGCCAATGTGGTTGCCAATATCGTGAATTTCGTAAACAACAATATAGTTGGAACCGGCAAACTTTTTGTCACCGTTATTAATGTATTTGGTAGTTGGTTTGGAGACTTTGTAGCTCCGGGGCAAGCTAGAGAAGAAAATAATACTAACAACGCGATAGGTGGAGCGTCGAGTAATGATTCACCGGGAAGTGACAATAATCAGCAAGTATCATCAAGCGCAGATTCCGGAGCATCCCAGGTTACAGTTAACACGTATGCGAACAAAGTTTATAAATCCTATGCAAGTATCGGTAATGTATTATCGAATATTGGGAACGGTGATGATCAAGATGGAGAAACATCCTTAGTGGGTGGTATTAAAGAGGAAAACCCACTGGCAGGAAAAAGAGTTCTCAAAATAAACCTCGCATGGTTAGTAGTTCTGCTTCCGCTTTTTCTCGGTTATACAATCATCCGCAAGAAAAGATACACATTAAAGCCTGCCGCAAGTAAATGATAAGGCTAAAAAAGTTCTTTCTTAAACTCCTGACATTATTTTCTGTGATTAACCTGGTTTTTGCGCCCAGTGTATTGGCATTGGAATTGAACATCTCTGGTAACGGGGATGGATCGGAAAGTTCTGCAAGTACTGTTATCGAGACTACAACTACGGTCATTCAAGAGAATAATTTAAATGTTGATAATAATTTGAGTACGGATGCCAATACCGGTGGAAATTCAGTTTCGGGAAATACAAATTCGGATATAAATATTGAAACCGGTAACATAACACAATCAGTAACCGTTGAGAATAATGGTAATTTTTCATCGGTAGATATTCCCTGCTGCCAGGAAAGCTCTGAAATCGAGGTTGTTAACAATGGATCAGATTCGATTAATAGTATAAATTTGACCCAATCGAATTCGACGAACGTGATCGTAAGCCAAAACGTAAACATATCAAACACTATTAATGGCTATGCCAATACTGGAGATAATAGTGCGAATAACAATACACAGGGATCTGTATTAATAAGTTCCGGAAATATTAAAGTATCGGGTGGAATTATGAACGGACCGTTGAATTTGAGTAGTATTACTGCAGGTACCGGCGGATTCGGTATTTTGGCAAGCATAAACCAAAATGGGGCAAATTCCGATAGTAAGATATATGCGGATTTCAATAATGAAACCAATATTTTTCAGTTATTCCATGCCGATATAGGTAATTTTGTAAATTGGAGGTTAAATACCGGCGGCAATGAGGCATCTGAGAATACGGGTAGCGATATAGATATCAAAACTGGTGGTATAGAATTTGATTTTTTTATAAGAAATCTGTTAAACATTGGCAAAGTTGACTTGGGTTGTTGCGTGTTTGATCCCGGTGACCCTGCTATCGAGGAAGAGCCGGCCGAGGAAGATGTAGAGCAGGATGAAGAGGATGAAGAAGAGGAGATAACGATAATGATGATGATGATGGCGGCGACGGAGAAATTTTACCTTCTGCTGCAGCGACAGAAGCAGGGGGTCCGGGCATAGCAGGACTTTCCGATACAAGTAGCGGTCAAGCACAAACAATAATATTTTTTGCAGGACTACTATTAATTACTTTGGGAATAAGATTTATAGGTCAGCATTTTGCTTCAGAGAAAATTAAGTAGTAAACTACTTTCTGATGAAAAACGACCCTTCCAAATTTGTCCTCGGGTTAGCGCTTTTGTTTCTTGGTGCTATTTTGATACTTGTGCCTGTTAGAAAAGTTACCATCCCCGAGACTCTCAGTAGTAGTTTTGAATCAGAGCCTATTAATATCGAAGGCTTACGATCGGGAGTCGATGCCGAGGATAGTATTCCCAGAAGAATCATTATTCCGGATTTGTCTATTGATGTCGCCGTAAAATCGTCGAAAATTATTAACGGCTATTGGGAAGTTTTCCCGGATACAGCGGCGTGGGGAGAAGGATCTGGGTTGCCGGGGAGTTCCGGTAATCAGATAATATTCGCTCACGCTCGTGAAGGCTTATTTTTGCCACTTCAATCTATTAAAGTAGGTGATAGAGTGTATGTTCTTTCACAAAAAGACTGGTTTACGTATGAAGTAAAAGAGATTAAGGAAGTTTTTCCTAACCAGGTGGAGGTAATTGCACCCACCCCTGATGAAACTCTGACTTTATATACATGCAGTGGCTATAAAGATCAAAAGAGGCTAATTGTCATTTCAAAAAGAATAGAAACTTGATCACTCATGAAACTTGCCCAAGCAATTGATACGAGGTAATATGAAAACATATGCAATCTTTTTCACTAGCCCATTTCCTATATCCGACATTTTCTAATAATCAGAAGGCAAAAATACTTCATTCATCAAGTCTACTGATTTTGACCGTCTTTATTATTGCATTCCAGCTTATCATCCAGTCTGCTAAAGCTACGGGAATTAGAATATTGGGTTACGCTGCTAATATTCCTCCTGAAAAAATAATCGAGTTGACTAATAAAAAAAGGACTGAATCAGGACTTTCCGCGTTATCTTATAACGCAAGCCTGGCATTTGCAGCGAAAGCAAAGGGAGATGATATGCTTACAAAAGATTATTGGGCGCATGTTGCGCCGGACGGAACTGAGCCATGGGCGTTTTTTATTAATGTAGGTTATAAATATCGATATGCCGGAGAGAATTTAGCAAGAGATTTTTCAAATTCCGAGTCTGCTATTGAAGCGTGGATGGCTTCTCCGTCACACCGAGATAATATGCTTTCCGGGAAATATCAGGAAATTGGAGTCGCTGTTGTTGAAGGAGATTTGGGTGGAGTTGATACGACATTAATTGTTCAGCTTTTAGGGACGAAGCTGGAAGGAGCGGCTGATATCGCTGTAGCACAGGCAAAAACGCAAGTTACACCAACATCGACTATTTCTGGGACGGTTAATTCACTCTTAACACCCACCGGCACTGTTACTTATAAGCCAACACCTACCGTTATAATGCCCTTGGCAATTACTTCTCCCGTTCCGACAACACCGTCTGAAAATCTTGTTGCTTCTCCTGTTACAGCGGGCGATTCAGGAAAAATGGGGGTATTGATATCACCTTTCGATACGACTCGTGGAGTATCGCTTGGTATAATAGTAGTGTTACTGACTGTTATGGTGATCGACGGAATTGTTACACATAAGAAAGGAATAATAAGAATAGGTGGTAGGACTTTTGCCCATATGGTGTTTTTGTGCATGGTATTAATAATTATAGTATTAGCTAAAGCTGGGGAGATACTCTAACATGAAACAAATTAGCCGCCATCTGCAACATTATCTTCCGCTAGTCGGAATTTTATTATCTGGTATTTTAGGTTTCTATATATTTTCGTACGATAGAGCCTTTCAGTCCGTATTAGTTGTTGCACTTGGTACGGCGTATGTTACTTGGGGATTAGTGCACCATTATATTCATGGGGATCTAAATATGTCGGTATTATTAGAATATCTGGCAATCGCGATATTAGGCTGTGTAATGATTTTCTCAGTGCTATTTAGATCTTGAGTTTGTCGAGAAAGTCGCGGAAGTCACTGCCAATATCACGTCTTTTAAGCGCAAATATTACCTGGGCCTTCATATATCTAAGTGGGTCGCCTGTTGTAAGCCATTCGCCTTCGACCGGCTGGGCAATAACCCTTTTGCCTTTTTTTGCCAGGTTGTTTAAGATATCCGCTATCCAAAGCTCATCATTTTTTCCCAGGGGTGTCTTTTTTGCTTCTTTTATTGCATCGTAACTTAGAACAAAACGGCCGAATTGAGCCATGTTCGAGGGATTTTTTCCCAAAGGCATTTTCTCGAGAAGCGCTTTTATTTCATATTTATATTTCGCTTCTGTTTTGTACTCTACTGTTGCATAGTGTTTAACTTCAGAATCAGGTACTTCCTGCACGGCAAGCAGTGCCGAGGGATTAGTAGCATTAAATACATCTATAAGCTGTCTGGTAACTGGAGTTTTTTCCGCCAGAGTTAAATCGTCACCAAACATATAAACAAAAGCCTCATCATCATCAATTAAGGGCGCGACAGATAAAAGCGGAGTACCGTTTCCGTAAGGTAGATGTTTTTTTTGCCTTACGTAAATAAAATTTGCCATTTGTGGAATTTCCCTGACTATTTTTAGATAGTCATATTTGCCGGTTTCTTCTAACGTTTTTTCAATTTCAAAATGAGAATCAAAATAATCTTCTATGCTATGTTGCCCGGCTTGGGTGACCAAAATAATATCTTCAATTCCGGAGTTTACTGCTTCTTCAACGACATAATGGACAATCGGCTTATCTATTATCGGAAGCATTTGTTTCGGCTGATTTTTTGTTGCGGGCAAGAAACGTGTGCCGTAACCAGCCAAAGCAATAACCGCCTTTTTAATTTTTCTTGAAACCTTTTTCACAAGCTATTAATTATACCAGTGTAGAAAAAATCTTGCATTTAGTGTGCAGGGGTAGATCGAGCCGGATATGCCGATACTCAAGTAATTTGTTTGCCTCGGGGTTAAGCAAGCGGTATAATTTGACCATGAAAAAATCTGAAAATGGATTCTATAGTCCCAGTAAGGGACAACTAAATATTACCAGTGTTATAAACGAGGTAGGGGGATTTGTGGATGAAGAGCCTTCCAGTTTTTATTCACTTATTATCGGAACCGATTCCCAGGCGCATAAAAATAACGGCAAATCGGAAATTGATTATGTTACGGCAATTGTCATTTATCGAAAGGGGAAGGGCGCAAGGTATTTTTGGCGAAAGGAAAAACATTATAAATTCCCAATTCTCAGGGATAAAATATATACGGAAACCCTAATGAGTTTGGATGTAGCACAAAAGCTGGTACCTGAAATCAGAAAAATTGTTTCACCGGCAAAATATGATTTAGAAATTCACATAGATGTTGGACCGCTGGGACCCACCCGGGAGATGATCAGAGAGGTAGTTGGCATGGTAACAGGTAACGGATTTGTTGCCAAAACAAAACCCGAAAGCTGGGGTGCGTCCTCAGTTGCCGATAAACATACATAGTACCCATTTCAAAACTCGCCTTTCAGGCTCGTTTTGAGAGCTTACGCTAGGTTATATGAACAAGTTTTGAAACCAGTTCATAAGGATTTGAAGCAGGAAAATATGAGCTATACAAAATCCCCATTCAGGTTACGGAGTTCCCATTTTGATGATTATAACTCTTTTTTTGACTATAGTTTGGGAAATTTGATATTATTACTTCTACAATGAAGGGTGTTGTAATCGCCGGAGGACTTGGAACACGTTTATACCCTCTAACATATGCCACAAATAAACACCTGCTTCCCATTTATGATCGCCCAATGATTTTTTATCCGATTCAAACTCTGGTAACCGCCGGTATAAAAGAAATTTTAATCGTAATTGGGGGACCGCATGCGGGCCATTTTGTCGGGGTATTAAAAAACGGCAAGGAGTTGGGTTTGAAACATTTGGAATACGCCTATCAGGAGAGTGAAGGAGGCTTATCTGACGCTATTCGATTGGCGGAAGATTTTGCTGACGACGGACCCATCGTTGTAATACTGGGCGATAATACGACTGATGCAAATATTAAAAGCTCAGTCCAAAATTTCAAAAGTGGATCGGTAATGTTTCTTAAAAAAGTGCCGGATCCGCAAAGATACGGAGTTCCAATATTTGACAAGAACAAACCAAACAAAATTATTGGGATAGAAGAAAAACCGATTAGTCCGAAATCTGATTACGCCTCAACTGGGTTATATATTTTTGATAATAAATGCTTCGACTATATTAGAACCTTAAAGCCATCAAAGAGGGGTGAACTTGAAATTACAGATTTACAAAACAAGTACATAAAAGCTGGAGCTATGAAGTGGGAAAGCTTAAAAGGATTTTGGACTGATGCCGGGAAATTTGAGACTTTATACGAAGCGAGTAAATATTGGGCAGAGAAGAGATAAGAATGAAATTATTAGTCACCGGCGGTGCTGGATTCGTAGGAAGCAACTTTATACGCTACTGGCTTAATAAATATCCAGAAGATAGTATTTTAATTGATATATGGGAGCCAAAAAATTCCTAAAATGAAAGATTTAATTTTAGTAACAGGTTCGGAAGGCTTAGTTGGTTCAAGATTTATTGAACTTTATCCCGAAAGAGAACTTTTACACATACCCCGACAAATTGAGTTTGATATTACGAATAAATCCGAAGTAAAAGCGATTATCCAAAGCTTTGATTTTTCGGCAATTGTCCATTTTGCTGCTTTTACTGATGTTGAGAGCGCGGAAACACAGCGGGGTGACCGGAAGGGAGATTGCTGGATTGTTAACGTAGAAGGAACAAGAAATTTAGTCGAGGCTGTTGCTGAAAAAAAGGAAAAGATCCATTTTATCCAAATATCAACCGATATGGTTTTCTCTGGTGATAAGCTTGATCCCGGACCCTATCTTGAAAATCACCAGCCCGAGCATGAGGAATCTAGGCTTACATGGTATGGCTTATGCAAGGGCGAAGCAGAGAAAATTGTTCATCAATACTTATCTGATCATGCAACTGTCTTGCGATTAATTTATCCTGTGCGTGCACAGTTTGAACATAAACTTGATTTTCTGCGTAAACCTTTAAAGTTGTTTGGCGAAGGCAAACTATACCCTCTTTTTAATAACCAAAAAATCTCGATTACTTTTATTGACGAAGCGTGTCATGTTATACAAAAAATTATTGAAAAAAAACAATACGGTAATTTCCATTCAAGCTCAAAAGACACAACAACCCCCCTTGAGATAGTTTCCTACTTATTAGAGCGTGTTTACGGAGTTGATGCAAAAGCAAATTCCATAACTTTAGAGGAATTTTTAGATCAAAATCCAAATTCTAATTTAAGGTATCCCAAATACGGGGGGCTTTCGGTTAATATGACAGAGCACCGTTTAGGTATGAAATTTAGCTCTTGGAGGCAAATAATTGACAAATTAGTAACTCAGGGTATTAGCAGGTAGACACCTTTCTAGTTTGCTTAATACCTCAGACCTATAATATAATATACCACTTATTTTTATAACTCCTGATTAGGGGGTATTCACGATCAAAAATGACAGATCTTAGCGTACTAGTACCAGTTTATAACGAAGAAGGAAATATTTACGAGTTAACTGCGCGAATTCATAATTCGTTAATTTTGTCGGGAATTAATTACGAAATTATATTCATTGACGATCATTCTACCGACCAGACACAAAACGAAATAGAGAATGTAATACAGTTTTTTAGTCAAAATTACGCATCTTATGGAAAAGATAGAATCAAATTAATAAGAAAAAAAGGAAGGATAGGCAAGGCGTATTCAATAATAGAGGGGAGCTACATTGCAAAATCTGATTATATTGCCATGATCGATGCAGATTTGCAATACCCACCCGAGGGTTTACCCGAGCTTTTCGCAAAAGCAAAAAGGTCAGGAATTTCAGTCGGAGAAAGAACTAACTTTAGAGTAGGTATAACCAGAACTTTAAGTTCAAAAGCATACTCGATTTTTTTTGAGAAACTGCTTCTAGGACTGTCGTGTGATACTCAGTCTGGAATGAAAGTTTTTAAAAAGGAGATAATTGAAAAATTAAATATTGACGATGTAACTGCTTGGACGATCGATATACCGCTCCTAATCAAAGCGCAGGAGATGGGTTATGAAATTTCAACAACAAGAATTAATTTTGAGAAGAGAAAGCTGGGGCAAAGCAAAATTAATTTCTTAAAAGACGGCAAAGTTCTGATAAAGGAAGCCTTCAAAGTAAAGCTGAATAAGGATAAAATCGAAAATATTAGAAGCGGCAGGAAAGACGATATAGGTGTCGGAGTATTGTATAAAAATAAGAAATTTATTACCCACACCAGCCTGAATAACGACAAAACTGCCTTAATTACATTTTATCCTTGGCAAAAAAACCTTATTATTTTAGTGATTTCCTTGACATTATTAGGATTTTTAATTATGCCCAAGGGTACGGGAATTGTATTAATCACAATCTTTACGTTTGCTTATTTTATTGACCTTTTATTTAGCACCAGATTGTTATATAAAAGTCTAAACTCTCCACTAGAAATTTTATTTGATGAAAAAGAGTTAAAGGATATAGATACGAACGAGCTCCCAATATATACAATATTATGCCCATTGTATAGAGAAGATAGAATATTACCGGACTTTGTTGCTGCAATTGAGGCAATAGACTGGCCTAAAGAAAAGTTGGATGTGATGCTTCTTCTTGAAGAAGATGATGTTAGAACTCAAAAGAAAGCCAGCGGGATGAATCTCCCTGAGCACTTCCGTATAATGATCGTACCAAATTCACTACCAAAGACAAAGCCAAAGGCATGCAATTATGGACTGTTACATGCGAAAGGGGAATATATCGTAGTTTATGATGCCGAGGACAGGCCCGACACCGACCAACTTAAGAAGTCTTATATTGCATTTAATAAATTGGATAAAAAAGTAGCCTGTCTGCAATCGAAACTGAATTATTATAATTCAAAACATAACCTACTGACAAAACTATTTACGGCTGAATATTCGCTTTGGTTCGATCTTATCTTACCGGGACTGCAGTTAATGCACACAACTATACCACTCGGAGGGACTAGTAATCATTTTCGGACAAATACACTTAAATATCTAAATGGCTGGGATGCTTTTAATGTTACAGAAGATTGCGATCTCGGGACCAGATTATTTAAAGAGGGGTTTAGTACCGCGATTATCGACTCAACAACTCTTGAAGAAGCTAACAGTAAATATAAAAGTTGGTTAAGACAAAGATCACGTTGGATTAAAGGTTACTTGCAGACATACCTTGTGCATATGAGGAATCCGGGACAATTTATAAAAAAGCATGGTATTCATGCGTTTATTTTTCAGCTAATAATTGGACTTAGAATGACTTTTATCATAGTTAACCCAATATTGTGGGTAACTACAATATCTTACTTTGTATTTAGGGATCAGATAGGGGAAGTAATAGAATCGCTTTATCCTGCGCCGGTTTATTATGTTGCAGTTTTTACTTTTGTTATAGGGAATTTCGTTTATTTTTATAACTATATGATTGGTCTGGCTAAAAAAGGGCAGTGGGGACTAATCAAGTATGTATTTCTTGTACCGATTTATTGGGCGATGGCAAGTGCATCCTCGGTTATGGCTTTTTATCAACTTTTTATTAAACCCCATCATTGGGAAAAGACTGAACACGGATTGCATTTGCAAAAACAAAGACCGGTTAGTAAAAGTACTGTAATAGATGTAATTATTTCAATTGAAACCGGAATTATTCCAAATATTATAAAGCTTCCCGGCGAGTTGTCCCATTTCATTAGTAGAACTTTATTGGAATTTATTGATCTTTTCTCTCCGCTTGAACTTAAACTTGATGCGGAAAGTGAGAAATTAAATATTATAATTTTCAACTGGCGGGATATGAAACATGTTTGGGCAGGCGGAGCTGAACGCTACGTGCACGAATTGGCAAAAGAGTGGGTAAAAAACGGTCATAACGTTAATCTCTTTTGCGGTTGGGATGGTAATACTGTCCGCCAAGAAGAAATTGATGGAATTAATGTAATAAGACGAGGGGGCTTTTTCACTCTCTATCCTTTGGCACTTTTATATTATGTACTCAAATTTAAAAGGAAATTCGATGTAGTTATCGATTGTGAAAATGGTATACCCTTTTTTACTCCATTTTATTCCAGTATGCCTAAAGTATTAGTGATACATCATATTCACCAAGAAGTTTTCAGGAAACATATTCGATTTCCGATGTCGCTACTCGCAATGTTTTTGGAATCGAAACTTATGCCATTTTTATATAAAGGACTTCGTGTTGTAACTATTTCGGAATCTTCGAAAAAAGAAATTATTGACAGGGGTTGGGTTCGGGAGAATTTAATCGATATAGTTTATCCGGCTATTGATGAATTTGCTTCCCCTACGTTGGTTAAGAAACCCTATCCAAATCTTTGCTATCTCGGAAGGCTGATGCCTTGGAAAAATGTAGACACTTTAATAAAAGCTTTTAACACTGTGCTGGTTACTTATCCCGAAGCGAAATTGGAAATAGTTGGATGGGGAGAAAGTCTATCTTCGCTTCAGAGATTGGTAGAAAGGTTTGAGATAGGGCAGTCGGTAAGATTTCACGGGTTCGTAAGTAATGAAGAAAAATATCGTATTCTGTCGGAATCGTGGATTGCAATTCAACCTTCTTCGATTGAAGGCTGGGGAATGACGGTAATTGAGGCAAATGCTTGTGCAACCCCAGTAATCGCTTCTGATATTAAAGGATTGAGGGATTCAGTAGTTAACGGTAAAACAGGGATTCTTATACAGGAGAAAGATGTTAAGAGCTTTTCAGAAGCAATACAGCTACTTTTAGCTAATGAAAGTCTGAGAATACAACTATCAAATAACGCACTGCTTTGGTCAAAGAATTTCAGTTGGCGAAAGTCTGCTTATGAGTTTGAGAAAGTACTTTATGAAGCAGTATCAAGCGGTAATGAAATTGCAAAGGCTGCTTATGACTGGGTGAGGAATTGATATGGTAAGTAAAAATTTAAAGATAACGATCCTGGACTTTGACGATATAAAAAATCCCCTGCTTGGAGCTGGCGGTGCGAGAGCTACGTATGCTTTGGGTAGCCGTTTTGCAAGTAAGGGCCATTGTGTCGAGGTTATATGCTCCAAGTATTCTGGCTTCAGAGATAGGGTAGAAAAAGGTATTAGCTATAAACATATAGGATTATCTTCGGGCAATAACCGTTTGAATAATATTATATATATCTTAACCTTACCATTTGCCGTCAGAAGAATTAGGGCGGATGTTATAATTGAGTGTTTTACCTCTCCGATATCAACTTTATTCAGTCCACTGTTTACTAAGATTCCGGTTGTTGCGGTTCCAACTTCTTTTGAAGCGGAAAGATTCGCAGAAAAGTATCATTTACCCTTTCAGTACATTGAGAACTTCGGTCTGAGATTTTATAAATATTTTATTGCACCCTCAAAATATTTTGAAGATAAAATACTTGAAGTAAATTCACATGTTGTAACTAAAATATGCCCGTTGGGTGTGGATAAAAACCACTTAAGTATCAAGCCAAAAACTCCCAAATATATTTTGTATCTTGGCAGATTCGATATTGGACAAAAGGGACTAGATTTATTAATTGCCGCATACGCGAAAGTTTGCAATGAACTCAAAATCCAATTGCTTTTAGTTGGTTTCGGTCCGGATAGGGCAAGGATAATTAAAATAATAAACGACCTTGGAATGCAAAAGCATATAAAGTTAGTGGGTCCTAAGTATAAAAAAGAAAAATTGGAATTATTATCAAAAGCTTTATTCTTTGTTGCTCCTTCGAGACATGAAGGTTTTTGCTTAGCGGCACTGGAAGCATTGGCGGTTGGAGTTCCTGTTGTAAGTTTCGACATACCCGGACTTTCCTGGGTTAGCAACGAAGTTTCTTTGAAAGCAAAAGCGTTTGATGATAATGATTATGCAATCAAAATGATTAGGGCGTCGAACCCGGCTATAAATAACAAGCTTAGAAGAAAGTGTAAACGGTTTGCAAGAAATTTTTCTTGGGAAAAGGTTGCAAATGAGTATTTAGCGTTTTTTAATACTGTCTTGAATATGCATGAAAAAAAATAAAAAACATTTTGAGATATCCGTAGGCATCTCTGCTTTTAACGAGGAAGGAACAATTGGAACTGTAATCGATTCCATCTTAGAACAAAAACAAAATGGTTGGAAACTTAAAGAAGTTTTAGTTTATTCCGATGGCAGTAATGATAAGACATGCGATATAGCCAAAAATAAAAGCAAACTTTTTGTTAAAGTATTTGATTTTAATACCCGAAAGGGTAAAACATATCGCTTGAACCAAATATTAAAGAAATTCAGAGGCGACATTTTAATAATTTTCGATGCTGACATCGGCATATCTGACAGGTATGTGATCTCGAATATGATAGAAGAGTTCAAAAAGGATAAAAATGTTAAGTTGGTCGGTGGTAACTCGAGAAATTATCAACCCAAGAGTTTTTTTGAAAATGCGATTTCAAGCTCGTATTATGTTTATTTTAAATCTAGGGACGAGATTAAAGGCGGTAATAATGTTTATGCATGTACCGGTGCCTGCCTTTCACTAGCGAGAGATTTTGCAAAAAGGCTGGTAATACCAAAGGATGTTATTAACGATGATACCTTTTTTTACTTTTCCTGCATAACCATGGGATTTAAATTCAGATATGCCAAGAAAGCGATTGTCTACTTTCGTTTAGCGAGTAACATTAAAGACTTTTTAAGGCAAATGTTTAGAAACCATCCGGAAGCCATTAACGCAAAATACAAAAAATATTTCGGTGATTTGATTGATAAAGAATATAAGCGTTCAAGAACATTCTATCTAAAAAAAATTCTCGAGGCATTTACCAATAATCCAACCGGAACATTGTTTATGGTTTTACTAAAAATCTGTATGAAACCCTTTTATCCTTATTTTTCCAAAAATTACAAGCTAAGTTGGTTTACCGCCAAGTCTACGAAAAAAGAGCTGATTTATTACAGCGGAGAAAGCTTATGAAAGTTCCTAGATCACTCTTATTGAGAAAGTTTTGTATTAAGCTAATTAGTAAAATTAATCAATTAAGTGGTAGTTCAAAATTGTTAAAAAACGACGTAATACTTTGTTACCATTCTTTATCGAAAGATAATTGGCTATTTAGTATAAACCCGCAAGAATTCGAGAAACAGATAATCAAATTAAGGAAAGTAAGGAGAATTGTAAAAGTAGAAGAACTTTTTCTGAAAAAAGACCCCGCTGGTTTAGGCAGAGTTGCAATAACTTTCGATGATGGTTATAAAAACGTTTATAATGTTGCCTTTCCGATTCTTAGAAAATACTCATTAAAAGCATGTGTATTCATTAATTCCAGCAAGATTGTTAATTGCGAAGGTTCATTTAGTAATAGAAAACCTTTGAGTTTGGAAGAGATTAAAGAATTAAAAAGAAACGGTTGGGATTTCGGCTACCATACGATGACCCACTCGGACTTACGCCTTTTAAGCTTAAATGCACTGAATCAGGAATTAGTAGAAGGAAAAAGTAAACTTGAGAGTAAACTCGGTTTTAGAGTTGATTATTTAGCCTATCCGTTTGGAGTGTGCTCAAAGAAAGTAATATCGGTAGTAAAAAGGGGAGGATACAAAAAGGCTTTTACGATTGCTGGAGGAGCAGTCAATAAAAAAGATTTTCCATACCAAATTGACCGCATGTTGATTGACAGATTTATG
>CAYREZ010000002.1:32006-32293 GCA_964423565.1 uncultured Gammaproteobacteria bacterium | reverse complement strand
GGCTTTGGAAGAGGCTTCCAAAAAAGCAGAATTAGTTCTTCTTGAGCCGATTATGAATGTCGAGGTTTCTACGCCAGAGGAATATATGGGTGATGTTATCGGGGACCTGTCAAGCAAACGGGCACAAATACGAGGTACTGAAGAAAGGGCGGGAGAAACAGTAATTTTAGCAGTTGCGCCATTAGCAGAGCTTTCTGGATATGCAACAAAATTAAGATCTTTGACTCAAGGGCGGGCAAGAGCGTATATCGAACCGAGTCATTATGACGAGGTCCCGTCTCATATAG
>CAYREZ010000002.1:27845-31996 GCA_964423565.1 uncultured Gammaproteobacteria bacterium | reverse complement strand
ATATAGCAGAAAAAATAGTAGCTGCTATTAAAATACAGCCGGCATGATTTAGTTTAGGGTTTGGCTATTGACAGGTTTATTTTAGCTTTAATATAATACGGTCATCCACGCTTAGCGTGGATTTAAATTGTCTTTTGACAAATCTATAAATAGGTTATAAAATACCCTTTGTTCAATTAAAGAGATTCTAAAATGGCAGGAGACGCAAAACAAAAATTTGAAAGAAACAAACCTCACGTAAATGTTGGGACGATTGGGCATGTTGATCATGGAAAAACAACATTAACAGCGGCTATTACTCAGGTTTTGTCAAAGCAGCCCGGTAGTAAAACTAAGTCCTATAAATTTGACGAGATTGACAACGCTCCTGAAGAAAAGGAAAGAGGAGTTACGATTAACATTACCCACGTTGAGTACGAAACCGAAAAAAGACATTATGCCCATATCGATGCTCCGGGACATGCTGACTATATCAAGAACATGATTACCGGTGCCGCTCAAATGGATGGAGCAATACTGGTAATTTCTGCGGCTGATGGTCCAATGCCTCAAACACGCGAGCATGTAATATTGGCACGACAGGTCAATGTTCCGGCAATTGTTGTTTTCCTTAATAAAGTTGATACGGTTGATGATCCCGAAATAATCGATCTTGTCGAGGCGGACGTTCGCGAACTTCTTAAAAAATACGAGTATCCCGGAGACGAAATTCCGGTTATCAAAGGTTCTGCATTAAAAGCCTTAGATGGCGACGCGGAAGCGGAAAAACAAATTCTGGAGCTCATGAAAGCGGTGGATGAGTATATTCCTGATCCTAAAAGGGATGTAGATAAACCGTTTTTGATGCCTGTCGAGGATGTTTTCTCAATAAAAGGTCGGGGAACAGTTGCAACGGGTCGCGTCGAGAGAGGTCAATTAAAAGTAAACGAAGAAGTGGAAATTGTTGGTCTTAGAGATACTAAGAAAGTGGTTGTAACAGGACTCGAGATGTTCAGAAAAACTCTGGATGAAACTCAAGCCGGAGACAATGTTGGCGTACTTCTAAGAGGTATTGAAAAAGACGATATCGAAAGAGGACAAATTCTTGCCAAACCCGGTTCAATTACTCCACACACCGAGTTTGAAGCCGAAGTTTATATTCTGAGCAAAGAGGAAGGCGGAAGACATACTCCGTTCTTTACGGGTTACAAACCTCAGTTTTATATAAAAACAGCAGACATAACCGGCGACGTAACACTACCTGAAGGGATCGAGATGGTAATGCCCGGAGATAATGCAAAGATGAAAGTAAAAATGATTCAAGCTGTAGCAATGGAAGAAGGAATGAGATTTGCAATAAGAGAAGGTGGCTCGACCGTTGGTGCCGGGGTCATTACCAAAATTATTGCTTAAATGTTTTAATATAAAACCCCAATCTTGGGGTTTTTTTAGCGTCTGCACCTTAACTTGTATCATGGCGTCCCTAGCTAGACTTAGAGTAAAACTTAAAAGTTACGATCACCGCGTAATTGACGAGGCGGCTCTTAAAATATTGGACACAGCCATGGCTACAGGTGCAAAAATAAGAGGTCCAATCCCTCTACCGATAAAAAGAACTTTAATTCCTGTTGTTCCATCAACTAGTCGAGGTATAAAAAATGCCCAGGAACACTTCGAAATATTAGTTTACAAAAGACTCATTGATATTCTCGAACCCAGCCCACGCACGATTGATTCTCTATCCAATTTGGATCTTCCGGCAGGCGTCAGCATTGAAATAAAAATGTGATAACACTTTCCTGACGCCGAGTACCCTTCTTAATTGCTTCTTGAAGTATGAACGAATAGTTCTAGGCTAAAAGTCGTAAAGTCGAAAGATAAGCAAAGCTTAAGACATTGTCAAAAGATTTGTGGGGCAGGCATTTCTGTAGAAATCAAGATGTAGTGTTTAGCTCCGATCACTCTCATAATTGTCCCTCCCGAATTAGTATTTAATCTTATTCTATTGAGGTATTTACTTGAGTGTGCTCTAAAATTATTTGTTTAACTATTGAAAATTTCTGCAGTAATCTGATTTTTTAATGCTCTAATTACGCAGCTTGCAGGGCAAACATTACCGTAATACTGACAGTGTTTTTCGACTGTATGAATATGCCCAAGTATATTTAACTGATCGCCCGGCCTTCTTATTGCTATAGAAACTCCCATAGGTTCCCGCGGGGCGGAACACATATGTCTTTCAATGCTTTCTATTTTTTGTGTCATAAGTGTTAATGTAATTTGAATTAAGCATTGATATTCTACCATAGTATCTTAAATCCTTGCGAAGCTTAATCAGCTTTGCTATAATAGCCAATTAGTGGAGATGGTTCGTCAAACATAAACCACATTTAGTGCCGAGAAGCGTAAGTGTTGAAAGCGCCTTGGGCGCTTTTTTTTGGGTATAAATATTTACATTCGGATGTTCGAATCATGCCAATCTGCAAATAGATACTAATACGTTAGGATTTAGATAAAAGCTTTGCAACCAATATCATTAGTATTTATTCGTAGCATTGGTATAAATTCGCAGATTAGTATTGCATACTATGTTAAATACACTACTAGGAACAAAAGTAAAAATGGGACAAGCATATGTTGCGGGATCGCGCGTGCCTGTCACAAATATAAAGCTAGGCCCTTGTGTTGTTACTCAGACAAAAACACAAGAGAAAGATGGATACGTGGCGATTCAACTTGGCTTCGGACAAAAAAGAATTAAGAATATAACCAAACCGGAAAAAGGACACTTAAGCGGGGCAATAAAAGGAAAATACGCCCCGCGTTTTTTGCGAGAAGTTCGATCTGATCAAATCTCAGATTTGAAAGTTGGGGATGAGCTTAAGGTTGAAGATGTCTTCAAGAAGGGTGATATCGTTTCTGTAACAAGCATTTCCAAGGGGAAGGGATTTGCAGGTGTTGTCAAAAGGTGGAAATTTGCCGGTGGACCAAAGACCCACGGGCAAAGTGACCGTCAACGTGCCCCCGGTTCAATCGGGCAGGGAACAACACCAGGCCGTGTATATAAAGGTAAAAAAATGGCAGGACGGATGGGGCAAGATACTGTAACAATCAAAAATCTTGTAGTAGTTGATGTTGAACCTGAGCAAGGAATTTTGTCATTATCTGGGTCAGTTCCCGGATCAGTAGGTTCACTTATCAAAGTTAAAAAAATCGCTCACGGTAAGCTTGAAGAACTGCTTAAAGAGGAAGTACAGCAGGCAGTAAGCGCCGAGGATCAGGAAGTGCAGGAGGAGGCGGTTGAGGAAAAAAGTAGTCAACCCGATCAGAGCAAAAAAGATGAAAGCGAAACTGAAGTAGCGGAAAAGCAAGAATAATATGAATAAAATTAGCGTGATATCTATAAAGGGTGAAAATAAGGCTTCAATCGAAGCTCCTGAGCTTTGGAATGTTAAACCTAATTTAAATCTTTTAGCTCAGGCTGTAAGAGTTTATGAGGATCGGTCTCACCCTGGTCTTTCCAAGGTACAAACTAGGGGCGAAATAGAAATTACAACCAGAAAAATATACAAACAGAAAGGTACAGGAGGTGCGAGACACGGCGCCCGTTCTGCACCAATTTTTGTCGGAGGGGGAATTGCACACGGGCCTAAAGGAATTAAAAGAGTTTTGAGATTGCCTAAAAAAATGAAGAAAGTTGCTTTAAATTACGCCATGAATATGAAGATTGGGACGGGCGAAGTTTACATAATTGATGGACTGGAACTTTTGCAAAAGACATCAGACGCGGCCAAAATAGTGTCGCAAGTGACGAAAGGAACAAAAGACAAAAAAACGCTCAAGACAGCTTTTATTCTTTCAGATAAAAATAAAGCAAAAGAAAAGATGTTAAGAAATTTGGGTGATTCGAAAGTAATAAATTTTCGAGAATTAAATGCTTATGAAGTTTATTATGGAGGAATTCTTCTTGTAGATAAGGAAGTATTATCCGAGTTCGGAAAGAGAAAAGAAATAAAAGTAGATATCAATGCACAAAAGCTTGATCTGAAAAAAACCAAGACAAATTCCGTTAAACTGAAAAAAGTTGTAAAACCCAAAAGAGAAAAAGTAACCATTAAGGTGCCAAAGAAAAAATAACATGAAAATAAAAGCTCTAATTACCGAAAAAAGTT
>CAYREZ010000002.1:25277-27835 GCA_964423565.1 uncultured Gammaproteobacteria bacterium | reverse complement strand
ATTATCTACAATGGTCGTACCATCTGAACAGATATAACCTGTTTTTATGATAATTTGTGGTTCTGGTGTAGGAGTTGGCGTCGGTTCAGGCGCTGGAGTTGGTGCTGGTGTAGGTACTGGTGTTGGTTCAGGAACAGGAATCAAAGGACCTTTCGGAGCAGGCGCATTAATATTGAGCATGTTTGTTCCTCTTGGACTAGCGACATTTTTCTCAATTGCTTACAAAGGAAGAACAAAAAAAACATACACTGGGAAGGTAAAGATTATAAAACCAAGAAAGAAAGCCATTGTTACACTGAAAGATAAGGAGAAAATCGACTTATTCGAAGAAAGTAAAGGCAAGTAAAATTTAATTTATATGACTAAGCTTAAATACATACTACCCAAAAAATCGGGACGTTCGAAAGGTAAAATTACCGTAAGACATCAGGGTGGAAGACAAAAAAGATTTTATCGGGATATAGATTTTAAAAGGAGTAAGAAAGACATTTGGGCAAAAGTTGAATCTTTTGAGTTTGATCCTAATAGGAATGTGGATATCGCGCTTTTATGCTATGAAGACGGTGAGAGAAAGTATATACTAACTCCTCAAGGGCTTAAAATCGGGGCAAAAATTATTGCTTCTGAAGATGCGCCGATCGAGATTGGCAATAGCTTGCCTTTGAATAAAATTCCGGTGGGAACGCAGATTCATAATCTTGAAATCCGGCCAAATAAAGGAGGGCAGATAGTTAAAAGTGCCGGATCTGTTGCGGTAATTCAAGGGAAAGAAAAGACTGCAATTTTGGTAAAACTGCCTTCGGGTGAGGTTAGGCGTTTTGAAAATACGGCTTGGGCGTCGGTTGGACAAGTAGGGAACGTTGAGAATAAATCTATACGGTATAAAAAGGCGGGAAGAAATATAAGACTTGGTATAAGGCCAACGGTGCGTGGAGTAGCTCAACACCCGGACTCCCATCCGCACGGGGGAGGAGAGGGAAGAAGCGGAATAGGTATGAAATATCCTAAAACTCCTTATGGTAAACCTGCCGTTGGCAAGACACGAAGGAAAAGAAAATACTCAAATAATTTAATTGTAAAGCCAAGAAAGAAAGGAAAACATTCTTAAAAATTAAAAGGTCAGTCAACCTTTACTCTTTAAGTAATTGAAATGTCTAGGAGTTCTAAAAAAGGTCCGCAAGTTGATAAAAATCTTATTAAAAAGATCGGGTCGGGAATGGGTACAAAATCAGCATCGATAAAAACATGGGCAAGGTCAAGCCAGATTCCTCCCGAATTCGTAGGAAAATATTTCCAAGTACATAACGGAAGGGCTTTCATAGAGGTTTTTGTAACAGAAGATATGGTTGGACACAGATTAGGAGAATTTGCATTAACCCGAACCTTTAGGGGTCACGGCCAGATTGTTAAGCGAACACTGGAGAAGACATAGAACCCGTTTCAAAACTCGCCTTTCAGGCTCGTTTTGAGAGCTTACGCTAGGTTATATGAACAAGTTTTGAAACCAGTTCATAAATTATGGGTAAATGGCAAGAGGTAAAAGTTAAAAGGATAATATTCCATTTATCTTTCATCTTTCACCTTTTATCTGAGAAAAATGAATATCAAATCGACACAAAAGTTTGTATTGACTTCACCTAGGAAATTGAGGGAAGTCGTTTTTATGATGGGAAAAATGTCCCCGTCGGAGGCGTTCGAAATGCTTGGTTATGCAGACAAAAGAGCAGCCGAGCCTTTGAGAAAAGTAATTGGAAGCGCAATAGGGAATGCAATAAATCTGAAGCTCGATCCCGAAAATCTAATTTTCAAAGAGATTCAAATTAACGAGGGTCCCAGATTAAAAAGGTGGAGGGCGGGAGCAAGGGGCCGCGCAAAACCTTTTAAGAGAAGAATGAGTCATATCCGGGTTGTACTAATGACCAAACCCGAAGCACAAAGCACAAAACCTGAAATAAATTCAAAAGTTCAAAATATCAAATACAAAACGTCAAAGAAAAAAAATGGTTAAGGCATTAGAAAATATGAATTTTGAGATTAATTGGAAATTGGGATTTAGAATTTGGAAATTCCCGACCCGCCTTGCCGACAGGCTGACTGGAAGGAGAACATATGGGACAAAAAATTAATCCAATAGGTTTTAGACTCGGGAGTTATCTGCCTTGGAAGTCGCGCTGGTTTTCAGAAGACTCGTCGTATAAGGACTTTCTTTTAGAGGATATAAAAATAAGAAAAGCCTTGTTCGAAAGACTGAAACTTGCAGGTATTACTAATGTCGAAATAGAAAGATTACCTAAGAGTATGGTAATTATTTTAACGGTTTCAAGACCAGGTATAGTTATTGGGAGAGGTGGAACAGGATTGGAGGATTTGAAAAAGTATATTATTGGAATTCTGCAGAATATTAGAGGCAGGGTAGTGAAAGACACTAAAATTGACCTTAGGGTAAATGAGGTTAAAGATCCAGAACTTTCAGCTCAATTGGTCGCCTCTAGGATTGTTTCGGACTTGGAGAGAAGAATGCCCCATCGTAAGGTTGTAATGAGGGCAGTAGAGCGTGT
>CAYREZ010000002.1:10754-25267 GCA_964423565.1 uncultured Gammaproteobacteria bacterium | reverse complement strand
TGGAATAAAAGTAGTTCTCTCGGGGAGAATAGGAGGAATAGAAATTGCAAGAGTTGAAAAATTTCATCGCGGGTCTGTTCCTACCCAGGTTCTCAGAGAAAGGATTGACTATGCCCAGATGCCTGCGCTTCTTAAAAAAGGATACGTTGGAATAAAAGTTTATATCCATAAGAAGAGGGAAGACTGATAAAAACAATAAAATGTTAGAACCAAAAAGAACAAAATTTAGAAAAGCCTTTAGGGGAAAAATGAGAGGAAAGGCAATGCGTGGTTCAAGTTTATCATTCGGAGAGTATGGACTTAAAGCACTCGAGCGGGGTTGGCTTTCTAGCCGGCAAATAGAGGCAGGTAGACGCGTAATCACACACAGCGCAAAAAGAGGAGGAAAGGTATGGATAAGAGTTTTCCCAGATAAGCCGGTGACAGGAAGACCAGCCGGACAGAGGATGGGATCTGGCAAAGGGGATGTTGAGAAATACGTTAGCGTAGTTACTCCGGGAAGGATAATTTACGAAATTGCCGGAATTGCTGACCATTTTGCACAAGAAGCATTAAGAAAAGCAGGTGCAAAAATGCCCTTTAAGACAAGAATCGTAACAAAGGAAGAATAATATGAAAAAGAAAGAGTTAAGAGAGTTGAGATTAAAAAAAGTAGGAGAACTAGAAAAACTTATCAGTGAAAAGAAGATGAGCTTGCTAAAAATAAAGTTAGATATGACTGCCGGGAAAGAAAAGAATTTCAAAAAAGCCAAGAACCTAAGGCTTGAGATTGCTCAAACCCTAACGGTTATTGAGGAAATGAAGCTATATACAAAACCTGAGGAAGCGGCAGATGAACTGGTGGAAGGAGTTGACAAGTAATATGAAAATTCTGAAAGGAAAAGTTGTTTCAAAGAAAATGGCAAAGACTGCTACGGTTGAAGTGGATAGGATTATAATCCATAAAATGTATAAAAAAAGAGTCAGGAGAACAAAAAAATATCATGTGCATGACGAGTTGGGAGTAGAAGTTGGGCAGTCCGTCAGATTTATACCAACGAAACCCTACAGTAAGCTTAAGAAATGGAAAATCATCGAGATCGAAAAATTACAGGGTTTGGAAAAAAGTAAGAAAAATAAAAGGAGTAAAAAATGATTCAACTGCGTACAGTATTAACGCCTGCCGATAATTCGGGAGCCAAGAAATTGATGGTTATCGGAGTTTCCCATAAGATTGGCAAGTTTGCAAAGCTTGGAGACGTCGTACGCTGCGTTGTAAACGGAGCAGATCCTAATGGAGCAGTAACTGATAGCGAAAAAGTTAGCGTACTTGTTGTTCGAACCAGAAAAGAGATTAGAAGGAAAGACGGAAGCTATATTAGATTTGATGATAACGCTGGGGTAGTTATTGATAAGCACGGCTTGCCGGTTGGAACCAGAATTCTTGGTCCGATAGCCCGAGAGATAAAAGACCTGGGTTATACAAAAATAGCATCTCTTGGTAGAGAGGTGGTTTGAGAGATAGTTAATAACATATATGTTAAAGTTTAAAATTGGCGATACTGTAAAAATAACAAGCGGAAAAGATAAGGGCAGAGAGGGAAAAATCGAGAAAATTGATCCTAAAAACCGGAGTGTTTTAATACCTGGAATAAATATTTATAAAAAGCACGTTAAAGGAATGCCGGGACAAAAGGGTGGAATATATGATATTCCCAAACCTTTACCTTTTTCGAAATTCACCATTATTTGCCCAAAGTGTAATAAGCTAACTAGGATCGGATTTAAAATGGTTGGTAAAGAAAAGCTGCGGTTTTGTAAAAAATGCAAAAAAGAATTAAGTGGAAAAAAGGAAAAATAAGACATGAGTTATAAGAAGATAAGTTAAATTCTATTGTAAATTTAAAAATATGCAAAGACTTAAACAAAAATATGAAAATTCACTTCCGGGGCTTCGAAAAGAGCTTGGGATAGTTAATAAAATGGCAACTCCAAAAATAACTAAAGTTATAGTGAATATGGGTATCGGAGAGGCTACAAAAGATAAATCGGTGCTTGAGCAGGCAAGGAAAGATCTTGCGGCAATTACCGGGCAAATTCCCTCAACACGCAAGGCTAAAGTATCAGTCGCGAGTTTTGGAGTAAGACGTGGCATGGCTGTTGGGCTTAAAGTTACTTTGCGAGACCAGAAGATGTACGCGTTTTTAGATAAACTTTTTTCCATAGTCCTTCCAAGGCTTAGGGATTTCAGAGGAGTATCGAGTAATAGTTTTGATAATGCCGGGAACTACACACTGGGAATTTACGAACACGTAGTTTTCCCCGAGATAGATTTTGGACAGAGTCGTCCAAGAGGACTTGAGATAACGATAGTAACCAATACTAGAAGTAAGGATAACTCGAAAAGATTATTGGAAACGTTAGGAATGCCATTTGAGAAAGGATAATAATGTCAACGACAGCAAAAGAAGTTAGAGAAACAAAAAAACTAAAGTACAAGGTTCAATATAGAAACCGCTGCCGATTGTGCGGGAGATCAAGAGGTTATATGAGAAGATTTGGATTATGTAGACTCTGTTTTAGAGAGTATGCCCACCGGGGTGAAATTCCCGGCGTTAAGAAGGCGAGTTGGTAATTTAATCAAAATATATTTTTTTATATATGGTAAGTACACGAACAAGATATAATAGACAAATCAAGATTAGCTATAGTGTTACGAATTTAATATTGAAAAAAATATGAGTGCAATAAATTATCCGGTTGGAGATTTTCTAATAAGGCTTAAAAATGCCTCGATTGCGAAACATAAGGAAGTAAATGTTTCCAATACAAATCTTATTAGAATGGTTGCAACGCTTTTGGTGAAAGAAGGATATCTTGATGAAATGAAAGAGGAAGGCAAGATTTTACATGTGCGACTTAGTTACAGAAGAAAAAGCCCGGTGCTTAGCGATGTTGTACTTATTTCCAAACCGGGTTTACGCGTTTATAAAACTGCAGACGAGCTGTCACAAAGAAAGGGTCCATTTTTGGGTATAGTCTCAACATCGAAAGGCGTCATTTCATTAAGGGAAGCAATTAAGAAACGCCTAGGCGGAGAGCTAATAGCTGACATTTTGTAAAATAACAACTTATGAGTAAAATCGGAAAACAACCCATATCGATTCCTGAAGGAGTGGAAGTTGAAATTAACGGTGCAACCGTTAAAGTAACCGGTTCTAAAGGAACTTTGGCAAGAAAATTTTCAAAATTTGTTGAGTTTAAGATAACTGACGGTCAAATCTTGGTCAAGCCAAAAGGAAATTCTGTTAGCACTAGGGCGAAACATGGTACCACAAGATCAATCTTGGCGAATATGGTTAAAGGGGTATCTGAAGGATGGACTAAGACTTTGGAGTTAGTCGGGACAGGGTATCGAGCAGAAGTATCAGACGCAACATTAATATTAAACGTTGGCTATTCACACCCTATAAAAGTGGAAGCACCCGAAGGAATAGCATTTAGGGTTGAAAAAGCCGAGATATTCATCGAAGGAATTGATAAAGAGATTGTCGGATTGATTGCTGCTAACATTAGAAAAGTCCGAGAGCCAGAGCCTTATAAGGGTAAAGGCATAAAATACAAAGATGAGGTTATAAGACGTAAAGCAGGCAAAGCTGCGAAAGCTCAATCTGCATAAATTATGAATAAAAAAGCCGCTTTAGAAAAAAGAAAAAAGAGGGTTCGCTCGAAGATATTCGGAACCAGCAAAAGACCGAGATTATCAGTTTTTCGATCGAAACGGCACACATATGCACAAATAATAGACGATGCTAAAGGTATTACTTTAGTGTCTGTTTCCGATCTAGAATTGACTAAAGACAGTAAATCAAAAAGCGCGAAAGTAGTTGTCGCAATGACTGTCGGGGAAGCACTAGCAAAAAAAGCTATACAGAAAAAAATAAAAGATGTGACATTTGATAGAGGCGGAAGAAAATACCATGGAAGAATAAAGTCACTTGCTGAAGGTGCAAGAAAAGGAGGATTGAAATTTTAATGTACGGTGATTATCAAATAAAAGAGTTTGAGGAAACGGTTGTTGAAATCAAGCGTATTTCCAAAAAAACAAAAGGAGGAAATACGATAAGATTTTCAGCCTTAGTAGTCGTTGGAGATAAAAAGGGTAAGGTTGGAATCGGTTTATCAAAAGCTCCCGACGTATCAAATGCTATCAGGAAAGCTTTGGAAAAAGCAAAACGTCGGATGGTTAAGGTATCAATAAGGGGAACTACTATTCCCTATTCAATCAATGAAAAATATTCGGCGGCAAGAGTCCTTTTAAAACCCGCACCTCCGGGATCTGGAATCATCGCCGGAGGCCCGATGAGGATTGTTTTGGAAGCTGCAGGGATACGAGATGCAGTCGGAAAATTTCTAGGTACGTCAAATAAAACGTCGAATGTTTACGCAACAATGAAGGCATTAGAAACAATTTCTAAAATAGACAGAAAAAGGTCAGCAATGAAAGAAAAATAATATGACTACAAATTTACCAAAAATCAAAGCAAGGAGTAAAAAAAGACTCGGTAGAGGCTATGGTAGTGGAAAAGGAGGGCATACTGTAGGCCGTGGACAGAAAGGTCAAAAAAGTAGAGGCGGAGTTAATATTCTTTTTGAGGGTGTAAAAATGAAAAAGTCTTTAATTAAAAGACTGCCGTTAAGACGCGGTAAAGGAAAATTTAAATCTAACAAAAAACCCATCATTGTAAAATTAGATTTATTAAATCTTCTTCCTGCCTCAAGTACTGTTGATTTGAAATTGTTGATTGAGAATAAAATTGTGGATAGAAAGGATGCTGAAATATTCGGGGTTAAAATTCTCGGGGACGGAGAACTTAAAAAGAAGTTGATTATTCAATTACCAATTTCAAATTCCGCTGCACGCCGGGTAGAAAAAGCAGGAGGGAAAATAATGTTGGCTAATCAAAAATCGATGACCAAAGTCCAAATAGATAAAGAGAATCTCGAGTAATTTTTTAATTTTGATTTTTTAAGATGTTTTCTTCAATCATCCAGTTTTTAGTAAAAGCGGCCAAATCACCCGACATAAGGAAAAAGCTACTTATAACGGCAGTAATTTTGGTAGTTTACAGATTGGTTGCTCATATTCCGGCTGCCGGGATAGACAGGACATCCTTGCAAGCACTTTTTTCCGGTAGCCCGCTTCTTTCGCTTTTGGATATTTTTTCCGGCGGAACTCTAGCTAACTTTTCTATTTTAGCTCTTGGTCTGACTCCTTATATAAATGCCTCGATTATAGTGCAGTTACTAACTTATGTTATTCCTTCTTTGGAAGAACTTTCTAAGGAGGGTGAATTTGGTCAGGAGAAGATTAACCAATATACGAGATTTTTGACAGTGCCACTTGCTGCGATGCAATCTTTTGGGATGTACTCTCTCTTGAGAAGTCAGGGCGTGATACAGTCTCTATCACCTCAGGCTTTGATTGCGCTTGTTGCGACAATGACAGCAGGGTCGATGCTTTCTGTATGGCTTGGAGAACTTATAACGGAGTATGGAATCAGTAACGGGATTTCTTTTTTGATTTTTGCAGGTATTGTGGCTCGACTTCCCGTAACAATTGGCCAGTCCGCGACCATTATTACAACTTCGGATATTCTAAAGGTCGGAGTATTTCTGGGCCTGTCGATTGTTATAGTGGGACTTATTGTATTTATGAATGAGGCGGTGAGGCAGATTCCCGTGAGCTATTCGCGGAGACTGTCAAAAATAGGTCCATCTACAAGTTATATTCCATTACGTCTGAACCAAGCAGGAGTGATACCTATCATTTTTGCCGTTTCTTTGGTACTTCTTCCCTCTCTTGCTAGCCAGTTTCTAAGCGGGGTAGGCAATGAAAAAGTTGCACAATTTGCTTCGAGTTTAGCTCAAAGTTTTAATCCGAATACTGTCTTATATAATTTAATTTATTTCTTTTTAGTTTTTGGTTTTACATATTTTTATACCTCCGTTGTATTTAATCCTGAGAGAATTTCCGAAAATCTCCAAAAAGGCGGAGGATTTGTACCTGGGATAAGGCCGGGTAGCCAGACTGCTAAATATCTACAAAGTGTTTTGAATAAAATAACTTTGGTTGGCGCAATCTTTTTAGGATTGATAGCCGTTCTGCCTTCTTTATTTCAGAACGCGATAGGAATTGCAAATTTGGCAGTAGGGGGTACTGGAATTTTGATTGTGGTTTCCGTAGTTTTGGAAATAACAAGAGAACTTGAAGCACAACTTGTTATGAAAAGATACGAAACGTTGCTTAGGTAAGTTTATGATAATAATAATTCTTGGACCCCAAGGATCCGGCAAAGGAACTCAGGCAAAACTATTAGCTGAAAAATATAAACTATTTCATTTGGAGGCAGGGAAGATTCTAAGGGAAGTTTCTGAGGGCAACTCTAGGATAAAGAAAATGATCGATAACGGTATTTTGATTTCGGAAGATGAGATGCTGGGTTTTGTAAAAAACGAGTTAAAATCAAACAAGATTAATATCGCAAAGATCATTTTTGATGGATATCCCAGAACGCTTAAACAATATGTGGTATATAAAAATTGGCTAAAAGAGGAGGGTCAAAAGGAAGATTATGTGATATATCTCGATTTAAGCGAAAAGGAATCTATCAGAAGATTATCTGCAAGAAGAGTTTGCGACAAATGTGGACAAATCTATAATTTACTAACAAACCCTCCGAAAACAAATTCATGTGATGAGTGTGGAGGGAAACTGGTCCAGCGTGATGATGATAAACCCGAGACGATAAAAAAACGACTCGCTTTATTCAACCATGAGACTAAGCCGCTTTTAGCTATTTTTGATAAGCTTGGAATTCTTATTAAGATCAATGGTGAGAAACCGATAGAAGAGATATTTAATGATATTGTTCGAAAATTATCGAGTTCAAAATGAATCTAAGTAACGGAGTTAGAATTAAAAGCGAAGAGGAAGTTGGGATAATGACCGAGGGAGGTAAGAAATTAGCAGTCGTAAAGGCACATTTAAAAAAAGAAATAAAGGAGGGAGTAAATGCGTATGAAATCGATGAACTTGCAAGAAGGTTAATAATAAGTGCAGGCGGAAAGCCTTCTTTTCAAATGGTCAAGGGTTATTCTTGGACTACCTGTATTAATATAAATGATGGGGTAGTTCATGGAATCCCAAAAAAAAGTATCGTTTTTAAAAAAGGGGATTTAATAAGTGTGGACTTGGGAATGTATTATAAAGGGTTTCATACAGACACATCTTTTAGTATGGGACTTTTGGCAGATCAGGAAATTTTGGAATTTCTGGACGTAGGTAAATTAACATTAAAAAAAGCTATAAATAAAGCTAAAGAGGAAAATCGGATTTACGATATATCTGAAGCAATAGAGAAAGAACTAAGAAGTCATAATTTATCTCCCATAAAAGCATTAGTGGGCCATGGTGTGGGTAAAGATCTGCACGAGGATCCTCAGATACCTTGCTTTATAAACGGCAAGAGGAGCGATTCGCCTATAATTCCTGAAGGTGCGGTTTTGGCTATTGAGATAATGTATACAAAAGGAAGCGGAGATGTGGCCATTGATTCTGATGGGTGGACAATCCGAACCTCGGATGGTAAAATATCAGGGCTTTTTGAGGAGACCGTAGCTGTAACAAAATACGGTCCTATAATACTAACTGAAAAGTATTGAAATAAGCTAGTTTGGTAATAAATTAGCTTGTTTTTTGTTGAAGAAAAATGGGAACAAAAGATACGACCAGATACGTCGGTACGATAACCGAGTCGATGCCTAATACAATGTTTAGGATGGAACTTGAGGATGGAAGAATAATCTTAGCAACCTTGAAGGGTAGTTTAAGAAGAAGATATGTTCGTATATTTCCAGGGGATAAGGTAGTTGTTGAAATGACTAAGTATGATACAGAGCGCGGAAGAATAGTTCAGAAAATTGGAAGGTAAAAGACAAAAATGAAAGTACAGTCGTCGATTAAAAAAAGGTGCAAGGATTGCAAAATAGTAAGACGTAAGGGCGTTTTATATATTATTTGTAAAAATCCGAGACACAAGCAGCGTCAAGGGTAGGTAAATGGCAAGAGTTAAAAGATATACATTTCGTTTAGCTTTTACCATTATGCTTTTAACTAGAAATTATGGCTAGAATTGCAGGAATTGAATTAAATGATAATTGGAAAGTAGGTTATGCTTTGACAAAAATAAAAGGCATAGGTTGGCAATCCTCCAGAGGAATTATCAAATCTATAAATTTAGATGATATGAAGCGAGTCAAGGAATTGACGGCAGAAGATTTGTCCAAGATTTCTTCTCAAATCGAGAAATACCTAACCGAAGGCGAATTATTAAGGTTTGTAAGATCAAATATACAAAGACTTAAAACTATCTCAGCGTATAGGGGTATCAGACACACGAGAGGTCTTCCTACAAGAGGTCAAAGAACTAGACGTAACGCCAGGACAAAAAGAGGCAAGAGGAAAACAGTTGGTGCATTTAAGAAAGAAATATTATCTAAAATGCAAACGCAGAAGGATAAATAATAAGATTTTATGGCTACAAAAGCAAATTCTAAAAAGAATACAAAGAAAAATAAAATCATGGCGGCTGTTCCCAGCGGGAAGATTTTTATTTCTGCGTCTTTTAATAACACACTGATTACAATAACGGATGCCGATGGTAATACCATTGGGTGGGGATCGTCAGGAGCGTCTGGATTTAAAGGAACCAGAAAATCTACTCCTTTTGCCGCGACCTCATCAATGGAGAAGGTCATTAACAAGGTAACCGAGGAACGTGGATATAGGGAGGCTGAAATTTATATAAAAGGACCGGGGCCAGGAAGAGATGCTGCATTAAGAGCAATTAGGGCGGCAGGAGTTAAAATTTCACTTATAGCGGATGTTACGCCTATCCCGCATAACGGTCCGCGACAAAAGAAAAGAAGAAGGGTTTGATAATATGGCTAGATATACAGGACCAAAAGACAGATTGTCTAGAAGAGAAGGATATGATCTTTTTGGCAAGGGCGTAAAACTAACACGGCTTACAGTCCCGCCGGGAGTTCATGGACCAAGAGGTACGAGAAAGGGATCTCAATACGGAAGACAACTGAGGGAAAAACAAAAGGTTAAAAGATTATACGGACTTTTGGAAAGACAATTTAAGGGTTATGTTGATAAGGCTTTGAAGTCGAAAGGTAATACAGGAGAGGCGCTTCTTTCCATGCTTGAAAGAAGACTGGACAATACTGTATTTAGACTCGGATTTGTGCCTACAAGACCGAGTGCCAGACAATTAGTATCTCATAGACATGTTTTAGTGAATGGTAAGATAGTAAACATTCCTTCTTATCAAATGAAAAAAGGTGACACTCTAACCCTTTCGTCTAAATCATTTAATATCCCAGCGGTAAAAAAAACGGTTGATGAGGAGCTGAAAATTCCGGAATGGCTAACTAGGAAGGGTCCTGCCGGGAAAGTAAATTCAATACCTAAAAAAGATGATGTACTTGAGCCGATATCCGAACAGGATATTGTTGAGTTTTATTCTAGGTAAGAGCCTTTTGTAGCACGAAATGAGATAAATTCTTATTCGCATTAAGCTACGAATGGCGAAGGGAGGTGAAAGTTATGCAAGAACCAATATTTGAAATAAAAATTGATAAAGAGCAGCCAAATTATGCAATGTTTGTTATTTCGCCTTTAGAGCAGGGTTATGGAAACACTCTGGGAATTTCACTAAGAAGGGTTCTTTTAACAAGTCTACCCGGTGCCGCGATTGTTAGCGTCAGAATTTCTGGGGTTAGACATCAATTTACCACTCTCAAAGGCATGAAGGAGGATGTTGTTGACCTGATTCTTAATTTGAAAAAAGTGAGAATTCAGTACGAAGGAGATAAGCCGGTTTTGGGCGAGTTATCTGTAAAGGGTCCATCAGAAGTGACCGCGAAAAACATTAAGGTGGAATCTTCGGTGAAGATAGCTAATCCGGATTTGCCTTTAGCGACTTTAGCAAAAGACGCAAAGCTTGATGTAAAGATTGAAATCGAGAGAGGAGTGGGATACTCACCTTCCGAGGATAGGGCAACTGGAGAAATAGGTTTGATTCCGTTAGATGCATCCTTTTCACCCATTAAGAGAGTTAACTATAAGATCGAAGAAACTCGTGTCGGACGCTTGACGAACTACGATAAGCTAATTTTGGAAGTTTGGACAGACGGAACAGTTAAACCGATGGATTCTTTGGTACAAGCGGCTAAGATATTAATGGCATATTTTAACCAGGTCGTATCACCCAGAAAAGTAAGACATGAAGAGGAAAAGGTTAAAGATGAGATAGGGCCGGTAGGCAAACTTTCGGTAGAAGAAATTGGACTACCCACTAGAGTTGCCAACGCTCTAATCAAGGCAGGTTACGATACTGTTGAGGACTTAGTCAAGGCAAAAAGGGAAAGTCTGGTCAAGGTACGAAATCTGGGAGAGAAATCTGTAAAGATAATTGAAGCAGCATTAGGTGAACGAAGCTTGGAAATAAAAGGAGAGTAGTTATAACAGTTCAGAGAATACTCCGAGCGTCCTTCGACAAGCTCAGAATGGTGAGTAGCGTCGAACCATTAGCTCGGGGATGTCGCCAACTCAGAGAGTCTCTGACTCGGGGATGAATCGAATCTGATATGGCGTCCTTTGTAAGATATGGAAATCCCACCCGTAGGGGCGAGGAGGATATCATAGAAATTATATGAAGAAGAAGGTATTCGGTAGAAAACTATCGAGAAATCTGAAAAGCAGGCGTGCGCTTTCTAAATCCTTAGTAAAAGCGCTAATTGAGCATGGCTCAATCAAAACAACACTTTCAAAAGCCAAGTTTGTCCAGAAAGATGTGGAGAAACTTGTTATAATTTCGAAAAAAGAAGGGCTTAATGCAAAGCGCTTGGCATATTCAAGATTAGGCAATAACAAAATTTTAACCGATAAAATGTTTACTGAAGTAGCTAAGGCTTTTGAAAATACGAAAAGTGGATTTACAAGAATAATAAAACTGCCAAAACGGAAAGGAGATTCGGCTGACATGGCGAAAATTGAATGGAGCCGGAAAGTGAGTTCAGTTGAGGGATCTAAGACCAAGAAAGCAAAAGTTAAGACTAAATCAACAAAGATTGAGGGCAAAAATGTTAAACCTGCTTTAACATCTCCCGGAACTAAATCTAAAAAAGTAAAATCTAAAAAATAATTTCACTTGAATTTAAACTGAATACAAATGCATAAAACTTATCAACCAAAAGCTGGTGAAGTCAAAAGAAATTGGCATCTTATCGATGCTTCAGAAAGTGTATTAGGTAGGTTTTCCACCCAGATTGTGAAGTTGTTGATGGGTAAAGTAAAGGCAAGTTATTCTTCCCATATGGACTCAGGAGATTATGTAGTTGTTATTAATGCCAAGAAATTGGAACTGAGCGGGAAAAAAGAGTTTCAAAAAGTTTACAGAAGCCACTCCGGCTATCCCGGAGGTTTTAAAGAAACAAAAATTGCAAAATTATTGAAAGAAAGCCCGGAGAAAGTTATATTACATTCAGTTTCGGGTATGTTACCGGACAATAGATTAAAAAGCGCCAGATTAAGAAGATTAAAAATATTTACAGATGAGAAACACCCATATGGGGATAAATTTAGAAGGGAGTTTAGCTCATAAATCTGTCCTGAGCGAAGTTGAAGGATGCCAAAACCAAAAAAACTCAGTTATATATACGCAAGCGGAAGAAGAAAAAGTGCTTCGGCAAGAGTGAGATTATATAAAGGCAAAGGAGTAAGTACTGTAAACGATCAGCCTATTGATAAATATTTTCCCGGAGCGATATTTAAAGATATCTGGTCACGACCACTAAAGGTTGTCGATGCAACAGAAAAATACTACTTTAGCGTTAAGGTGATTGGAGGTGGAAAAAAGGGCCAACTGGAAGCATCCGCGCACGGACTTGCAAAAGCTTTAGTTATAGATAAGGCAGATTTTAGAAAGCCTTTAAAAGATGCTGGATTATTGACCCGCGATTCCCGAATTCGTGAACGACGCAAAGTCGGTACTGGTGGGAAAGCAAGACGCAAAAAACAGTCTCCAAAAAGATAATCTTTTGCGTCGCAGTCCCTTGAATTCGCATCTCGAGACATGTTCGAACAGAACGAAATTTACATTTCTCTTTCAACCATATATTGTGCTATGCCGTCGAGATAATTAACAGCTTCATCATTCCACCCCCGTTTTTTCATTTCCGGTATTGCTCTTTGTGCCTTTTTTGCCCATTTAACCGAGACTTTACGCGAATATTCTAAAGAACCCGTATCCCTAACAATTTTTCTTGCTTCATTGGCTTCCTCTTCAGTCAAATTTCTTTTTCCCCATATTACTTTCAATTTTTTTTGATGGTTTTTGTTTCCTAATTCAAGCGCTTTGATTATTAAAAGTGTCATTTTACCTTGTCTTAAATCCGAGTGGGCCGGTTTACCTGTCTTAACCGGATCACCAAAAAGTCCCAAGATATCGTCCTGAAGCTGAAAAGCAACTCCGCCGGGAATTGCATATTTACTAATTAGCTCTAAGTCTTTTAATTTTGCACCAGCTAAAACTGCCCCAATATGCAAAGGATTTTCGTAAGTATAAATTGCTGTTTTAGCAAGATGTAAATCTGTTATATCTTCTTCTGAAGCAACACCTTTTCCTTCTAAAGTAATATCAAAAGCTTGACCCAAGCCAGTATTGACTATTCCTCTTAGAGTCCTATTTAAAACATTCAGCTTTTTTTCATTGTCAAAATTGCTTTTTCCGAGTATTTCATAACCTGCAAGTAAAGCAATATCGCCTACGTTGACAGCCATACTTTCACCATAATGCAGATGATTAAATCTAAATCCTTCTGCAGCATGGAAATTTTTGTAGTATTCGTGAGTTGTCGGTAATCCTCGTCGTGTATCATCCTGATCCATAAAATCATCATGTATAAGAAGGGCAGTATGAATTAATTCAATACTCATTGCAGCGTTTAAAATAGCCTTCACCTTTTTTCCGCCCAAGAGTTTATAACCGTAATAGACAAATGATCCCCGGAGGCGTTTTGCCGGGCGGAGGTTATGTTCCTTAATATGCTTCCAAATATGATTTGATAACTCTTTTTCTTTCCGACTGACACCGAATACGTTAGCAATTTCGTCGTTGAAATAGGTTTCAAGCTCTACATTTATTCTAGAAACAAATTTTTCAAGCGTGGCTTTCGCATCAGATGCTTTTTTTGATTTAGTTTTTGTGACAATTTTATCAATTGTGACCATTTTTTAAACAGGTTCAATTATACTACAAAGCTCGGATAAGTATGTTATAATTTCACTTATGCCTGAGCCTGAGCTTCGCCTTCCTAAAGATACTATTGTCCCCGATCATATAGCAATAATTCTAGACGGTAATGGTCGTTGGGCACGTTCTCGCGGTCTTCCGGTTACAAAAGGTCACGAGGCAGGTGCGGAGGCTCTCAAGAAAGTCATTCGAGCAACCCGCGATTGGGGAGTTCATACCTTAACAGTTTGGGGTTGGTCTACCGAAAATTGGAAAAGACCTTACACCGAAAAAAAGAAAATTTTCGACCTAATTAAAAGAAATATCGAGGAAACTTTGGATGAAGCCAAAAGAGAAGGGGTTAGATTTAATCATCTAGGGAGGAAAGATAGGTTACCGAAAGGCCTGATAAAAATAATCGCTAAAGCTGAAGCTGAAACGTCTTTGAATACAAAACACACCCTAAACGTCGCTCTCGATTATGGAGGCAGAGATGAAATTTTAAGAGCGGTGAAAAAATTAGTATCCGATAAAGTTTCTGTTGAGGAAATTGACGAGAAACTTTTTGAGTCGTATCTTGATACCGCCGGCCAGCCTTATCCGAATCCAGATTTGTTTATTAGAACTTCAGGAGAACAAAGAACAAGCGGATACCTGCCTTGGCAAATGGTTTATACCGAGTTTTATTTTGAAGAAAGTCATCTACCTGATTTTACTCCCGAAAAATTGAAAGCGGCAATTGTTGATTATTCAAGAAGAAGAAGGAGGTTTGGTGCAAAAGATAAGGTCATACACTTCAGGTTTAAACCCGAAGTTGCGGCTAAATTAGAACTTAACTGGTGGAGATTAAGGAAAATTCCAACTGGAACAAAGTTTAGAGAGTATGCCATTAACCATCTCAAGGAACAATATGGGTTGTCAAAAGCATTAGCAAAAAAAGCTGCAATTTATATGCTTGAAGCGGTTATTGAAGGTAACGAAAATAAGTGGGATAAATCTTTTTCATCGATGAAAAAGTTCTACAAACTTATTAAGGATGAAATTAAACTTGCTTTTGAGCCTTCAATAGCCGCTTCTTTGGAAATAAAACTTTGGAAGGAAGCCGGTGATAAAACGTCCATCGAGGAAGCGGTTGAACTTGAGGATACAGCCCGGCAGCTCTATGCGGAG
>CAYREZ010000002.1:1379-10744 GCA_964423565.1 uncultured Gammaproteobacteria bacterium | reverse complement strand
GCAAAGCTGGCTCACCTTCGAGTTCTTGCAGCGGTCGAATGCAGCTTGGCTGAAAGGGGACTTGGTGAACAGCATTGGATTCGTGCTGAAGATTATCTTCAGAAGTTCTACAGCGCGCTTAAAGAGCGTGTAGCTTAAATTTTATTTAGCTTCTTTGCCAATTTTTCCGTTTCTAATAGTAAATTATTAACTTCTGAAATTCCTTTTTCCCAGAATTTTTTATTGCTAATGTCAATACCAAGTTTTGCAAAAATGTTTTTTGGTGATTCGGAAAGTCCGGCTGATAAAAACCCCTTAACTTTTGATATAAATTTCGGATCTTTTTTTACCGATGCCTGGAGTGATTTGGAAATTAATAGCCCCGAAGCATAAGAATATACGTAGAAAAAGTATCTAAAGTGCTGTACATATACCCACCAATTTTGTGATCCTTCTGTCTGATCAACGTATGGACCCATATAGGCAGCCATATTCTTCTGAAATATCTTGCCTATTTCATCTTTTCCTAAATATCCATTTTTTCGGAATCCCGAGTGAAGTTCGGTTTCGAAATTATAAAAAGCGATCTGCCTGAAAATACTCGAGATATCCTGATTTAGTTTATTCATCATAAGTGTTAGTTTTACTTCCTCGTTTGCATCCTTCATCAATTCTTCGACAACGAAGTCTTCAAAAAAAGTACTCGAGACTTCAGCTGTTGAAATAGGAGTACCGAAATTTAAGGCATTTTGTTTTAATTTGATAAGCTCGTCGTTAATTCCATGACCAAGTTCGTGAGCAAGTGTTCGTACATCATCAAATTGGTTGTTATGGTTAAGTAATATATAGACGGGATCGGTGATTAGACCGTGCGTACAGAATGCTCCGCCCCTTTTTCCCTTTTTGGGAAACACGTCAATTCTCTTTTCGCTTAAGAAGTTCTCGAAAAGTTGTAGAAAGTCATTATCAAGCTCCGACGTTACTTTTTTAACAATTTCAACTGATTCATCAAATGAATATTTATTAGTGATGCTTCCGTATTCAACATTCCTTTCGTGATATGCAAGCTTATCTACTTTAAATAGTTTTGCTTTAAGATGATAGTATTTTTGCGAGATCTTAAAATTATCAGATACAATTTTAATGACCTCATTAACAACTTCGGTTTCTATATCGTCCGACAGATGTCTTCCCGAATCCGGTCGTTCGAATTTTCTCAACTCATCATCGGTTTTTTTATTTTGTAGAACGGAGTTTATTTCGTTTTCGGCAACTTCGAGATGTTTATCAAGAATCTTATTGAAATTAACTGCGGCGCTGTCCCGGATTTCTTTATTTTTATTATTCATAAGAGCCAATAGTTCAGATATGTTTCTCTTGGACTTTTTGTTGTTTACATCGAGTGTGACTGCTTCCTCTTTAGATAAGAATCCTGATAGCATTTTTACCCAATTTTCGTAAGCCGGAAGAGATTTAAGTGTTAGGATTTTTTCCTCAGGTTCGCTAAGAATATGATCCGCTTGAGCAAACAATCTCTCAAGAAAATGTTTGTATTCCTTAAGGCTTTCGTCATCTAAAAATATTTTTTGAGTAGTTATATCGATTTTTGAAAGCCGGATTTCGAAGAACTGAATATCATTTTGAATTTTTTGCGATAGTTCTATTGCTTTGTTCAAATGTCCTTTGATTTCAGGATTACTTTCGTCAAGTGCAGACTTTAATTCATAAAAGTAGACTTCCTTGTAATTTAAACCGATATTTTTCTGAAGCGTCGAGTATTCGATAAGAGCAACCCTTAGAATATTTGGATTTGTTAAATAATCAACCCGATTCTTCCATTTATTTATAAATTGGTAAGAAACCTTTTCTGATATTACTCTATGAAGACTGATATAAACTTCGTCTTTAAAAAGGGATGATAGATCCCATGTATATTTATAAGACTTTGCTTTCATATTCAGTTAATGATTTTAGCATGAATTTTTTATTTTGTTCTTAACAAGCCTCGTCTTTGAGGTTATCATAATATATCATGAGCGAAATAATTGTATTAACAATTTATGCTTTTATCGGTAGTATAGCAGGACTCATTGGCGGCGTGATACTGCTTTTTAAGAAAGATTGGGCAAAATCACTCGCATCGGTGTCTGTACCATTGGCCGCCGGAGTCCTTTTGGCATTATCGCTACTGGATCTTCTTCCCGAAGCAGTGGAGAAGTTTGGTGAAAAAGCATTCGGTGTGGTGTTAATTGTTTTTGTTATTCTTTTTATGATTGAGAGATTTTTCTTTTATCTTCACCACCACCAGGAAGAAGGGGAAAAACACCTCGGACACTCCCACTCTGAGGGAGAGACTGTTATACCGCTTATTATATTTGGTGATACTATACATAACTTTCTCGATGGAGTAGTAATCGGAGCAACATATCTTATTAATCCTTCTTTCGGTATGCTTGTTTCGTTATCTACATTTTTGCACGAGACTCCGCACGAAATCGCGGATTTCGGGATACTTCTTAATAGAGGTTGGAGCAGAAGAAATGCCTTTCTTGCTAATTTATTTTCATCATTGGCAACTTTCCCGGGAGCCTTTCTGACTTATTTTTATGCTGACAAAATCGAACAGGGCGTTGGAATTTTAATTGCATCGGCCGCAGGATTTTTCCTTTACGTGGCAACTACGGATTTCTTACCTGAAGCTACTCATGCCCCGAGAAGATATTTGGGTCAGCAGGCGCTATTTTTGTTATTAGGAATTTTGGTAATAGTCCTAATTGGATACTTCTTTCCTGAAATCGGACACTAATTTACGGGAAAAGGATAAGTTTTATTCCCAGTATAAACAGGAAAAGGTTCACAAGTAATATAAATTTTTTTTGCGGGACCAAATCAACTATTTTTTTTGCAACTTCAGCTCCCAAGAAAGACGCAGGGATAAAAACAAGAAAACCCCATATAAGGTTCTGATTAATTTTGACACCGGAGAATAGGTAAGTTGAAATTCTGGATGCATCAATAAATGCTCCCAAAGCCCCGGATGTAAAAATATAAATATCCTTCGGAATGTTTATGGCTAATAAAATTACCGATCTTAAGGCCCCTCCCCCGACACCTGTTAAACCTGCAAGAAATCCGGAGGAGATTCCACCTAAAATATAAGTATTGCTGTTTGCCCGAAGTTTAAATTTCGGTTTGAAATGGTGAAAGATAACATAAGAAATTATAATAAGACCGATAATTTCCTGGCCGATAGTTTCGGGGATTCGGACAACCAACATTGCTCCTAATATTGCAGCTATAACTCCCGGTAGACCAAAGTATAATAATAATTTTTTATTTACTCCGTGTTTAAAAAGAAGCATTTTCCAAAGATCTCCGAACCAATGAATTACTCCCACTAATAGTAATGTTTGCGGAAGTGGCAGAAAAAGAAGTACCACCGGAACCATTATTGTAGAAATCCCGAAACCGGTTATTGTTCCGACAATGCTAGTTAGAAAGGTTAGTAAGGTTAGGAAAAAGATATCCATTGTATAAGAATAACAGATTTCATTATAACTGGTTTTTAACTACAGTTTCCTGCTGTTGTCTACTTGATTTCAATAATTTCTGCGGAGTTGGTTTTGGTATCGTAGATCGCGTATGAAGCGACACCCTGTTTTTCTCCCTCGAATTTGAGAACATATCTTGCATTTATTCCACAAATAGAACCGGAGTTTAACAATAGTGTTTTTCCGAATTTTTCATTTCTAACCTTATGTGTATGCCCGTAAAATACGGCATCATAACCCTCACTTTTTGCTAAAAACTCACCCAGTTTCGGGTAATGACAATATGCAATTTTTCGAGAGTTCAATTCTACTTCTCCGAACTCCTTAAATAATGGTACCCAAGTAAAGTTTTTACCTCCTAGTTGCACA
Source organism: uncultured Gammaproteobacteria bacterium (assembly GCA_964423565.1). GTDB lineage: Bacteria > Patescibacteriota > Microgenomatia > UBA8517 > UBA8517 > CAYREZ01. Next base: position 6,845 of record CAYREZ010000002.1, on the reverse strand, counting down.
AACGCTATCTGATCTTCATCATTATTTCCAAGGCATGCATAGACGGGAAGATTTACTTTCCCAATTATTCCTGCGGTAAATGGTGAACACATATCCCCACAAAAAAACATTACTTCAACCTTCTTAACTTTAATTTGCTTTAGAGCTTTTTCTAAATTTGGAATATGGTCGTGAGAATCTGATAATACTGCAATTTTCATACCTTCATACTTTAACACCAAGGAAATTCAAAGTGAACTATAAAAATAGATTAACTTATGTATGATATAATGATATATCATACATATTAAATATTTGTTTCTATAATAAAATTTCTTAATTCCTCGAAAAATGGTTCAACTATTTCTTCAGTAATGTCTTCAGGTTTTATTTTGCAGCGAGCAAAGATTTGTTTTTCGATTTCATTCCAATAAATACATAAATTTTCAAACTCAACATCGCGGTTGTTTATCTGTAGCTTACTGGCATATCTGGTTTTCAAATCGATAAACCTCTCTTCAAGTCTTCTTACCCCGAAAGGATTTGTTCTATGATCAGAATAAGGGCCAATTTTAAATTCATAGTCGGAAATCTTAAAAGTATTTTTGGCTTCAGAGAAACCAAATTGTTTTATTAAAATATCAATTTTATTAGTTATATTAAGTTCATTGGTAATACAATATGTAGCACGATTCTCATCGACTCCGTATTTTTTTGTGTACTCCTTTTGTATATTTTTCCAGTATTTTAATCCTTTGGGTCCGATTAACTCGGGGATACTTCCAAGCGGAAATTTTATAATGTTTCCCATATCATGCAAAAGACAAGCTGAAATAATAGACCTTTTGTCGATAGTTTTTTCAAAGTTATCGCAAATTATTGAAGCAATTCCGCTAACACGAAGCATATGCTCCTGCAAATTGGGCATGATTTTGTATTTTTCGTAAATTTCGGAAATTTTCATCATGAAGTTTTCTAAAGTAATCCTAAATAATCCAGTGCCATATAGCCCGCTTCAACATCTGTTAATTGCCCTGACTTTAAATGTTTTTTAAAATCAGAAAGTGACATTTCGACAATCTCAACGAATTTTTCATCCTCTTCTGTGGTAACCGGATCTTTAATTTTTCTACACCCTTTTGCGACAAAACAATTTATTATGCGGTTCGAATATGCATCATCAATGGCAGAACCCGCAAACTCAAAATTCCCTGTATATCCCGTTTCTTCTAAAAGCTCCCGTGATATTGCTTCTTTAATATCTTCGTCTTTTCCTACAAAACCACCCGGCATTTCCAACAGTATTTTTTCGGGACCTGGCCTGAAGACTTTAACCAAAACAACATTATTATTTTCTGTGATTGCTAATACACAAGCGGTATTACCGCAATCCCGAATGTCATATGATGCTTTAACACCACTCGGTAAAACAAAAGTTTTTTCCCGCATTTTCCAGTACCCGGCTTTATATTTTCTTTCCTTAATTTTCTTCCACTCAAGTTTCATTACAGTTTCAATATAACCGCGAATCGCTATAGCTAATTAAATAATTAGTCGGGGTACCAGGAATCGAACCTGGGCCAGACGGCCCCCAGCCGCCTATTCTACCGTTAAACTATACCCCGAAACTTGTATATTTTAACATAATAAAACAGAATTTAAGGCATTTTCTGTTAAGATTGTTGGAGATTTTGATAGATTAGAGATATTTCTTCTCCTCAAGAAAATTTTTGACTGTTTTGAGTATTAAAGTGCGGCGGTCGTCTTTGAAAGTATAAAGAGGAGTTGTTAAGAAGTAATATCTGCCTTTGGCCATTTGTTAACGGTTCTCTAGATGTCGAATTTTCTCTCGTATTTGTAAAGGGAATTGAGTTAAACTATCAGCTAATTCGCTTGGCCATATCCATTTAAACCCTGAATCTTTTGTTTCTTTTTTTAAACTTATTGGTTTATCTGGAGGAAGATACGCTGTGTAAAGTTTCAAGATTAACCCGATTGGTTGGGGGTCTGCGTTGAAGCTTATGTCCCAAACGATAAATGTATCAAACGGTGTAATATTTTTGATGTAGACTCCTATTTCCTCAAACACTTCTCTTTGTACGGCAACAACCTCATCTTTATCTCTGTGCTCACATCTACCGCCTGGTAAATCAAATTTGCCTACAAATCCTGCATCTTTCTTGGGTACTATTACAAAAACTTTCCCTTCGTCGTTTCTTATTATGACTTTTAAACCAAGAAAGAATTTTTTGTCTGTTGTCGGATTATATCTTAGTTTTTTCAATTTTGCCTCAGTGAGAAACTCATTTTCGTATAAGTAGGGAAGTTTAGGTTTTACAGGTGCAGAATATATTCCGAGTATTGTTCTTACACCCGTCCCTATTGGATTATCAACATCACCTTTATATCTAGGAATGAGGTGAATACTAATGTGAGGAACGGTTCTTCCCGCCAATTCCCCATCGTTAGAAACAATATTATAAGTATCAGGATGGTATTTATTATTGATTATTTCGTGGGCTTTAAGTAAAGCATGGTGAAGTTCTTTTTGTTCTGCGGAGTTTAGTTTAAAAAAGGTAGTATGTCTTTTTGATATAACTAGGAAATGACCTTTAGTTATTGGCTGATCATCGTAGAAGCCGTAAAAGTGTTTTGTGTCGAGAATTTTTTTCTCGGGATTTTTAGAATAATTGCAAAACAAACATTCCCAATTTTTAGTTTTGTTGTTTGACATATATTTAAGGTGAATTATACACTTTTATTTGCTATTTTCTTATATCTTGCGAGATGAAGAGTCCATTCATATCTTGATCTTTCTTCGAATTTTTTATAAGCATTGGCCAAGTGTTTTTCGAAAGTTACTCGGTCGCAATTATTTACTTTCATAAAATGCTTTACTAAATTTTACAGAAAGATCAGTTTCTTCTTTAACTTCCCTCAAGAGGCTTTTATTGAATCTTTGTCCCGGCTCGACCCTTCCCCCCGGAAAATCCCAATGTGCTGTCGCATCGGGGTATTTTTCCGGAATTCGATGCATTATCAAAAATTCATTCTCACCTTTATCATTTTTTATTACCATAAGTAACTTGACACCGACCAGATCTATTTTAGGTGCTTCTGTATGATTTGTAATGGTGTCTGACGTTTGGGTGTTTATTGTCTCTTCAGCCATATATTAATTATTTTCTTAATGTTGCGATAAGATTTTTCTCGTCGATTAATAAATCCAATGCGTCGTTAATTGATGGAACGATAATATCCGCCTCCATTAAAGTTTTTGTATGCACCCCTTCAGCCTGAAGAGTAACTATACCTAACTTTGCTTTCTTTATTTTCATTAAATCTATTAAACCATTACCTATTGCCACGCAAGTTTCTGGATTTAACTTTTCAATTTCTCTGGCTTTTTCTTCCGAAGTACCTGCTGCAATAAACTCAATATTTAAAATATCCGCTATTGATTTAGCATTTCCCCGCGTATCTCCTGAGAATAATACGAATCTTAAACCTTTGTCTTTTAATGCTCTAATTCTTTGGGATACACCATTAACAACTTTTCCATGAACTGCAAGCATTCCGTTTAAATCAAGAACTACTTTTTTGAGATTTAATTCAGTTTGTCCAGGAATATTTACTTTCATATTATTTTCCTGATTGCAACTCTTTTATGATTTCTTTTCTCAACCACAATTTGTTTGTTGTTCCGATATCGCCATCAAATTTTGCGTCGATTATACCTTCCAGCAATTTTTTCATTTCTGGATTTTTGGTAAATAAATAATTTTTCCCTTCGCTGATACTTGGAGACGTTAAAAACCATTTTGGATTGCCGAATGAGGTGAGCGCGGTCTCTATATCTTTTAAATTGTTCAAAACAAAGTTTCGGCTGTCCCAAAACTCCAGTTGTCCAATAACTATATCAATACCTCCCTCACCCACACCTTTTGTATCTTGAAGAATTGCTTTGATTGGATTTTCGGATGACTCTTTTTCTTGGTCTCAAAATATCTTTCAACCCAATTTTCGGGTAGATGCGAAAATGATTTCAGATTCTTGTATGCTCTTATATCTCTTTTGGTGGTTACGGAAGCATTAAAATTAAGCGTATTGGAGACGGTTGCGGTTGAAAGAAGTCTTGCCGATGTTTCTGTGATTTTTAAGGGTTTAACTCTTTTTTCAAATTCCTCCCAAATTAAAGTCGTACATGAACCGACCGTTTCAATTTTTGCTTTACTTCCAATTCTTTCTTTCCAATAGTTTTCAAATCCAGTCCGATGATCGAATACTTCGATTACATCTTTTTCTTTTACAAAATCTGCAAAGAATTTTGGATCGGATATATCTACGAGAATATATTTTGCATTTTTAAAACCTGGATTTATAGAAAAATTTAGTTTCCACTTTTTTATTTTTTCTGTAATACTTTTATTTAATGAACCGGGAAGAACGGTTTCAGTATCCACTCCTTCCTTTTTAAGAAGTTCCGCGTAAGCAATTGCACAAGCCAAAGCGTCGATATCGGTAAAAGGTTGTCCTGAAGTAACAACAATTTTTTTCCATTAGATATACTTTTTCTCCTCCAGAAAATTTTTGACTGTTTCAAATATCATCTCGTGACCTTTGGTGTTCGGGTGTACACCATCTGCTAAGTGATTTTTATTTAACTTATCTTGCAGATAGATATATTCTAAGTTCGATTTCTCACAGAATATTTTGATCTGTTTGTCGTAGTTTTTTACTTCCTTATTCACATATGCTTTTTCAAGATTCCACGGGATTGGGTTAACTTTTACTTCTTCAACGGGAGATAGTCCGATAAAAATAAGTTTGTTGGTATATTGTTTGGAAAGCTTAGTCAATTTTTCGAGGTTCTGAATAAATAATTCCTCAGGCACCAAATTCTTTCTTGACTTTAATATAATTTCAGAATCGTTAATTCCTACAGCAATAATGATTATGGTAACTGGATCATCCCAGTAACGCGCATTCAATTCATTCGAAAATCTTTTCAGTAAGTCAATGGTAGTATCACCAGCGCGTCCAAAATTGTAGACTTCATAATATTCTTCGAAATTTGTATCGAGGGATTTTTGGATGTAATATCTTTTAATGCGATCGACCCAACCGCCCTCGACATCATAATGTCCTTGTACAAAACTGTCGCCGAACACCAAAATATTTGCCATGAGGCTATTTTAACAGATATATATTTTTTATTCTTACTGTAAAAGGATTTACCGTAGTTTTTAATCCATTAAATAATTATTTTTATCTCAAATTATATTCTACAGTTCACTGTTGAGATGTAGAACTTTTTCATCGAAGTATTTTATGGATATGATCCAAAAGATCATATTAGGATGTTTAAATAAAAATCGGAGTATTTTTAGAATCTCTTTAAGGAAGATATATCCAGACTCCAATCATAACGCGATCTTTCTTCAAATTTATTGAAAGCCTTGTCGCGGTGTTTTTCGAAAGGTACTC
>CAYREZ010000002.1:0-1369 GCA_964423565.1 uncultured Gammaproteobacteria bacterium | reverse complement strand
ATTTTCAAAATTTAATTTACCTTCACTTGCCTGGATTCCGGCTAAACCGACATGCTTTACTGCATGGCATTTTGAACAAAGAGCGATTATGTCGACTAATTTTTGAATATGATTTTCATCGTCGTATTCCCAGACTTCATGAGCATGAAGTTTTCCTCCACTTCTACAAATTGCGCACTTATAGTTGAATTTTTTGTAAATTTCTTTTCTTAATCTTTCCCACATTTGCGGTTTAAGAAGGCTTCTCAAATTTTGATTCCAGGAAGAAGAAGGAACCAGCTCTATTGTAAGTTTTAGATCACTCATAATTAGTTAAATAAACAAATAAGCTAAGCTTGGCCAATTTCATTGGTAAACTAATAAACAAATTATAGCACTAAGTCTTGACAGGTGTACATGATGTACACTAGAATAGGGATATCATGCAAAGACAAATAACAATAAACGCGACCCAAGCTCGTAAAAATTTTTTTGAACTCCTTCAAGACGTGATTGAGAACGATAAGGAAATTATGATTAAGAAGAAGGGATTTGATGAGTTGGCAGTTCTTAAAAGAAAGAAAGTATCTGAAGCTGAGAAGAAAAAACAAATCGCTAGAGATAGAAAAATAGTTCGAGAGTTAGCTGGTTCCGTGAAGTCTAAAATTTCGTATCAGCCAGATGAAATGAAACTTGCTGAGAAAATATTTGTTGAGGAGTACAAGGAAAAGTATGGGATCAAATGATTATTTTCTTGACGCAAATGTAATTTTACGTTACTTAATTAAAGATAATTTTCCTTATTACAAGAAAGCCACGAATATTTTTAAGCAGATTTCAGATCACAAGGTTAAGGCTTTTATTACTACTTTAGTACTTCACGAGGTTTCATATGTAATGAAAAGCGTGTACTCAGTCGAAATAAAAGTGATTTCCCGAAAACTTAAAAGATTATTGAGACTAGAAAATCTGAATGTATTGGATTTACCTAAAGATTATGTAATAAAAGCTCTAGTTGAATTTGGAAAAACTAAAGTAGACTTTCCCGATTGTGTATATAAGCAAATTGTTCTTGAAAACGATATGAAACTGTTATCTTTTGATGAAGAATTTAAAAAGATAAAGATGGAGAGATTCGAGGAGGTTTAACCACTTTTATTTTCTTTGTGCCACTTCTGAAGATCTTTTAGGGCTTTACTGATCCATTCAAACGCAAGTGTATTTGGGATGTTACTAATTTTAAACCAATGTAGCGAGGCAACATCATCCTGCGGTTTGATTATTCCCTTTACTATTTCTACTATATAACATAAATTTAAAGTGTTAATTATACCTTCCTGATATTCATATTTGTCCATATAAACTCCCAATAAATCAACAATTTTAATAG
>CAYREZ010000001.1:975-38493 GCA_964423565.1 uncultured Gammaproteobacteria bacterium | reverse complement strand
GAGAAAATTTTTTATTAAAACTTGTTAAGGTAATGGGTTTTCAAAAGGAAGTGGATAAGAAAATTATTTTTGGAACACTTCATTTAATTAAAGTAAGGAAAAAATGACGGAAATAAATGAGAAATTAACAGTTTCGGTTGTAATCCCAAACTATAATGGAGAAGGTTTACTTCGGAAAAATTTAGGCTATTTGATAAAAGCCTATAAAAGAAAAGAAAACTGTATAGAAGAAATTATACTTGTTGACGACGCATCACAAGACAGCAGTGTTGAATTTGCAAAAAGAAACTTTCCTGAAATTAAGCTTATTAAGCACAAAATAAATAGGGGTTTTGCATGCACTTCTAATACGGGGGTTAGAAGTGCTAAATCAAAATTAATTTGCTTATTAAATAATGATGTTATTGTGCAGGATAATTTCCTCGAAGCAGCATTACATCATTTTCGGAATAATCAAATATTTGGAGTTTCACTTCACGAAAAAGGGTATGGATGGGCAAAAGCTAAATTCGAAAGCGGATTCATTAATCATAAAGGAATGAAAGCATCTGATGATGTAGAAAATACATTTTGGATTAGCGGCGGTAGCGGGGTATTTAGAAAAAGTTACTGGTTAAAATTAGGCGGGTTTGACGACAAGTTGTTCAAATTTTATTGGGAAGATATTGATTTGTCATATCGGGCTCTTAAACGAGGATATAAACTTGTGTGGGAACCTAAAGCAAAAGTGATACATGAACATGAGTCAACGACTTCGAAAACTTTTTCAAAAACGAAGCTTACAAGAATGCAGGAAATAAACCAACTTGTATTTATCTGGAAAAATCTGACGTCCGCAAATCTTTTCAGAAAACATCTGGTTGGTCTTTTTTCCAGAATTTCGCGACACCCGGGATATTTAATAATATTTCTGGGTGCATTAACTAAGACCAGAAAAATTATTCGGGCAAGAAAGAGGGAGAAAAAAGAAACCTCTGTATCGGATGAAGCGATTTTCGTAAAATTTTCCGGCAATTAGAAACAATTCCAATGCTAGATGTATCAATAATAATTGTCAATTACAATACCAATAAACTCATCATGGAGAGCATTAGATCGGTTGTTGAAGATAAGAGCAAAGCTTCTCGGGAAATAATTATTATTGACAACGCCTCAAGTGATGGAAGTTTACCAACATTAGAGAACTTGAAAGGAAAGATCCAAAACTATAGTTTAATTGTAAATAATCAGAATTTAGGATTTGCAAAAGCAAATAATCAGGGTCTCGCAATTGCAAAAGGTAAATATAAACTATTACTTAATTCAGATGCCAGACTTATAACTGGTACTTTGGACACGTTAATTAACTTTGCAAACGATCGGGAAAATTTAGGGATGGTCGCACCTAAATTACGCAATATTGACGGTTCTACACAAGGGTCTGTTTTTAGATTTCCTACAGTATTTCGGGCTATATCACAATACTGGTTATTCAATAAAGGAATCTTGGATAAATATGCTCCAGATGCCCGTGACCCAATAAAAGTTGAAGCTGTTGTAATGGCATGTGCGATTATTACCCAGCTTGCCATAAATAAGGTGGGATACCTGGATGAGCGCTATTTCATGTACTTTGAGGATATTGATTACTGTAGAAAGTTAAAGAAAGTTGGATTGGATATTTATTATTTGCCGGCCTGCGAAGTAGTACACGTCCATGGGGCAAGTGGTGACTATAATAGTTTATATGGCTCGGAATGGAAACAGTTGATTCCCTCGAGCATTTTATATCACGGTAAGTTAAAACATTATTTAATAAACTTTATAATATGGTCAGGCCAAAAATTACAAAAAATATTTTATTAGTATTAATTCTAATTTCAGCAGCAGTACTCCGTTTGTGGAAATTAGATAAAGTTCCGGTATCACTTTTTTCCGATGAATTAGATGTAGGGTATCAGGCTTACTCTTTTATTAATACGGGCCGCGATTATTTCGGAAATTTCTTACCCTTACATTTCCAATCTTATGCTGATTTCCGAGCACCATTGTATATATACTCATCCATTCCGAGCGTATTTATCTTTGGAATTACGCCGTGGGGATTACGTCTTCCAGCCGCGATATTCGGAATTCTGGGAGTATATTTATTGTATTTATTGGTAGTAGAGATTGGTGGGTATTGGAAAAATCAAAGCAGAGAGAAGATTGAGGTATTTGCACTTTTTTCGGCATTTATATTAGCTTTTTCGCCCTGGCATTTACAGTATTCACGGGCAGCTTTTGAAGTAACTCAACTATTACTTTTATATTTATGCGGGTTTTATTTTTTCTTCAAGGGAGTAAAGGATGGAAAGTATATATGGATATCAGGATTATTTTTTTTACTAACTCCATGGTCTTATAGTACTGCAAAACTTTTTACTCCTTTATTGATGGTTTATTTATTTTACCTGTTTAGAAAAAAGATAAATATGAGTGTAAAACAAAAACTATTAACTTTTTCAATACTTTGTTTATTATGGTTACCGTTGATATATGTAAATTTTTTTCAAGGGGCCGCCTTTCGATTTAAATATATCAGTATATTCACTGATCCGACTACAATAGGCGCAATACAAACATTAAGGCTCGACGATGCTCAAATGAGGAGAAGATATGGAGGTGGTATTGGGCAAAAAATTAGCAGCCGCCTAATGCACAACAAGTATATTATTTGGCAAGAGAAAATTTTAGATAATTATTTACAATCATTCTCGACAGGCTTTCTATTTATTGAAGGGGATCCGAATTTACGGCATTCTATAAGTGGACTAGGTCAGTTTTACAAAGTCGAAATGATCGCTTTATTACTGGGAGTTATTTTACTTGCGTCATCCAGTCTAGACAGGAAAATAAAATATCTTTTACTATTTTGGATTATTGCAGGAATATTTCCATCCGCCGTTACACGGGATGGAGGTAAACATGCAACCCGCTTAATTCTAATTCTTCCGCCAATAGTTCTAGTTATTGCATACGGGTTAACAGAGACAATTTTTAGATTCACGGCTAAATATAAATATGTTTTTATTTCTCTATTTTTCGGAATTTGGATTTTTCAATTCGGGATTTATAGCCATACTTATTGGATTCATAACCCGTGGTATTCGGAACGGTCGTGGCATGCAGGTTACAAAGAACTTGTAACAGCAGTTAAGGAAAATCAGAATCGCTACAATAAGATAATTCTATCGAATGCAAACGATGACCCTCGAATTTTTTTAGCTTCTTATTACCCGTACGATCCAACTATTTGGCAAAAAGGAACATCAAGGGAATTTGTTAAAGGTTTTGGAGAATTAGAGCATATCGAGAAATATTACTTTGGTCAGCCTGAGGTGGATATAGGAATTGAAAATTTGTCACAAGTATTATCAGACGACGGCTTGTATATTGCCGCGGCAAGAGAAATCGATGGCAATTTGATAATGGATCCACAGAAAACACCCGAAGGGCTAGTATTAGTAAAGGCAATTTCCTATCCCTCGGGAGAACCGGCTTTCTATCTCTTTTCGATCTAAGAGAAAGTTGCCAGATACATATGCTTTTAGTCAAGTTTTAAGATATAATTTTTAAAATATGCAAAAAGTTGAGCTTTCAGTAATTGTGCCTTTTTACAACGAGGAAAAAAACTTGCCGGTTCTTCACAAAAACCTTTTAAAAGTCTTAAAATCCCTTAAAGTATCTTCAGAAATTATATATATTAATGATGGAAGCACCGACTTATCAATCGAAACATTAAAAGCTGAAATAAGGAAAATTAACTCTGGTGGGGTTGGGGTAGTGTTGGTTGAGTTTACTAAAAACTTCGGTCAGACCGCGGCGGTTGTTGCCGGAATTGACCATGCAAATGGGAAATATATATCGTTTTTGGATGCCGATCTACAGAATGATCCGGAGGACATAAATAAGTTTTTGGATGAGATTAATAAGGATTATGATGCGGTATTTGGCTGGAGGAAAGATAGACTGGATGCAACATTCAGGTCATTTCTCTCCAAACTTGCAAATCTATCAATAAATCTCGTTTTTTCATATCCCTATCACGACGTAGGATGTTCTGCCAGGATTGTAAAAAAAGAGTTCTTAAAAGATTTGCAGTTGTACGGCGAACTTCATAGGATTATGCCGGTATTGATCTATCTCAAAGGCGCTAGGGTTTCTGAAATTGTGGTCAGACACCACGAAAGGAAGCAAGGAAAATCGAAATACGGTTTTGATAGGATAATAAAAACCGTGATCGACATCATTACTGTTAAATTTCTAAATTCCTACGGTACTCGTCCGGCTTATGTATTCGGAACATTTGGATTGGGTAGTATTCTTATCAGTACTTTGGCTTTATTGGGATCTGCCTATAAAAAGCTATTTTTAGGCGTGTTCGTGCACAAAGATCCCCTTTTCCTAATTGCAATATTTTTCGGACTGGTCGGGCTACAATTTATGATGATGGGGCTACTTGCGGAACTTCAGGTACGTACTTATTTTGAATCACAAAAGAAATCGATATATGAGATTAAGCATTTTACTAATTTATAATGTGTGGAATAACGGGGTATGTTGATTATGAATGTAAAGTAGATCCCAATATTTTGGGAAAAATGACTAAAGCAATCGTTTACCGCGGACCGGATTCTTCAGGTGAGTACGTTAATGATGATAAATCAGCAGGTCTCGGAATCCGCAGACTAAGTATTATCGATTTATCAACAGGTGATCAGCCGATAAAAAATGAAGACGGCAGCGTGGTAGTTGTATTTAACGGAGAAATCTACGGATATAAAAATCTTCGCGACGATTTATTGAGGAAAGGTCATAAATTAAAAACCAAAAGCGATACCGAAGTCTTGGTTCATTTGTATGAGGAATATGGAGAGGGTATGGTTGCAAAGTTGAATGGCATGTTTGCATTCGCGATTTGGGATGAGAAAAAACGTCGAATGTTTATTGCCCGAGACCGTTCAGGAATCAAACCACTTTACTACAGTGTTATTGGAAAAAAGTTATTTTTCGGTTCGGAACCAAAAACCATATTGGAATGCCCAGGTTATAAGAAAGGAGTAGATAGTACAGGTTTGAGCTCGTTTTTTTATTTGGGTTACATTCTTGGTAGTTCTTCGATTTATTCAAATATTTTCAGGTTGAAGCCTGGGAATATTCTTATTTTTGATAAATCCGGGATTAAGATAAAAAAATACTTTGATATAAAAACAAAAAAGGATTATCCACAATCCTCATTGGACATGCTATTAAACAAAGCAGTTGAGAAACAATTAATTGCGGATGTTCCTGTTGGCGTCTTTTTAAGCGGAGGACTCGATTCAAGTATAATCGCAAGTTACATTTCAAAATATGAGAAATTGAAATCTTTTTCAATAGGATTTTCTGAGAAAGGGTTTGATGAATCAAAGCATGCGTACTACGTTGCTAAAAAGCTTGGGACGGAACACCACAGCGATGAATTTTCCCCAAAAGATGTTTTAAGTATTTTTGACGAAATTTCTTCAAAACTTGACGAACCTTTCGCTGACGCTTCACTATTTCCGACATACAAAGTAAGCAAACTTGCGCGAAAGTACGTCAAAGTAGTTTTGTCCGGTGACGGAGGAGATGAACTATTTGGAGGATATCCAATATATCAAGCTCATATTTTGGCAAGATATTTAAATTTTTTACCTAACTTTACATACGACGTTTTGAGAAACATAATCGATTCAATTCCTGATATATTTTTTGACTTAATTCCCACGTCATTTAAAGAATATCCGAAAAAAAGATTAGCAAAAATTATATTGTCTGGAATGAAAAAGGGAAATCCACAAGACAGACATCTTTATTGGATGAGAACGTTTTTTTTGGGAAATGAATTTTTAGGTAATACTTATGATAGAAAACATAATTCTAAGAGTGACAATTGGAAAAAGCTTAGTCCGTCAATAACAGGGCAGTCAATTGATTTTAATACTTATCTGCCTGATGATTTTTTCTTTAAGGTTGACAGGGCTGCAATGTATAACTCTCTCGAGGTTAGGGTTCCATTTCTTGATAATGATGTTCTCAATTATGCCTTTTCTACGAGAAAGCCACATGTGAATTTATTGCAAACCAAAATTCAACTCAGAAAACTTCTACAAGATAGACTTCCGGATGTTGCAAGAAGGCCTAAAAAAGGCTTCGGAATTCCTCTAGAAAAATGGCTAAGGAGTGATTTAAAAGATTTTGCCTATTCTAAACTTAAAAGTAGGCGTCTTAACGATTATGTTTCAAAAAATAAAGTGCTGAAAATTTGGGGTGAACATCAAAAATCCGAGACCAACCATTCGGGAACCATATGGCAACTTGTTATTTTTTCAGCTTGGCTGGATAATTGGAGTTGATTTCAGTCAATCGCTAAACTTCATATGGCTGTTTATCCTCGATTAAGATAAAATTGAACTGTGGAACTATCAAAAATTTTAAAAGCAAGATTAGGACTGTTTATATTCGTTTTTTTACTTTTAGTAGGAATTTTTATCAGGGTTTGGAAAATAGATAGTACACCGATTTCACTGTTTGGAGATGAAATTGACGTCGGGCTTCAGGCGTACTCTATCGCAACAACCGGGAAAGACTATTTTGGTAATAGGTATCCGATAATGTTTCACTCATTTTCTGAATATCGTTTACCCATGCAGCTTTATTTGGATGCCCCGTTTGTGAAACTTGTCGGTTTAAACGCATACGGAGTCCGCCCCCCATCACTTATAATGGGCTTATTAAGTTTGCTCCTGTTTTATTTTTTGGTTAAAGAACTTTTTGACAAAAAACTTGCACTCATTACAACAATCTTTTTGGCTTTTTCGCCGTGGCATATTAACTTTAGCAGACAGGCAAATGATGCCGGGATAATTCTTCCTTTTATAATTGGCGGAACGCTGTTTTTTTTGAAGGGGATTAAAGAGTATAAATATTTACTTATTTCCACTTTTCTATTTGCCATGAGTTTTTATTCGTATGCAATCGCGACGGTATTTACTCCACTTTTTGCCCTTTCTTTAATTGTAATTTATCGTAAACGAGTATTTAGGTATCAGCCTATTAAGTTAATACTTTTAGTAATATTGGGATTATTACTGCTTCTACCCTATATTATCTTTACGTATAAAGGGATTTCGTCACAAAGATTTTCCAATATAAGTGCAATTCAGGAAGATTTTTTAATGGGCGAAGTCGTTGCGAGGCGAAGGTGGTCAGAATCTTTTCTTACGCGTGTATTTTATAACAGAAAAACTATTGCTACTGAAGTCGTATTGAAAAACTACGTCAAGTCATTCTCGGTAAGCTTTCTTTTTACAGAAGGCGACCCAAACATGCGTCAGAGTATTGAGGGGTTCGGGCAGATGTATCATTTTGATATAGTGCTTATCTTTCTTGGCTTGTGGTTTCTTTTTTACAAAAATGCGAAAGAAAAAGCTAATGAAAAATATCTGCTGGTTTTTTCATTTCTTGCGATATCACCACTTGCATCTGCATTAACAAAAGACGGTGGTACCCACGCTTCCCGGTTAATATTGATGGTAATACCTTTGGTAATACTTTCCGGCATTGGCTTTAAAGTACTGCTAGAAAGCACAAAAGGCTACAAGAAAAAGGTTTTGGTTGCGATTTTTATCACTGTTGCTGTATTGGATATTACCCGATTTATACACAGGTATTTTGTCATTTGGAAAAATGAAAGTTGGCGTTTCTTTCAATACGGCTTTGAGGAGGCGGTTTCATATGTTAATGAAAATGAAAATGATTATCAAAAGGTGATTTTTGACAGCACCTATGAGCCAATGCTTCCTCGCTTTTTATTTTACTCCCAATACGATATGAGGCTTTTCCAAAAACAATTTAGCGGTGATAGGTATGAAGATAACATTATTAACGGCGTGAATGGTTTCAGTTTGGCTGACAAATATTATTTTGGTGAGTTAGCAAAGCCTATCGAAAATCTGGCAACTCCGGGAACCTTGGTCATAGCAAATGGCGAGAAAGATGTTACAAACCCGGGTATATTTAATAATTCCAATCTAAAGCTTTTAAAAGTTATCAGTTCACCGACCAATATTCCGATATTTTATATTTTTACAGCAAATAATGCAGGAGTTAATAATTAAACTTTTAGGTAAACAAAGAAATATTGTCTTTTTAATCATCGCGGCTTTTGTTTTCAGACTGGCCTTTTCTTTTATAGTCTGGCATCCCGATGTTAATAATCATTTAGATTGGGGTATTCGTTATTTTGAATATGGCCCGGAAAAATTTTATGCTCCTGAATCCAATATCTGGAGCTATACATGGCCAAACCAGCCTCCGGGAACTATTTATATTTTTGCTTTTAGTAGGAAATTATTTGAGTCAATTTTCAATTTTTTTTGGTTCATTAATATTAAAATACCCGCATTTCCTTCCGGAATAATTACATATTTTGAACATAATCTTTATCCTGCAGTGGTTAAATTACCGGGTATTATTGCTGACTTTGGAATAGCTTATTTGCTTTATAAATACTTAAGAATCTTATTAAAGGGGAATAGGGCTAAAATAGTAAGTAGACTGGGACTTGTAGTTTTTTTATACAATCCGGTTATTTGGTATACGTCGTCTGTTTGGGGGCAATATGATTCTATAATTAATTTCTTCGCGCTGCTTTCGTTTTATCTACTAATAAAAAAGAGGTTGACATTTTCTCTCATCGCACTAGCTTTGTGCTTATTTATAAAACTGTCTTTGGTAATATTCTTACCTATATATTTGGTTTACTTACTAAAACAAAAATACTCTTTTTTCAATCTATTAAGATCAATATTGATTTCTTTTATGCTGATCGGAATCTTTACGCTACCCTTTTCCCATGGTGAACCATATTCGTGGTTGTATAAACTATATATCGATAAAGTATATGTGCAACAACAGCACCTTATTACAGCAAACGCGTTTAATATATGGGCAACTATAGCAACGATTCATTTAAGGTCATACACACAATATCTAGGGCCTTTAATGTATAAAACTTGGGGATTTATTTTATTTTCACTAGCGTATTTTCCCGCGCTGTATTTATTGTATAAAAAAAGCAGTCACAATTCACTAATATGGACTTTAACAATCGCTGCTTTTTCTTCTTTTATGCTACTTCCCAACATGCACGAGAGATATCTTTATCCGCTATTTCCGGTACTGACAATTTTAACCATAAAGCACGTAAAATTAATTTGGGTTTATATTTCAGTTTCACTGATATCGCTTCTAAACCTCTATAATTTCTGGTGGGTGCCAAAATTAGCAATTTTAGTTTCCTTTTTAGCCTATCAGGACAGACTTACTCCGAGACTATTAGGTTTTGTGAATTTTATTATCTTTATTTATTTTTATCGACTATATCTTCGACAAATGATAAGGGCAAAGTTATAATTTAACTTATGAAACGCTATTTACTTGCGGTTATTTTATTACTGGGACTGCTTCTACGTGTAACATCTCTTGATAAGTATCCTGTCGGATTTACACCGGACGAGTCTTCGTTCGGATATGATGCCTATTCACTTTTAAAAACAGGCAAAGATCAATGGGGAAAAAGTTTTCCTTTGACGCTAGAGTCTGCAGGAGATTTCAAATCTCCGTTATATGCGTATCTTACTATTCCATCTATTGGATTATTGGGACTTAATAAAGTCGCGACCAGGCTACCAAACGCACTGTCGGGAACTCTTGCGATTTACGTGACTTTTCTGTTAACCCGATTAGTTTCTAAATCCTACGGGAAATATCTCGGGTTAAGTGAGACACCTTCAAAAGCATTAAAGAATATTGGAATTGGAAATATAGAATATGTCGCAGCATTTCTACTTGCGATTTCACCCTGGCACATAATGATGAGCAGGGGAGCGTTTGAGGCAAACCTAACAACGTTTTTTCTTCCACTAGCAATTTATCTGTTTCTTAAGGGGTTAAATAACCCAAAATATTTTACGTACTCGGTAATTTTAGCGGGATTAAACATTTTCAGCTACCATTCCGCTAAATTAATTACTCCGCTTGTTTTTATTTTTGCGCTGGTAATTTTCAGGAAAGAGGTTTTTAGAAATTTCGGGAAATATCATAAGATCAGTATATTTATTGCATTAATTTTTGCAGCTGCATTTTTTTGGACTCTTATGTCCGGATCATCAACCCGCATTTTGGATGTAAGCATATTCAAGCTTTCACTTATGGAGGCATCCTCTGAGCGAATAAAAGCCATTAATATGGGTATGGATCCTTTCACCGGAAGGTTATTTTTTAATAAGTTTGTCATGGGTTTAAGGCATTTTACTGCCAACTATGTATCCTACTTTTCACCCCAGTACTATTTTTTTCAGGGTCCTGCTGAAGCTACCTACGGCATGATTCCGGGTAGGGGAGTTTTGTATTGGTTCGAACTGCCACTGTTGCTAGGGTTTTTTCTATTTATTACAAAAGCTCGAGTTAATAAACTTTTTAAGTTAATATTATTTTGGTTTTTTATTGCGCCAATTCCTGCCGCTTTATCACTCGGTCCGGGTTATGCGGCTAATAGGGCAGTAATTCAACTGCCATCAATCCAAATTTTGCTTGCATTCGGTTTGCTTCAAGTTGTTAACTATATTGCAGACTTTAAATATAAGAAGTTAGTATATGTTTCCTACATATTTGCATCTACTTTAATTTTTATATATTTTCTATTAGATTATTTTTTGGTTTCCCCTCAAAAATCTTCTAAAGATATGCTTTATGGGAGCTTAAAGGCCGCTCAGTGGCTAAATACGAATGCGCAAAGTAAGCAAATTATTGTGAGCAGAACTCTTTCTGAACCGAATATTTTTATAGCTTTTGCAAACCGTATGGAACCCTCAAGTTATCAAAAGTATGCAAAGGAGTGGAATTATCGAAAGCTTGGTTTGGGATGGGTCGACCAAATGCCGAAATGGGAACTCGAAAATTATGTTTTCGGGGATATAGATCTTTTAAAATATGGTAAAGAAGAAGGAATCGTGATGGCAGGAAAACCAGAAGAATTTAAGAATATAATACCTGATCATGTAATTTATTATCCAAATGGTGACCCTGCGATATATATTGTACAAACCCCCCTTAAATAGTTATTTATGAAAGAAATCCTTAGAAGGATAGAAAGTAACCGGATAGTGGTGATATTTGCAATATTCATTATTACAGCTTTCGCGACTTTTGCACTTGTAAGAAACGGTTTCTTCACTATGTACGATGATATGCAAGTTGCTAGGGTGTGGCAGATGGATAAGTGCTTCAGGGATTTTCAAATACCGTGCAGATGGGTTCCGGATTTAGGCTTAGGTTATGGTTACCCTCTCTATATTTATTATGCCCCACTTCCTTATTATATTATGGAAGTTATTCACTTAATCGGGTTTTCATTTATAGCAAGTGTTAAAACCGGTTTTATTTTGAGCGTGCTTTTGTCTGCAATATTTTTTTATTGTTTTAGTAAAAACTTTTTTAATAAATGGATTTCTATTGTTACCACTTCTCTCTATATATTTGTACCGTATAGGGCATCATCGATTTATGTGCGTGGTTCTATGGGTGAAGCGTGGGGAATGGCAATTGTTGCCTTCCTTTTTTCAAGTTTCGAAAATTTCTACAAACACAGGAGTATAAAGTCCGGTATAATATTCAGCTTAGCCGTTTTTAGTTTTTTTATTTCTCATAATATTACAATAGTTATGTTTTTGCCGATTTTTACTGTTTGGATATCTCTAAGACTTATATTTGGCAGAAGTCAAATTAAAATGATCAGAAACGCAATACTCTTTTTCTTGCTTGGGTTGGGGTTATCATCCTTTTTTATATTGCCGCTTATATTTGAGAGGAATTTGGTGCATATAGAGACTTTAACTTCAGGCTATTTTGGATATCTGCAACATTTTTTAAATCTGAAGCAAATCTTTATTTCATTGAACTGGGGATACGGACCCTCGATTCTGGGACCTTCCGACGACGCCCTATTGGGGATAGGCGTGATACACAGCATAGTTGCGATATTAGGATTTATGTCGATTTATATTATGCATAAAAAGCAAAAAGTTAATCTAATATTAGGAACTTTTTTATTTACATCATTTCTTGCCGCATCGTTTTTGACTCACGAAAAATCAACCTTTGTTTGGAAGGCATTTAAACTTGACATCTTTCAATTTCCTTGGAGATTTGCTATGATTTCGGTTTTTTCTGCATCTTTTCTAGCAGGTTTTATACTCAAAGGTTTGCAAAAACCTAAACAAGTTTATATCGGACTTCTGATTATAATAACTACACTAACTCTTTATTTACCTTTTTTTAAACCTAAGGACTGGTTTTATATAAATGACAGACAGAAGTTAAGCGGAGTAAATTTGAAAAAACAGCTTACGGCAAGCATTTACGATTACCTACCCAATACTACCAAGAGGGCGCCTGATAATGTATCTACAGAAAATTTAGAGGTGATTTACGGAGACGTTAATGTATCGAAAATAAAGAGAGGGAGTAATTGGTTTACTTATGAGGTTGGTGTAAATTCTGAGAATGCATATGTTGCAATTCCGACCTATACCTATCCTAATTGGATCGTAATGGTTGATAATCATAAGGTAGATACGACAGGTTATGGCGATTACGGTTTGGTTAGCTTTAATATCCCGAGTGGTAAGCACTTTATTGCCGCAAATTTATTAAATAGCTTTGTGAGAAGGGTTGGCGACTTTTTCAGCTTAGTAAGTTTGGGGATAGTGATTATTACTGCCGTATATGAAAAACTTAATAAAAAAGATATCAGCTTATAAAATATTTTGGGTTATTGTATTTATCGTAATTTCATTACCTGCAATTTACCCGCTTATCAGGGGTGATTTTTATCATTTTTCTGACGAACCTCACATAGCAAATCTCTTTGAGATGATTCGTGCAATTGATTCAGGTCAATTTCCTCCAAGATGGGCACCGGATATGAGCTTTGGTTTCGGATATCCACTTTTTAATTTTTATTATCCGCTTCCTTACTATATTGGATATTTATTTTTCAAATTGTTTGGTTCGCTTATCCTTTCAATAAAGCTTTTATTTTTGCTATCGGTCTTACTTTCAGCATTATTTATGTTTAAATGGTTGAGGTTATTTACCGGCAGATTTGAAAGTTTAGTCGGAGCTTTGATTTTTATATACACACCTTACAGGGCAGTAGATTTATATGTTAGAGGTGCGCTAGGTGAACTCTTTGCTTTTATATATTTTCCCGCAATTGCTTATTTTACTTATCTACTACTTAAGACAGGAAAAGTTAAATATGTAGGCTATTTGTCTTTGGCAATTTCTTTATTGATATTGAGTCACAACCTGGCACCGATATTTTTTATTCCTTGGATAATCCTTTTTGCACTATTATTATGCAGATTTAGCCTCAGTTTTACAAATATTTATAAACTTTTTGTCTCGGTCTTATTAGCACTTTCTGCAAGTTCGTATTTTTGGTTACCGGCTTTTATTGAAAAAAGTAATTTAGTTTCTCAAACCCCCTTTAACTACAGAGACCATTTCCCGTTTATTAAACAGCTGATTTTCCCTTCTTGGGGATACGGGGCTTCCCATCCGGGTATATATGATGATTTGTCGTTTCAGATTGGGATTGTAAATTTGATACTTATTTCGGTAACAACGCTAACGCTACTGATGTCTAAGAAAAATAGATTTCTTAAAATATTTATTTTATTTTCACTCGCGGGATTTATGTTTCTAATGAACATTAGATCTTCATTTGTTTGGAATATTCTACCACTTGTAGATTATATTCAGTTTCCATGGAGACTACTGCTTTTTACCACTTTCCTAAGCTCATCACTTCTGATGTTTATTAATGCGAAAACAAAGATAGTTAAAACCTTTTTAGTTATTTTGGGTATGTTTTCTATTAGCCAATCATTTTTTTATTTTAAACCAAGTGAATATTTTAACCCCACTGACGATTATTACCTAAAAAGATTCTTTCCAAATATTTCTGTTTCTGGTAAATCGGAGATTCTGTCGAGTGAATATCTGAATTATTCTGAGGACTATTTGCTTCTGCCGATGTGGGTCGATAGGCGAGCCAATTTCTTACCGGATGAGAAATTCACATCAAATACCGTAACGATTAATGAAATTAAGGAATTGAATTCGGTAAAATACCTAATGAAAATAAGCGGCGAAGAAGAAGGATCTATTTCTTTTAATAATTATTATTATCCAGGTTGGAAAATATTCGTTGATGGCCAAGAAAAAGATATCGGTATCGATAAACCATATGGAAATATTAGTTTTCGAATTTTAAAAGGAGAAAAAGAGGTTATGGCGTTATGGTCAGAAACAAATTTCAGAAAGGTGGTTGATTTAATAAGCCTTTGTGGAATTTTAGTAATAATATACTTAATTACTTTTTCGAAAAGGTCAGGAAATAATAATGAAAAATAAAATTGTACTATTTTTAATACTAGCTATCGCATTATATTTAAGAATTATTTATGTAGACAGTAATCCTCCGTCTTTGAACTGGGACGAATCAAGTATCGGCTATAATGCGTATTCAATTTTAAAAACTGGCAGAGATGAATGGAATCGGCTTTTTCCGAGTATTTTCAGAGCCTTTGGTGACTATAAATTGCCAGTCTATATTTATACTACTGTCGTATCTATTGCAATTTTTGGATTAAACACATTTTCTGTCCGTCTACCTTCCGTACTCGCAGGGGTGGGATCAGGATATTTTACATACCTTTTAGTTCTTGAGTTATTTCCCAGTAGTAAAAACAAACCAATAATAACTGATCCAAAATTACTTGCAACAATGGCTGCACTTCTTGTCGCAGTTGAGCCCTGGAGTTTATTTTTATCCCGTGCGGCATTCGAGGCAAATCTTGCCGTATTATTCATTATTTCTGGAATTTATTTTTTTCTAAAAGTTGTTAATCAATCTATTAACTTTCCGAATCATTTGCAGCCAAAAGTTGCTGGTTACTTGCTACTATCCACCACATTATTAGGTTTGTCAGTCTGGACTTATAATTCTGCGAGAATATTCATACCTTTGTTTATGGTAGTACTAATAATTTTATATAGAAAAGAAATACTAGTAATTTATAGGAGTCAAAAACACATACTTTATTATTCTTTGTTCGTTATTCTTCTATTTTTTATACCGATGTTTTATCAACTAATTAAGCCTATTGGACAAGCAAGATACTCCAAGATTGCTCTAATTGATAGTGGGGCGGTAGGACAAATTATTGAATCCAGACAAAATTCACAGCTACCTAATATAATAACTAGGCTAGTTTATAGCAGACCCACTTATTTTATAAGACACTTAGGCAGTAATTGGTTAGATCATTATAATTTTAAATTTTTATTTTTTGAAGGAGGATCAAATTATCAATTCAGTGTTCCGGGGGCTGGAGTTCTATATACAATTAACGCGACATTTTTGGTTTTAGGTTTTATCACACTCTTGAAAAGAAGAGATAGGCTAACTGTATTCATTTTATCTTGGTTTTTTTTATCAACTATTCCCTCTTCTCTTACTAGGGAAGCACCACACGTACTTCGCGCATCAATTATTTTGCCCATGCCTATGGTTATTAGTGCAATGGGTTTGAGTCGAGTGTTACAACTCGGAAGAAGAAAGTTTATGATTTTAGCTCTTTTACTGATATATGTAACTGTTTTAACTTTTTCTTTGGTAAATTATTGGAAAAAATATTTTAATAGCTATAGAAAAAACTATTCATGGAGTTGGCAGTATGGCTATAAGCAGGCGGTTGATTATGCGAAACTGCATTATGAAGATTATGACAGAATTATATTTACAAAAAAGTACGGCGAACCGCATATCTTCGTTTTAGTCAATTATCCTTGGAATCCTTCAAGATACCAAAAAGATGCATCGCTAATTCGGTTTAATCAATCAAACTGGTATTGGGTAGATAGATTTGATAAATTTTACTTTATTAACGATTGGAATATCCCAGAAGAAGAATGGCAGGATTTTGTTTTAGAGAACGGTAGTAGGTTTAAATGTTTGGCTGGTGAAAATAGGTGTTTATTAATAACAAGCCCAGGAAATATGCCCAACGGTTGGTCTAAACTTGAAGATGTTGAATTTCTGGACGGTAAACCAGCCTTTGAAATATATGAAAAAAGATAAGTTTGTTACCTACAGAATAATTTTATTACCAAATAAATCGGTATCTGAATTAGCTAAACAGCTCGCAAATGAAGTTTCTACAAAAGGCGATATTTATTTTAAGATAGATAATAAAATAAATTTCGCTCATATCACGATTTATAAAGTCGAATTTCCTACTAAAAATAAAAGGAAATTTTTCAGTTTATTAAGAAGTATTGTAAAAAATACAACGCCTTTCGAATTACAATTTAATAAACTTTATTCAGAACGGGGATGGGTAGGATTAGATTTTAAGAAGGGTAGTCAGCTATATTCAATTCATAAAAAGGTATTAAAAATTATTAATCCTTTAAGAGAAGGTCATATCAGTGAAAAACATAGGATAGAACTAAAAGATTCCAATAGATTCCCAGGCAGACAACGAGAATATATTAAAGCATTTGGTTATCCTCAGGTGATGACTGAATACCATCCACATCTTACCTTCCTTAGATTCAAGGATGAAAAAACTGCAGAAAAAATTCAGAAGGAATATAACCAAAAAGGAATTTCAATAGCCAAGGGGATAATAAGCGGAATCGCAGTGGTTACTGGAGACGAACATGGGACTGTAAATAAATTTGTAAAAAAGTTTATGTTTAAAGTATGAACATAAAAAAATTCTTATTTCATAATTCTATATTTCCTATTCTTATATTAGCTGCAATTTTGAGAATATGGCAGTTGGGGAGTTTACCGCCCAGTTTAACACCGGATGAGGCGGCATTGGGATATAATGCCTATTCTATTTTGAAAACCGGAAGAGATGAGTACGGTAAATTACTACCTGTTATTTTTAAGTCATTCGGGGATTACAAACCCGGTTTTTATATTTACACCACCGTGCCTTTTATCGCAATCTTCGGATTAACCGAATTTGCGGTAAGACTTCCTAGTGCGATAGCGGGAGTAATTGCTGTCTGGTTAATGTATCTGATAGTTAAAAAAATAAGATTAAAAAATATATTGGAAATTGGAAATCCCTCGACTTCGCTCGGGTCGGTTTGCCTGACTGTTTGAAATTGGAAATTATCGCGAGTTCATTACTCGCGATTAATCCCGGGCATATCCATTTTTCCCGGGGAGCTTGGGAAGCTAATTTAGCTTTAACTCTGACTTTATTCGGAATTTACTTTTTTCTCAAAGCGTTGGATAAAAGTAAATTCCTTATACTTGCATCAGTATTTTTTTCGCTGACGGTGCTTACTTACCAAGGTGCTAAATTATCAACATTAATTGTTATTTTTGTCCTTATTGTTGGTTATTGGCGAGAAACAAAAGTAATTATTACTAATAACCTTGTTACTGTGATACAGTCCACGATAGTAGGTTTAATTATTGTTTTGCCAGTTTTGATAAGTTTTCACTTTGGACAAACGGGAAGATTAAATGTCTTCAATGTTTTTTCCTACCCTAGGACTAAAGAATACCTACAGACATTTTTAGATCAGGGGAATGAGAAAGTTGGTAGCTTAAATTACTATCTTTTCCATAGCGAGCCCCTAAATTATAAAAGGGGAATAATGAGTCGGTGGTTTAATCACTTCTCGGGTAGGTTTTTGTTCTTTGAAGGAGATTGGCAGAATCCAAGACATTCTGCTCCTAATCATGGCATGCTACTTCTATCAGATATAATTTTACTTGTTATCGGATTTAATTCTATCATCCGCAAGTCGAATAAATTTACTTATTTTATCTTGTTATGGCTTCTTTTAGCACCACTTCCGGCAGTATTATCCCGCGATCAAGTACATGCAATCAGGTCTTTAAATATGGTAATTCCCCTTACATTTTTATCGTCTTTTGGGCTTATTGATATTTTTGGGTTTAATAAAAATTTAAGTAATAACTTAAAGAAATTTTCGTTTATTAGTTTTATATCTATTTTGTTTGTTGGTTCGCTTGTCTATTACCTCGATTCTTATTTTATTCATCTTTCGAAACATAACTCAAAACTTTGGGAGTATGGGTATAAACAGATGGTCGAAATTGTCACTCCTATTCAAAAAAATTATACTACAGTGAAAGTCCAGCAATCATTTGCTCAACCTTATATATATTTCCTTTTCTACCAAAAATATCCGCCAGCCGTTTATCAAAAAAAGTCAAAGCTAGTAGATAGCGGTCTAATTGGCGATGTTGGATATGTCAATAAACTTGATAATATTGAATTTGTTCCCATAGACTGGTCTTTAAATCGCGGTGATAGCGGATCTTTAATAATTGGCGATTCGGTACGAATACCGCCGCAAGATTCGAGCGATACGAAATTATTCACTTTAATAAATGAGATTAAATATTTGAATGGTGAAACTGCTTTTCGTATTATAGAAATTAAATAGTCATCTGTATGATATATCATTATATGTAACATGGGAAATAAATATCATAAATATATTTTACTACTGATCATTTTATTGGCGGCATTTTTAAGGTTCTGGAAACTCGGTAGTTATCCTGCTTTAAATGCTGACGAGGCTGCAATTGGTTATAACGCTTATTCACTATTAGAAACAGGTAAAGACGAGCATGGTAATCCCTGGCCGATTCACTTTCAATCTTTCAACGATTATAAACCTGGTTTGTATTTCTATATGGTTTTACCTTTTGTAAAATTCATTGGGTTAAATGCATGGTCGGTTAGAATTCCTGGGACATTATTCGGGCTCTTAACCATTTATCTGGTTTATTTATTAGTAGGCGAATTATTTGATAATAAGAAATTAGCAATTGGAGATTTGAAATTAGGCACTGGTCATATTGCAAGCTTTCTGCTTGCAATTAGCCCCTGGCATATACATTTTTCGCGTGGAGGATGGGAAGTAAATGTTGCGACATTTTTTATCGTATTAGGTCTATGGTTTTTCCTAAAAGGATTGAACAATATAGTATATCTTTTTTTAAGCTCTTTGGTTTTTACGTTGTCTTTATACGCATATCATTCTGCACGCGTAATTACTCCCCTTATTGGAGTCGGATTATTTCTTATTTACTTTAAATATGTTCGCAAACATTTGCTAAATTTTGCTTTAGCGGCACTAGTCGGATTGGTTACGTTAATGCCGTTGGCGAAAGATTTAACAAAGGGAAACATTACATCGAGGATGGCAGGCGTTGGCTTATTTGCAGATACTGGGCCACTCGCCAGGACTAATGAACAAAGGGGTGAGCATAATAATTTTCAGGGTTTATTTTCTAAAACAATACATAATAAATTGGTAAATTATGGCTTGGCTTTTACCAATAACTGGGTTAAGCATTACAACGGGGAATTTCTTTTTTTATCAGGAGATGTCATAGAGCGTAATCGAGTGCCGGAAACGGGGCAAATGTACTTATTTGATATACTATTTATTGTCTGTGGGATCATTTTTGTAATTAAATCGTTATCCCAGTATTTTAAATCCTATACTCTAATCTTATGGTGGTTGATTGTCGCACCCGTAGGCGCGGCGCTTACTTTTCAATCACCGCATGCACTCCGTGCACAAAATATGGTAGTCCCCCTTACGATAATCAGTGCCACCGGTTTATCTGCTATATAATCAATTCCTTCACACGCGTTCAAACAATTTTCAAAATTCATCAAATCATTTGTTTATTTGTTTATTGGATTATTTGTTATTTGGAACTTCACTCGCTACGAGCATATGTATTGGGTTCATATGGCAAAAGAATATCCTTTCTCATCGCAATATGGGATAAAGGAGCTGGTTGATTATGTTGAGAAAAATGGTGATAAATTTAATAAAATAGTCGTTAGTAATAGATATGATCAACCTTATATATTATTTTTGTTTTATCTTAAGTATCCACCGGCTAGGTTTCAGGGTAATCATGAGCTGACACAACGGGATACATATAATTTTTCAACGGTAAGAAATTTCGATAAGTTTGAATTTAATAAGATTAATTGGGATGAAGATAGGGTAAAATATCCGGGAGCGCTATTTGCAGGAACTGATAAGGAAATATTGGAGGAGTCAAATATTGTCGAGGAAATTTATGGAACAAATGGATATAAGTATTTTCAGATCGTAGCAAATTGATGTCATAGCAATCATTGGTGAAGCCGAAGCAATTATATGAAAGTAGCAATTATTGGGGCAGGTTTTGGGGGATTGGCAGCTGGTCACCGTCTAGCAAAAAATGGAGTTGATGTGACAATTTTTGAATCGGATAGTAAACCGGGTGGATTAGCTGTTGGATTTAAACAACCGAATTGGAAATGGACAATGGAAGCACATTATCACCACTGGTTTACAAATGATAGTTTGGCATTTGATTTAGCCAAAGAAATTGGACACAAGGTAGAAGTGACAAGGCCTAAAACCTCTACCTTTATTGAAGGAAAAATATACCAATTAGATTCACCATTAAGTTTGCTTTTATTTAATAAATTGAATTTTATCGATAGATTGAGGACCGGCTTAATACTGGCTATTTTAAAACTTATTCCGTTAGGGACTTGGCTGGAAGGGACTTCTTCTGAGAACTTTTTGAAGCGTTTTATGGGTACGAAATCCTGGGATATATTATGGAAACCGCTTTTTGATAAAAAATTCTCATCCTTTTCCCGCGAAATTGCTGCCTCGTGGTTTTGGGCAAGAATTAAAAAAAGAACCGCCTCTTTAGGCTATCCCGAAGGAGGTTTTTTAGCATTCGCCGAGCATTTAGATGAATTAATAAAAAAGTATAGAGGAAATATCTTTTATAAAACACCAGTAAGAGGTATTTACTTAGATGAAAAAACAAAAAAAATAATTATCGAAACGAATAAGGAAAGTTATGAATACGACAAGGTTATCTGTACCCTGCCATCATCTTTATTTGTGAAAATTACAAAGAGGTTGCCAGAAAATTATGTTAAGAAACTGCTCGATCTTAAGGGAATTGGAGCTGTTAATCTTCTTTTATCATTAAAGCAGCCATTCTTGGAAGATGGAACTTATTGGTTAAATATAAATGCCAGTCATTTCCCTTTCCTTGCAATTGTTGAACATACAAATTTTATGAAGAGTAAACATTACGGTGGAGAACACCTAATATATATCGGAAATTATTTGCCGCACGAACATCCCTACTATCAGAAAGATATCGGTGATTTACTTAGAGAATTTTATCCATTCTTAAAAACGATTAATCCGAAGTTCGATAGATCTTGGATAACAAAGGGGTTTGTATTTAAAGCCCCATTTGCCCAACCGATAATTCCGCTCAATTACTCCAAAAATGTTCCGGCATTCGTTACTCCGATT
This sequence comes from uncultured Gammaproteobacteria bacterium, assembly GCA_964423565.1. GTDB lineage: Bacteria > Patescibacteriota > Microgenomatia > UBA8517 > UBA8517 > CAYREZ01. Next base: position 16,959 of record CAYREZ010000001.1, on the reverse strand, counting down.
AAAGGACTTTACCTTTGCAATATTCAACAGGTTTATCCCTGGGACCGCGGTACTAATTATGCAATTGAGAACGGCGAAACCGTTGCAAAGCTGATATTAAGCGATTTAGGTTTTTAGTCGCGAGAATATAAAAAATGAAAAAACATAATCTTCGACCCTTATCTCATAAAACACTTTCGGTTGTTTTAGCAACAAGAAACGAAGAGCAAAATATTGGTGAATGTCTTGAATCGATAAAATATATTGCAGATGAAATTATCATTTTTGACGAGGAGTCAAGCGATAAAACACCTGAAATTGCCAAAAAGTATGGAGCAAAAGTTTTTACTGTAAAACACGAACCAATATTCCATATTACCAAACAAAAGGCATTGAGTGCGGCAAGCGGGAATTGGATACTCCAATTAGATGCTGATGAGAGGGTAACACCTAAGTTGGGGGAAGAGATTAAAGAAGTTGTTAAATTTGAAAACAATCAAATTGTCCGTGATCAGTTTGAACGAAAGTGTAATGAAAAAAATGAGTTATATGAACTTTTTTTGAGGCACCAAAAGTTAATTGAAAAGCGGGAAGGTCATATTGGAACGGAAAGCGGCGAGATTGTTGCATTTTTCATCCCACGCAGAAACTTTTTTTTAGGTAAACAACTGGTTCACGCAGGAGTTTATCCAGACGGAGTTATAAGACTAGTAAAGTTCGGTAAGGCAAAATTTCCGGCAAAGTCGGTTCATGAACTAATGGAAGTTGATGGGGAAGTTGCATGGCTCTTTAACGACTTAGAACACCATGAATCCCCAACATTTAGCCGGTACTTGGAGAGACTGAATCGGTATACCGACCTACAGGCAAAAGAGTTTAAGATTAAGTTTAAGTCCAAGCGTAGCATCATACATCTTTTATATTTCTCATTTATTAAACCTTTCTATCTCTTTCTATTACTCTACCTGAGGCATAAAGGATACTTAGACGGTATGCGCGGCTTTATCTGGTCAGTTTTTTCTGCATTACGTTACCCGATTGCTTATTTTAAGTATTGGCAAAGTGTTAAATCTTGACCTTTAAAGGATTCTCCTTGAGAGGTGAATATAGTTAATTTTCGAGAGTTAATTTCCCTAGAAGTTTTCTAGAATCCTTTTTATATTTTTCTACAAAACGCTTATAAGTATTTACTTTTATAAAATCTTTTACAACAGGTTTATTAAAGTAATTTAGAACAATATCGGAATTAACCCAATTTGTTCTACGTAATCCTAAATAAGCTGCATATGACGAATATGAGTTAATTAGATCGTCAGTATATTCCGAAGGGTTAAGATGTATATACCTGCTCAAGTGTAGCAAATAATTTTCACTTGAAATTAATACAGCTTTATATGGACCTTGGAATAAACTACCAACTCTGTTGTATTTCTTATTGAAAAATACTGAATAGCGCGTAGCTAAAGATCTTATAAATTTTTCTATAGAATATTTTGAAACCTGTTTTATTAACAGATGGAAGTGGTTTGGCATCAGGCAATAGGAAATAAGTTCGATTTCTTTATAGTAGTTCTTTGGCTGTCTTTTAATACCTTTAAAGGATTCTCCTTGTAAGATGAATATAGTTTTTATATGTTCCGGTTTAGGTGGTGGTGAGAGGTATTCCTTAAGGTATGTTAAAAAAACTTTATAATCCTGTGTATCCTTAAAGATTATTCGTTTCTCAACTCCGCGATTATAAATATGGTAGTAACCGTTTTCTATGTAAATTTTAATTACATTTCTACTAGGCACGACTTATGTTACCTTTAAAGGATTCTCCTTGCAAGGTTCAAATATTCTTATCTGAGTGATATTATTACGATTGATGCAGCTTAAAGATAAAATTGTGGTAGTAGCCGGGGCAAGCGGAGGGATCGGGCGCGAGATATCAAAAGTTTTAGCCCGGGAAGGTGCTCGCGTTTTTTTGGTCGCAAGAAATGAAATTGTTTTGAAAGGTTTGAAAGAAAGTATTGAAGAGCACGGCGGAAGAGCAAATATTTATATAGCCGATTTGACCAGTGAAACATCGACTGCAGGTTTGGCGAAGTTTCTCGAAAAGGAAGCAATAAAAGTAGATATCTTATTTAATGCTGCAGGAATCGGAGTCTATAAAAAGTTTTCTGAGCTAGAATATGATGAGTGGAAAAAATCATTTATGGTGAATGTTGATGCGGCGTTTTTGACTACCCATAGACTTCTACATCTTTTGGCTAAATCCGAAAACGCATACGTCATCAGTATGGGTTCGGGCATGGGAAAGGTTGCTTTACCGGGCAGGTCCGCATATTGTGCTTCGAAGTTCGCACTTAGGGGTTTAATGCTATCAATTGCTAAAGAATACTCTAAAACTAATATTCACTTTGTCCATTTAATCTTAGGAAGTGTATTGACGTCTTTTGGTCCTTTGACATTGGAAGATAAAATCCTAAAACAAAAAAAGGGTAAGAAATACCTAGATCCGGTTTGGTTAGCTGAACATATAGTAACTAAAATAAAACGCGATTCATTCGAGCCGGAGACGCCGATATACCCGAGACATTATTTTGAAGAAAGTAAAAAAGGAAAAACGTAAACAATTTAAGTTTAAAATAGATGGTTTATGGGAACTTCTATTGTAATTACGGCACAAGTAAGGATGAGGGTATTTTGATTTGGAAAAAGATCACAATTTAAGAAATTTCCATTATTTTTTTTAGCGTTGTTAAAAGAAAATGAAGGAAAAGGGTATTTTTAAATACTTTCAACGTCTTTATGGTTTATTTCAATAAATACAGTTTGGGATTCGTTAGGTTTAACCTCTAACCTTTTGTCGGGATCCTGTAGTACATTAACTCTACCGGTCCAAGGTTCAAAACACACGTAATCACCTTTTTGTTCCGACCAAATCATCATTGTCTTTAGCTCAGGAGAAGACTGTATTTCTATTTCATTGCCGGGGTATTTAAAAATAGTTGGATGAGGCATTCCATACATTTGTGAACTGTTCCAGTCATACTTGTCGGGTTCGAACCCCACAATGTTAGTTGTTATTTCAGGTTTATCTTCAACGGGAATATTAAAGTAAGGATGGAAACCCGGTGCTACTGGCATTTTCTTGTCGGATTTATTCAAAACTACTAACTCAGCTCTTAAGCCAGTTTCCAGTGCTGTAATTTTATAATTCAATTCAAAGTCGTAAGGAAACATTTTTCTTGTTTCTTCATTTGAAATTAACCTAAGTGTTACGGTGTCATTATTTTCTCCAAGTTCAGTAACTTCCCATTCTTGATCTCTAGCAAAGCCGTGTTGGGATAGTCTAAATTCTTCACCGTCTTCAGTAATCGGACCGGCTTGAGGGTAAAGCAGGGGTATACCACCCCTTCGTTTGGGACCTTTTACGGTCTCAATTACTTGATCGGGATAAAGAATATCTGTACTGCTTACCGTAAATTTGGTGATCATCGCACCCTCTGTTAACACAAGAACCTTAGTATCACCGTTTATTAATAGTATTTCTTTTGGGATGCCAATTCGTTCTTGTGCTTCTCCGATACTAGGTGTTTCTTTTCTCATAATATAGGACAATTATATCATATTTATGCTAAAAAATGTGGATATTAAATATAAAAATATGTGCTCGGAGGATTGACGGCTATTTATATGAAGTGATCAGTGATTGGAGGGAAGCCAAACTTCAGGATATAATATCTTCATGAGAGTAGCATTGGTTACGGAAAGCGGTAAGGCCGATTCGGTGCGTGGAATCGGTGTTTATACTAAGAAATTGTACGATTCTATTAAGCAGTTAAAAACTGACAATCTTAGTTTGGGTCTTACCACAATAAATGATCCCAAACTTGCTACTTATGACATTCTTCATCATACCGACTTTCGCGTATATTTCTCTCGCCCTAAATTGTTCAAAAATACCAAAACCATAGTTATGATTCATGACTGTATACCTTTGATCTATCCTGATCATTATCCACCGGGAATAAGAGGTAAGATCAAGCTTTTTCAACAAAAGTTTCTTCTTAAAAGTGTCGATAGAGTCGTGACTAATTCCGAGACATCGAAAAAAGATATTGTAAGACTTTTAGACGTACCGAGTACTAAAATCGACGTAATTTATTTGGCTCCAAACCTGGAATTTAAGAAAAAAAATAATTCTACGTCGGTTGTTGAAAAGTATAATTTACCTAAAAAATTTGTACTTTATGTCGGAGACGTTAATTACAACAAAAATATTGTAACCTTAACAGATGCTTGTAGTCTAGTGAAAATTCCCCTGATTATAGTGGGGAAACAGGCGGTTGATGAAAAAGTGGATTTAAATCATCCCGAAAATCAGTCATTTTCAACATTTTTGAATAAATATCGAAATAATCCCAATGTATTAAGAGTTGGTTATGTATCAAATGAAGAATTGTTTGAAATTTATAGTTTGGCTTCAGTATATTGCCAGCCATCCTTCTACGAAGGTTTCGGGATTGGAGTCGTTAATGCGTTCGCTTGCGGTGTACCTGTTGTGATATCGAAAACCCAAGCACTAGTGGAAATCGCTGACGGTGCAGCCCTTATAGTCGACCCGAGGAATCCGAAAAATTTGGCTAATAAAATAGCTGAAATACTTGAGAATAAAAGTACTAAAGCTCACTTAATTAAGAAAGGGTTTAATCGAGTAAAAGATTTTTCTTGGGAAAAAACAGCTAAAGAAACCTTAAAAGTGTATAAATCGGTAAACAGGAGTTAGCATTTTGTATATAGGGACTATGCGATTTAAAGAACTTATAGTTTATTATTTAACATGGAGATTACTTCTTTTTATTATTCTTCTAATTGCGATATCGGTAGTACCCCTTCAGGTGAATTTTTTGGGAGGAGGAAGGGTAAATTATTTGTTATATCCATATCTCTGGTCATGGGCAAACTTTGACGGAGAGCATTTCTTAGCAATTGCAAGAGACGGGTATAAACCGCTGACTTATTTCTTCTTTCCCTTATATCCGGTATTAATCAGAAGTCTTGCTAACTTATTCGGTAGTGCGTTCGTGGGGTATGCGTTTTCAGGTCTAATTATATCTAATCTCTCTTTTTTTATAGGACTAATAGGACTAATAAGACTTGTAAGATTAGATTATTCCGATAATATTGTCAGAACTACACTTTTACTGATCTTATTATTTCCGACATCTTTTTATTTTGGAAGTTTATATAGTGAAAGTTTGTTTTTCGCATTGTCAGTTTGGACTTTTTATTTCGCACGAAGAGAACAATGGTTATTTGTTGGAACTCTGGGCGGACTCGCAGCAATAACCAGATTAGTAGGAATCGCTCTTTTTCCAGCACTTTTAGCGGAGTTATATGTACTACAAAAAAATAAAAAAATTAAGTCTGGGAATCTCTATTTGGTGAAAAGTTTATGTGCCATTTTGTTAATTCCCATGACGTTATTAATGTACATGTTTTATATCAAAACAAATACAGGTGATGCTTTGGATTTTTTACATAATGTAGCTATTTACGGCCAGCAAAGAAGTTCAAATTTAATATTGCTACCCCAAGTATTTTACAGATATATTTTTAAAATATTACCGAATATCAATTACTCATATTTTCCAGTAGTATTTACTACATGGTTAGAATTTCTTACAGCCGTAATTTTTAGTTTGTTAGTTGTGTTTGGGTTATTGGCAGCTGTTGGAAAACTAAATAAAGTCAGAATTAGACTTAGTTATGCAGTTTATTTACTTGTGGCATTTCTCATTCCTACACTTTCAGGCAGTTTTTCATCCCTTCCCAGATATGTAGTTATTCTTTTTCCTGCGTTTATTATTTTATCTCTATACCTAAGTAAGCAGTCGGTTATCGTAAGAGGTAGTGTTTATCTTTTACTTTTTATATGCTTAGGTATAGCAACTTCCCTTTTTGTTAGGGGATATTGGATATCATGAAAAAAATTTACAATTTTCACTTTACAATTTTCGGTACTAAAATATCAGCTCAAAGTATTGTGTCCAACCCATTGTTTTCGGGTAGTGCGGTAATGATAGTCGGTACAAATTTTGCCAATTTTGTCGCATATATTTACCATCTGATTATTGGAAGATTGCTTGGCCCTGCAGAATATGGAGAGCTGGCGGCAACACTTTCAGCATTAACCTTGTTTTCGACTGCCTTTTCATTTTTTGGTTTAGTTATAACTAAATTCGTCGCTGTGTCTGATAATAAGAATCTCGGATCGTTATATGCATGGTTTTTGAGACGAATCCTAATTGTCGGATTTTCTATAGGCTTTTTAATCACATTATCTACGCCACTGCTAGCCAATTTTTTACACATTGAGCTGGCAACCGTTTTACTAATTGGTCCAACCCTATTTTTGTTCTTGCTAATATTTTCTATCCGTTCATTTTTGCAAGGATTACTGCGTTTTACGCAGGTAGCAATTTTGGCAAACGTTGACCTGTTGGGTAGATTGTTTCTGGGCTTAATGTTTATCTACCTTGGTTTTAAAAGCTTCGGTGCTGTATTGGGTTTATTTGTCTCGTCAATTCTCGGTGTAATTTGGGGTTATTATTATTTACGCGATATCCGTCCCAGGAATAAAACTGTTAAATATAATGATTCAAAAAAAATAATGAGTTACGCATTCTATGTTTTTTTAATATCGATTGCAAATAATTCTTTTATGTCAACCGATGTCATGCTAGCTAAGCATTACCTGAATGCCCATGATGCCGGTTTTTATGCATCGCTATCAACTCTTGGTAAAATTATTTTTTATGCAGGAGGACCAGTTGCAGCAGTTGCTTTTCCAATTATAGCAAAGAAATATGGCCAGAAAAAGCCTTACTTGTCAATTTTAATTTTAAGCTTCCTGATGATTAGTATATTGGGAATAGCAATACTTACTCTTTATTATCTTTTGCCCGAACTGATGGTTTCAGTGCTTTTTGGAAGTGAATATGTAGAGGCGTCAAAATACCTTATTAATTTCGGAATTTTTATTCTAATATTCACACTAACCACAATAATCACCTCGTTTTACTTATCGGTTGAGCGGGTAAAAATATGGATAATCCCGCTTATATTTGCGATAGTACAAATAATCGGCATAGTGAAGTATCATAAAGATATTTTGCAAATAATTAATGTGTCGATTTTTTCAGCCAGCTTTCTACTCTTATCCTTAATTATCTACTTCGTATATGAAAATAGAAAAAGTATATCAACCACACAGGGATAAAACAGTTAGTATTGTAGTTCCAGCCTATAACGCAGAGAAGTTTATAGAGACTGGTCTTCTTAAAATCGTAAAAGTGCTAAATCAGCTGAGATACAGCTATGAAATAATATGTGTTAATGATGGAAGTCGCGATAAAACTTATTTAGCTGCAAAGAAAGTAGCAGTGAAGTATCCTGAAGTTAAAGTCGTAGGCTATTCAAATAATTTAGGTAAAGGGCATGCTGTTCGTTACGGAATGGCAAAAGCTAAAGGTGATATTATCGGATTTATTGATGCCGGGCTTGAAATCAACCCAAACGGCATAAATATGTTATTAGAGCACTTTATTTGGTATGACGCGGATATTATAGTCGGTTCAAAGCGACACCCTGCAAGTAAAGTAATTTATCCTTGGCAGAGGAAAATACTTTCCGTGGGGTACCAGATATTGGTAAGAATACTTTTTGGTTTGAAAATACGTGATACCCAGGTTGGAATGAAATTTTTCAGGAGGGAAGTGTTAGAGAGCGTTCTTCCGCGGATGCTCGTTAAAGCATTTGCTTTTGATATCGAGATATTAGCAGTCGCAAATTATTTAGGTTTCAGAAAAATTTATGAAGCTCCGGTTGAGTTGAAAATGAAATTTGAGGGTGGTGTTTCAACAATTACCTCAAAAGGTTTTATCAAAACAATCATGAGCATGATTTGGGATACTGCAGCAGTATTTTATCGTCTAAGGATTCTTAGATTTTATGAAGATAAAAATAAGTCCAATTGGGTGACTCCGTCCTACCTAACTTTAAACTCCAGATGAGCAATATCTCGCCCAATTTTATTTTGCAGGAGATGATTCACGGAATATTCGCAATTCCTTTTGCTTATATAATTTTTATAAAAACAAGATCTCTTAAAAGTGCCCTTTTTGTAATTTTACTCACTTATTTATTGGATCTGGATCACTTACTGGATTATTTTTTATATTTTGGTTTCAAATTTAATGTTTTTGATTTCATCTCGGCATCTTATTTTCTGAATACAAAAAGAGCGATAGTACCATTTCATGCTTGGGAATGGACGCTACTCCTTTTTCCACTTTCGTATCGGAAAGGTTGGAGATCCGTTTTTACCATTCTGCTATTTGCTCTAATTCCTCATCTTATTTATGATTCACTTGTAGTAGGAAGTTTTGTATTTTACTCTATTATATATAGGGGACTGAAGGGGTTTGTTAATATCAACTAAATGAACATACTTATACTTTCTTGGAGAAGCCAAGGTCATCCGAACGCTGGAGGAGCTGAACAAGTCACGTTTGAACACGCAAAAGCCTGGGTAATGGGGGGACACGACGTTTGCTTATTTTCTTCATTTTATATAGGGGCGAAGAGAGACGAAAAAGTAAGCGGAGTAAGGATTATAAGGTCTGGGGAAGCAGTATTCGGAGTAAAAATACGGGCATTCCTATGGTACTTCCTTAAAAAACATCCAAAATTTGACCTTGTTGTTGATGAGTTTCATGGAATCCCTTTTTTCACTCCTCTATATGTAAGGTCACGCAAACTTGGATTCATTCATGAAGTGGCAAGGGAAGTTTGGAAACTTAATCCTTGGCCTAAGCCCTTAAATATTCTACCTTCTATTTTTGGTATTTTTTTTGAGCGTTATATTTTTCGTTTATTTTACAGGAAAATACCATTTCTAACTGTTTCAAACTCAACAAAATTCGATCTTGTTGATTGGGGAATTCCAAAGAACAATATAACAATTATCCAAAACGGTGTTAAGTTACATCTTCCTAAAATCCTTCCCGATAAAGAAGCAAAAAAAACAGCTATTTATTTAGGAGCGATAAGCGAAGATAAAGGTACTTTTGATGCAGTAAGAGTTTTCGGCGAAATAGAAAGGAAGGATGATAATTGGCAATATTGGATAGTCGGAACCGGAACCGGTGCTTATATAAGAAAATTAAAACAATTAGCTCGCGATGTAGGAATTATTGAAAAATTAAAGATCTGGGGTTATGTAACCGATTCTAAAAAGTTTGATTTGCTGGCAAGTGCACAACTTTTAATTAATCCTTCTTATCATGAAGGATGGGGATTGGTAAATATCGAAGCGAACTCGGTAGGTACACCAGTTGTAGGGTATAATGTGCATGGTTTAAAAGATTCGGTAGTTAATAACAAGACAGGGATTTTAGTAGGGAAGGGAGAATATAAAGCTTTAGCTGAAAATGCTTTAAAACTAGTTGGCAATAAGATTGAATACCAATCTATGCAAAAAAATTGTCGAAAATGGGCGAGCAAATTTAATTGGAAAAAGGCTACCAAAGAAAGTCTTGAATTAATAGAAAGTCTATGAAAAAAATTGCAGTTGTTACTGGAGCAAACAGTGAAATTGGTAGAGAGGTTATTTTGCGTTTATCGAAGGCAGATTACATTGTATATGCCCTATCTAAACAAAAAGTTGAATATGGATATCAAAACATTATTGCCCTCACTTTAGATATTACTAATTCAGACGCCTGCGAGAAACTAGTAAGTAAGATTAGCCAAAAAGAAAAAAAAGTAGATGTACTTGTAAATATTGCAGGATATACCATTAGCGGGCCGAGTTTGGGTTTTTCTGAATCGGATTTTAGGGATATTGTTAACGTTAATTTATTCGGAGTATTTAGATTAATTAAAAATATTTATCCATTGATGAAGATGAATGGTGGAGGAAAAATCGTCAACATAACTTCATTAAACGGGTTAATTTCGCTTCCGAACTTCGGTTTATACTCAGCATCCAAACACGCCTTAGAAGCCTTGGGCGACGCGCTGTACTACGAGTTATATAAAGACAAAATTTTCGTCATCAATATTATCCCGGGTGCAATTAAAAAAACAGGCGAGAATACGACGGTTTTACATCACAAGCCTGCGCGGGAAAAGTTTTTAATTTTAAAGTTATTATTTCCCATGCTGACCCCGGATTATGTCGCCGCGAAAATTATTACTTTAATCAATAAAAGCAACCCTCTTCCAATATTGATAATTGGAACAGATGCGAAAATAATGATTTTGCTTAAGAATGTTTTACCACAATTTCTTTGGGTAAGACTTATGCGATTTATATGGGAAAAATAACTAGAGTCCTTCCCTCAATTTCCGTATGTGTTGCAACCTACAATTCTGATAAAACTTTAGACAGATGTCTTAGTAAGGTAAGACTTCAAAATTATCCCCAGCAGAAGATAGAAATAATATTGGGAGATGGTGGTTCGACAGACAAAACCTTGGCTATAGCGAAAAAATATAATGCAAAAGTGCTAAGAATTCCCAAAAAAAAACAACACGCAGAATATAACCGAGGGGTTGCATTTAATAAAGCAAAAAGTGAGTTCGTACTGATAATTGATCATGATAATTTTTTGCCCGATAAAAATTGGCTAAAAAATATGGTTAACCCTCTTTTGGTGCATAAAGATGTTGTAGCATCATCAACTTGTTACTACCATTACGATAAAAACTATGATTTATTGGATCGCTATTTTGCACTTTTTGGTACGAGTGAGCCGTTACCTTATTTTTTAAGAAAAGCGGATAGAATGAATCAAATTTCAAGATCGTGGAGTTTAGTCGGAAAAGCAAAGGACATGGGTAAGTATTTTTTAGTTGAATTTGAAAAAGACCCCAGGAAATTTCCTTCTATAGGAAGCAATGGTTGTTTGATGCGACGCAAACTTATTCTAGATAATGCTAAAGCGGATCCCGATAATCATTACCCGATTGACGTGTTATATGACGTTGTCGTAAAAGGTCATAGGAAATTTGCATTTGTTAAAAATTCGATAATCCATTTAACTCATTCCCGAGGTCTTTTAGAGTTCTTGAATAGAAGGAAAATATTTGTTGAAAGATATCATTTTCAGGAACATGGGAAAAGGCGGTGGAGTGTTGTTATGAAAGGCGACGGTATTAAGGTAGTTCTTTTTGTTTTATACAGCTTGACGATAATAGGTCCTGTGGGAGAATCGTTGAAGGGATATATAAAAATCAGGGATTTAGCCTGGTTTGTTCACCCTTTAATGTGCCTTGGAACCACCTTGATATATGGTTATGTGAGCTGTAAGTTCGCAATAATTAAGTTATTTAAGAAATGAAAGAAGTACTTCTTACTACTATTGCTTATTCGCCCAATATTGGCGGAATCGAAACGCATTTTGATGATCTGACAAAAGTCCTTTTGAAAAAAGGTTGGAAGGTTGATGTATTAACTTATAAACCTATCACGACAAAAGCTTCAGCACCGTTTATTGAAAAGAATGGTAATTTGACTATTTATAGAATTCCGTGGTTCGGTGGCGTTTTTTATAATCTTGTTAACAATCCTATTTTGGAATTTATGTACTTAATACCGGGACTTTTTCTGTTTATACCAGTTTTATTGATTAAAGAAAAAAATATTTCTGTTATACACAGTCATGGACTTATTGCCGGATTTGCAGCGGTTTTTTGGAGCAAAGTTTTCTCTAAAAAAGTTATAACTACGACGCACTCGATATATAATTTTCCAAAAGCAGGTTTATATCACATCTTTGCCAAATGGATTTTTAATAAGTCTGATAAGATTTTGGTATTATCCAAACAATCAGCTGAAGAAATTAAAAGTCTGGGGATAGATAACATTAAAATTCAAGAGTTTACTTATTGGGTGGATCTAGATAAGTTTAAGGCAACAAGTAACAAGAGACAAGTTAAAAAACAGATTGGCTGGGAAGATAAATTTATTGTTTTATTTGTGGGGAGGTTAGTGCTAGAAAAGGGTATTAATGAACTTTTGGAAGTGGCTAAAATTTGGGATAAAAACATAACTTTGACGATAATTGGAACAGGACCGATGGAAAATACAATTTCCAATTTCCAACGGTTCGACAAACTCACCGTCCCGAGCGAAGTCGATGGATTTCCAATTTCCAATGTTCAATACTTAGGAAAAATAGATAATGATGAGTTGCCTAAGTACTATAATGCGGCGGATGTTTTAATAGTTCCTTCGGTACATGAGGAAGGTTTCGGAAGAGTGATTTTGGAATCTTTGGCGTGTGGTACTCCGGTAATCGGATCTAATAGAGGCGCAATTCCGGAGGCGATTGACCAAAGCGTGGGAAAGTTAATCGACGTGACTCCAGAAAAGATTAAAGAGTCGGCTGAGTATTTTTATAAAAATCCTGATAAACTAAAAAAATTGTCAGATAATGCGAGAAAATTTGCAGAAAAGAAATACTCTGAAGTTAATGCGGATGTTATTATTTCAACTTATATAAAGTAGTATGCCATCGTCCAACAAAAATCATCAAACATTCTTATCAAATAGACTTATGGTTTTACTTAAGAACACCGGTGACATGGCATTAAAAAGAAGGGCAAGAAGAATAGTAGAAGAACTTAATCCGCGGGATGGTGATAATATTTTAGATGTCGGCTGCGGAGACGGATACTATTTACATCTACTTTCGAATTTAGGTATGAAACTAAAGTTGACCGGAACTGATTTTGATCCTCTCGCTCTCGCTTCAGCAAAAAGAAACTTAAAAGGAAAAAATATCCCGTTTGTTCAGGCTGATTTAATGAAAAAACTACCCTTCAAAGATAGGATATTTGACAAGATTGTTATGAGTGAAGTAGCCGAGCATTTGCCAAACGATTTGAAAGGATTAAAAGAAGTGAAAAGGGTTTTGAAAAAAGAGGGAACCATGGTTTTGACGGTTCCAAATTATAATTTTCCATTTCTTTGGGATCCGATAAATTGGGTTTTGCAAAATGTATTCGGTACCCATATAAAATCGGGTTTCTGGGCAGGAATTTGGAATCAGCATATAAGACTTTATAAACCTGAGCAAATTAAGAATGTCGTAGAAGCCGCCGGATTTAATGTAAGCTTAGCCGAACCCCTAACTTTTTGGTCATTACCTTTTAACCACAATTTGATGCACTTTGCTGCGAAAAAGTTATATGGCGGAAATTTGTCTCGAGAAACAATAAAAGCAGTAAGCAAGTTTGAAATAACCTCCAAAAAATCGGGAATATTTAATTATGCTTTTAAGTTTGTAAATTTTGTGGATAAATTAAATGACTTATGGACCCCAAAATCCTGGGGTGTTGGAATTTTTATTCTTGCTAAAAAGAAACCTGGGATTAAAAACTGATTATACAGTTAAAAATGAAAAATAAACCAAGTATTTCAGTTGTTATGCCTACTTATAATGCTGAAATATATATAGCCAGGGCAATAGAAAGTATTTTAAACCAAACAAAAAAAGATTTCGAACTCATTATTGTTGATGACTGTTCTTCTGATAAGACCTTATCGATTGCAAAAAGATATGTGCGTGATGATAAACGAATAAGAATCTTCAGTAATAAAAAAAATTTAAAAATTGCCAAGACATTGAATAAAGCAATTAGTTACGCCAAGGCAGATATTATTGCTCGAATGGATGCCGACGACGTTTCAGATGTAGCGCGATTGGAATTGCAATATAAAGTTCTGGAAAGAAACCCCAAAGTGGCAGTAGTGGGTGCCTATATGACGGTAATAAATGAAAGGGGCAAGGAAATTTCAAAACGGGAATATCCTACTGCGTCAAACGATTTAAAAAAAGTCATATTTAGATATAACCCATTTGCTCACCCAGTTGTCATGTTTAGGAAAAAAGCATATCAAGAGTTTGGTGGCTATGTGGAAAACATTTTTCCAGTTGAAGATTTAGACCTCTGGTTTAAAATCGGGACGAAATATGAGTTTGCTACGATTCCAAAATATCTTCTTAAATATACTCTATATACGACTTCTAGCAGTCATAAGAACCTTAAATCTATTGAAATTCGAGGACTTAAGGTCAAATTAAACGCTATTCGTAAATTAGGGTATAAGCCTTCCATCTATGCTGTTATTTATAATTTGGCTGAGTATACAACCATTTGGTTTATGCCCTCAAAAATGAGAATTAGTTTATTCAACTTCTTGAGAAGCCGCAAGTTAATATGAAAATGAAGTATGTGAGCATTAAGCCGTTTTATGGTAAATTATTTTTAAAAAATAAGCTATTCAAAATTAATAATGGTCATAATATTTTTTTTGACCTTCCCAAGAAACTCAAAAAATACGGCGTTGTGGTTTATACACACGATATTAAAAAACAGCCTAGAGCTGACTTTTATGTTTACTGCGACGTTCCGTATCCGTGGAACGTAAAAGACTGGTTTAATTTATTTACTCACATAGACAAAAATATACTTTTTTGTTTTGAGTCTCCTCTTGTTAATCCCTTTAATCATTTTAAGTTTTTACACAATTTCTTTAGGCGTGTTTATACATGGAATGATAGGATTGTAGATAATAAAAAGCGTTTCAAGATTTATATACCTCAGCCCTCCTTGAATATTAAGGTCCCAAAAAAAAGTTATTCTCAAAAGCAATTTTTGGTGACGGTAAATAAAAAGAAATCTGCTCCTTTTTTGTTCAAACTGATTAGTCCTTTTAAAAAGGACTTATATGAAGAAAGGTTGAAGGGATTAAGTTTCTTTGATCGAGAAATTCCTTTCGATTTCAGTTTATATGGTTATGGTTGGGACAAACCTGACCCATTTAGCCTGAAAGAAAAAATATTCGGTTTTAAAAAATATAAAACCTTTAAGGGAGAGATAAAAGGTAATAACAAAATAAGAGTTATTTCTGGTTTTAAATTTTACATAAGCTTTGAAAACGCTTCGGCAGACGGCTATATAACAGAAAAAGTTTTCGATTGTTTTAAAGCGGGTTGTATCCCAATTTATTATGGCGCCTCGAATATTAATAAATATATACCTGAAGAAACCTTTATAGATTTCAGAAACTTCAGCAGTTACAAAAAATTGCTATTATTTTTACATTCGTTAGAGGAAAAAAATTATAACAAATATATAGATGCGGGAAGAAAATTCTTAAATAGCGAAAAGACTCAAAGAAAATGGTTTGAGAAAAGTTTTCTAAGCCAGTTCTTATCAGCAATTAATTAAATGTTATCTCAAAAGTTAAAAAATTATATATTTTTCGGAATTTATTTGATTTTAAACCCCAAACTATTTTACTTAATTGTTCAGGAAGTTTATATTCCGGTATATATCCAGTACGAATGGTTGAGAAGTTATAAAGTTGACACGTTTATCGATGTTGGTGCTTATAAAGGAAGAGTTACAAAAGTCATTAATTACTTGTTTCCAAAAGTACGAATATATGCTTTTGAACCTTTGGTTGAAAATTATAACAGTATAAAGGCACAAAAATTTTCATCTGACGCTACTGTAGAGAAATTGGCCCTAGGTGCTCATACAGGCAAATCAACTTTTTATAAAAGCAGTTTTATACCCGCTTCATCTTTACTACAGTTTAAAAAAAATCTGGGAAAATATGAGTTCATAAAAAAAATCAAAAAAGTTCAAGTTGAAACCAACACCTTGGACAACTATTTTAAAAAGATAATACTTAGAAAAAATGTTGTATTAAAGCTAGATACTCAGGGATCGGAATATTTTATATTAAATTCGGGCAAAATAGTTTTAAAAGAAGTATCGATAGTTATTATTGAGACGAGTTTCAAGGGACTATATCGAGGTGAGAAAGACTTTGCCCAAGTTTACGAGTTATTAGTAAGATGCGGTTTTGAATATCGTGGAAATATTTCCGACTCCGTATTTTCGAGCGAGCTTGGAGAATTGGGCAACAAGCTC
>CAYREZ010000001.1:0-965 GCA_964423565.1 uncultured Gammaproteobacteria bacterium | reverse complement strand
TCAGTGTTTGTTAAAAGGAAAAAGAATAAATTACAATAATATCAACCCAAAACCAAAGTTTTCTCTGAAAATAAATATGCTTCAGGATTTATTTTGAAACTGGACTCTTGTACAATAAATCATCCAGCATGTCATTTAATTATTCTTTCCGATATTCTTCATAAACTCTACCACACTTATTAATATGCTAATTTATCTATATGTATTATTCACTTTATATGAACTAAAATAGCAAAGATAGAATTATGTAAATATGTATATATTAGGAATTTCATACGGGTTTGTTGCCACAGCCGTTTTACTAAAAGACGGTAAAGTAATTGCCTGCGCCAGCGAAGAAAGATTTAATGGAATCAAAAATTACAACGGGTTTCCTCAAAAGTCAATAAGTTATTGTCTGTCAAAGGCGGGTATTAAAGGAGAAGATTTGGATTTGGTAACAACCCCTTATACAAACTTACCTCCCTCACATTTCTCTTTAGACAATAAAAAATCTACTCAGGCAGAAAATCTTTTGTCTAGGTTATTTGGCTTTGGTATGACTTTAAGAAAATTTTTCAGAATAGTAAGATATTATTTTCCAAACATCTTTAGACCACTAGGTCAGGTTTCATACAGGTTTGCGGTAAAATTGCTTACAATCTACTACGCCCAAATTCAGAAAAAACAAATTGCTGATTATTTGAAAATTTCTGTCGATAAAATTGTTAGTTTTGATCATCATTTAAGCCACGCTGCCGCCGGTTACTATTCATCTTCCTATAACCAGAGTAAAGCCTTGGTTTTAACACTTGACGGGGAAGGAGATGGTAACTGTGCGACCGTAAGTGTTTTTGAGGGAGCTAAGCACAGAATGTTATCAAATACACCCAGAGAATATTCAATCGGTTATATTTACGGTTATGTGACCAAATTTCTGGGAATGAAGCCGCACGAACATGAATATAAGGTTATGGGTCTTGCCC